>JAAELC010000590.1 GCA_024227135.1 Gammaproteobacteria bacterium
CAGATACTGCTTTACAGTTTCATGCTGTTGGCGGTTTCACTGTTGCCCTTTGCCATTCACATGAGCGGCTATCTGTATCTTGCAGGAGCCGTATTGTTGGGTCTGGGTTTTATCTACCACGCTGTCATGTTGATGATCACCGAGGGTGATCGGTATGCCATGAAAACCTTTGGTTTTTCCATTGTCTACCTCAGTCTGTTGTTCGCACTGTTACTGGTGGATCACTATTTAACCATGCTGATAACGGGTTATGGCTACTGATGAGCAAGTTGCTGACCATAGCTATAGCCCTTACGGCAGCGATTGCCGGTGTCGGATTGTACATGGGCCTGGGTGGATCGGAGGGTGGGTCGACACAGCAGTCACAGCGGCTGCAGGCCACCTCGATTCCCAATTCGCAACCCCTCAAGTCCTTCACGCTTCGAGACCACAAAGGAGAGGTTTTCGATCGTTCCCGCCTTGAGGGCAAGTGGACTTTTCTATTCTTTGGTTACACACATTGCCCGGATGTTTGTCCTACCACATTGGCAACCCTGACTCAGGTGGATGAGCAACTCAAGAGCAGTAGTTCGGGGCTTTCGTATCAGGTTGTATTTGTTTCTGTCGATCCGCAGAGGGATAGCCAGGAGCGTCTCGCCGAGTACATTCCCTATTTCAACGAGAAGTTCATCGGTGTCAGAGGGGAAACCTCCGAACTTGATAAGATAACCCGTCAACTGGGTGTGATGTATGCCCGGGTCGACGAGGAAGGCCGGCCGGCAGATGCTTATCTCGTGGATCACACGGCATCGATAGTGCTTATAGATCCTGCGGGGCGTTTCAAGGCGGTGTTCGGAGCCCCCCATAATGCGCCAACGATGACGAGTGATTTCCAGGTCATCGCATCTGGAAGTCAGGGCTAGACTCCATCTATGTGCTAGTTGATGAGTACAGTGGCGGAGTACTGCGCCGGGTCGGTTTTTTTATCCGCGTGGGTAACTGCTGCACAATCGGCAATTGGTCAATGAAAACACTCAGAGGAAAGTTACCGTGAGCCGGTTCACCTGGTTCGCTGTCATTCTTTTTCAGTCGTGTCTGCTCGGCTGTGTTTCCCAGCCGGAGCAGAAGGCCGATATCATCATCCCTGATGCTCACGGTGGTGGCAGTGCGTTGGCCATTGCACCAGACTCATCCACAGTTACATCCGGGGGGTGGAATGGCCGAGTCAGGGTGTGGCGTCTTCCTGCGGGTGAGGAAGTCTCAGGCTGGCAAGCCCACCGGGGTGAGGTGACGCACCTCTTCTTCTTGAGCAAAGATCGGTTGTTGAGCAGCGGCTATGATGGCAGGTTGGCTGAGTGGGCGCTGTCGGGCAGGAGTATTCGCGATATCGACACGGGATCCCCTGTGTTGTCCCTTGCCCTGGACAGTTCAGGGAAACGTGCACTGACAGGTCATGGCAACGGGAGTATCCGGCTCTGGGCTTTGCCGGAGTTCGCCCTGGAAAGAGAAGTCGGTCGTCACGGAGGTGGTATTCGTGCGGTGGCATTTTCCCCGGACGGTGAAAGATTCGCCTCTAGTTCCACCGATGGTCAGGTAAAGCTATGGGGTAAGGATGATGGGACAGAAACGCTGCTGCCAGCCCCGGGTTCCGATGCCCGGACATTGGTGTTTTCTGCTGATGGGGCCCGGCTTTTCGGTGCAGGGTGGTTCGATCTCTATCGCTGGGATCTGGATGGGCTGCAACTGACAACCCTGGACACCGATCACCAGGGGATTATCAACCGCATCGAGTTCGATCCCACCGGTTCTTATCTCGCCAGTATCAGCCGCATTACCGACAGCTCTGTACTGGCGTTGAGTCCAGAAACCGGTGAAACCATCCGGCGCTACCAATCCCATGAACTCTGCGGTGGATCTGTCACAATGGCCCCGGATGGTAAGGTTATGGCCACAACCTCAGATGATGCCAGCGTTATGATCTGGCTGCTCGGTCAGTAGTGATCGCCCATCGGCTAACCGGTCGATGTGTGCCCGGCGACATGTTGGAAAAAGCTGCCCACCGACCGGGAAAGCTCTGTGGTTCGTTCGGGGTCTCTCAGGACGTTTAGCAGGGGCTGGCGCATTCCCGGTAGAAACATCAGGTCCATGAGACACTGATTGAAAACCTCCTGTCCTCCACTGTTTTCTGCCAGGCGTTGCAGGAAAGGCTTTGAGATCGCTTCATCGGTGAGGCACTCCCACGCTCTGCCCCCTATGGCGGACAGGATCGTTGGATCATCACCGCAGGGCAGAGACAGCACTTGAAGCAGTAACTTTTTACAGTGAGTCTCTGATCGGGACACTCCCCGGACGATCGCAGCGGTTACCAGGTTATCCGGTGATTCAAGACTCAGATTTTCCATTGCTCTCGCTGATAGAGCCTGGGCGACGGTAGGGGGCAGCACCTGGTTTTCCAGGCAATGGCACAACGCCTCCAGTGGCCGAAAAGGTAACAGGGGTATGGCCCGGGTGACGATGGCCTCGTTGTCTGCCTCATCGATTCGTGCCGCCAGGTCGGCAATACCTTGAAATCCGACGAATGGCCATTGGTCCCAACCCAGGGTGTTGTTGAAATAATCTCTCGCGTGGGAATAGTATTTTGATTTCTTCACCTGCAGCAGTTTTGAAGCAGTGGCGTAAAAAATGGCCCGGCGATCATCCCGGGGCTCAAAACTGTAGGGGTTCTTTCCAATACTGTTCTCTATGCCCCCTTCCTGTTTCACCTTTTCCAGATTGGCTCCGATTCGTTCCAGCAACTGGTGCATGAAATCATCCCGTGTCGATTGAACCAGTTTTCCCTGTTCATCCAGAGGAAACCTTAGAAACCAGACGTAGGGATCTGTGCACTGCACCGGATTCTCGAACAAGAGAGCAATCCACGCCTGTTGTTGAACCGGCAGGGGGTAGGGTATGTCTGCCTTCTCGAATCCCAGGAAGTCTTCCCGGGCGATCGGGGTGATTCTGCGGCCCATGTCGATGAAACGCAGATGGGCTCCGGTTGATTCCAGAAACTCGAGTAAGGTAGTGACATTCAATTGATTATTCATGAAATCCAGTCGATCAGATAATGTTCAAGGTTCTCGACTTCCAGTTCGTTGATCACCCGTCCACTGACAGAGTTGCCGGACAGCACCACTGTTTCCGGGTCACCGGAGACCAACGGATGCCACCAAGGCAGCGGTTGGCCTTCTGCCAACAGACGATAGGCACAGGTTGAAGGCAACCAGTAGGGATCCTTCAGGATATCGAGGGTAACGGTCACGCAATCCGGTGCCCGGGTCGTTCGGTCAAGGTAGTCGGTACACCGGCATTCGTCGATGTTCAGGAAACGACAACAAACGTTGGTGTAATAAATTTCATTGGTTTGACTATTCTCGAGGCGATGCAGACAGCATTTGGCACAACCGTCACATAACGCCTCCCACTGGGCTGGATTCAGCGTATCCAGGGATTGTCGTTTCCAAAATTCAGGATCAGGCTTCGTCATGATTGTCGGATGCTCGAAGGGTGTTCTCAGTATCGGTACTTTTAGTACAGATTTTGCACACTGCCAGCATTAAGATGAAAAGAATCTGGTTTGGTAACTACTCACCCCGCACGGGCAATCTGTTGCGGAAGACGCCGTAAAACCCTCCCTGTAGGCCTGGCTTTGGCATCCATGCCAAAGACACTTCCTTCACAGACCGCCCATGGGGGAGTAATCTCTGGGGGGCGAGCAGTTACCTGGTTTGAAAGTTTCCAGCCTTTTGATGGCAGGATCCAATTCCATGGTATTGTCCAATAAATAGCCAATCTGTTCACAAGCTTTACACACTGTAGGCTCGGCGGTTTTTTAAGCAGTTTATCCACATACTTATCCACACTAAATGTGGACAATAATTCCTGGTATCATTGCAGGGGCGCCCCCGCTCTGCTCTGTCGGCGAGCGTGACCATTGTATTATTCTGCCAGCCCGGGTGACAGGGTAACGGCTCAGGGTAAGGATAGGGAAATCCACCTGTCTTGGGGCAAACCCTTTGTCGCGGGAAGATCGATTCCACTGGAATCTGGTGTGGTTAGGGTTTGCTGTGATGTTATGGTCGTTCGATTGCCTCAAGCCTTACGAGGAACGTTGATTTGATTGCAGAACAAGATAAGCGCGCCATTGAGCAGTTCGCCGATGCACTGTGGATGGAAAGGGGACTGTCCCGAAATACCCTCCAGGCTTATCAAAGCGATTTGAGGAAACTCGCCACCTGGCTGCAAATCGAGTGCACGAGGCATCTATTGAATGCAAGGCGTGAGGATCTGTTGGCGTATCTTGCCTACCAGGTGAAAATCGGTAAAAAGCCACGCTCTTCAGCCAGGCTGCTCTCCTGCCTTCGGCAGTTTTACCAGTACGGGTTGCGGGAAGGCTGGGTAATCAACGACCCCAGTACTCGAATCAATGCACCAAAACTGGGTCGCCCGTTGCCCAGGTCCATGAGTGAGGCGTCAGTTGAAGCCATATTACAGGCACCGGATACGGGAGACCTGGAAGGTTTTCGAGATCGTGTCATGTTGGAAATTCTGTACGCTACCGGTTTACGGGTTTCAGAGCTGGTTGGCCTGAGGTTGGATCAGGTCAGTATCAATCAGGGTGTGGTCCGTGTGGTCGGGAAGGGTAACAAGGAGCGATTGATTCCTTTTGGAGAGGAGGCCCAGAGCTGGCTGATGCGGTTCCTGAAAGGTCCCAGGCAGGAGTTGCTGGATGATCGACTGTGCCCTGACCTTTTCCCAACCCGCCGAGGTGCCGGTATGACTCGTCAGGCCTTCTGGTATCGCCTGAAAAAGTATGCGGTGCTGGCAGGTATCGACCGGGACTCGATTTCTCCCCATACTTTACGGCATGCCTTTGCCACCCATCTGTTGGATCATGGTGCAGATCTGCGAGTAGTGCAGATGTTGCTGGGGCACAGTGACCTGTCCACCACGCAAATATACACCCACATCGCCCGGGAGAGACTCAAAACCCTCCACCAGAAACACCACCCAAGGGGGTGAACGAGGGAAATATGAGCGTTGGTGCAGCCTCATTCTTGAGGTTGCAGAGTTATTGACCCGGGTAGACTACCCGGGCGCCTGATCTGTTAACGAGCATGTCTGAGTGAGCCTGAATTTGATCTCACACCTCATATCGTCAAGAAATATATTTTTACATATTATAATCAATGGGTTATGTTGACTGCTCGCCCCGCATGGGCAATCTGCTGCGGAAGACGCCATCAATACGTCCCTGCAGGCTTGGTTTTGGCATCCATGCCAAAGACACTTCCTCCACAGACCGCCCGTAGGGGTGATCTCTGGGGATAAGCAGTTGCCTTCAGAATCAGTATTCTGATTGATGACCTCTGTCTGGGCATCACGCTCCCCCCCCCCCCCCCCAGCCCCGTTCTTTAACACCAAAATAAACGCGCAACCACATACCATCGTTTTGGTCTCCCCCCCCCCCCGCCCCCGCGCCCCCACGGACC
>JAAELC010000591.1 GCA_024227135.1 Gammaproteobacteria bacterium
CTCTTGACCAATAATGGCCAGCCCATCCAGCAGGACCCCCTGGACTATCTCCAGAGTTTGACCCAGAAAAAGGTGACTAGCGACCTGCCCTTTGCGGGTGGTGCCATCGGCTTTGTGGCCTATGACCTGATCGGTCTCTACGAGGACATCGGCCAGATTCCCCTCGACCCCATCGGAACACCGGACCTCCACTTCTTCATCTATGAATCCTTCGTCATCTTTGACCACAAGAAGGAGAGGGTCTATGTGGTGGAGGAAAATCTCTACAGCCATCGTTCCAACGATGCGGTTCGCCAGGCTCTAGGTCAGGTCGTGACAGACTTGCAGACCCAGGCTCCCAACGAGTTTACCCCCCAGGATTTGCAGGTCCTGCAGTTCAAACACCATCTTGAGAAGGAAAGTTTTGAGCAAATGGTGACTAGGGCCAAGGAGCTGATCCGTCAAGGAGACATGTTCCAGTGCGTGCTCAGCCAGCGATTTTCCAGTGATTTCAAGGGCGATCCCCTGGACTACTACCGCAACCTGCGGGTGACCAATCCCTCCAACTACCTCTACTTCTATGATTTTGGGGACTACCAAATCATCGGGGCTTCACCAGAAAGTCTGGTCTCTGTCAAGCAAGGCCAGGTGGTGACCAATCCCATCGCCGGTACCCGGCCGCGGGGGAAAACAGAGGCTGAGGATGCAGCCTTGGCCCAGGATTTACTGACAGATGCCAAGGAGGTGGCCGAACACCGCATGCTGGTCGACTTGGGCCGAAATGACATCGGTCGGATCGCTCAGACTGGCAGCGTTCAGGTCAGCAAGTACATGGAGGTTGAATATTTCCGTTATGTCATGCACTTGACCAGTCTGGTGGAGGGCCGACTCCTCCCTCAGCTGACTGCCCTGGATGCCCTCAAGGCAACCCTGCCAGCAGGCACGGTTTCAGGGGCTCCCAAGATACGGGCCATGCAGCGGATTTACCAGCTAGAAAAGGAAAAG
>JAAELC010000592.1 GCA_024227135.1 Gammaproteobacteria bacterium
GCCGTCGGTGTGGATGGCGTAACCAAAGAGCAGTATGGGGAAAATCTCGAAGAGAACCTTGAGGGCTTGTCTGACCGGCTGAAGCGTATGGGATACCGTCCACAGCCCAGCCGCCGGAGCTATATACCGAAGTCGGGCAGTGAAAAGGGGCGGCCGTTAGGGATCAGCTGTTTTGAAGATAAGATAGTTGAACTGGCGGTGAAGCGGGCTCTGGAACAGGTTTACGAGGAGATTTTCGAAGACAGCAGCTATGGGTATCGACCCAAGCGGAGTCAGCATTTGTGTTTGGACAGGCTGGGACGAACCATCCAGCAGAAACGAGTTAGCTATCTGGTCGAGTCTGACATCAGAGCATTTTTCGATGAAGTTTCGCACAGATGGCTGATGATGTTTCTGCAACACCGCATTGGTGACCCTCGCATATTAAGGCTGATCGGTCGTATGCTAAAGGGCGGAATAATGGAAGGCGGGCTGGTTAGAGCCATTGAAAGGGGTACTCCCCAGGGCTCAATCCTGTCACCACTGCTGTCGAACATTTACCTGCACTATGTGCTGGATCTGTGGTTCAGCCATAGAGTCAGGGGGCAGTGCCGGGGAGAGGCCTATTATTTTCGTTTTGCCGATGATTTCCTGGCTTGCTTCCGGTACAAAGCAGATGCAAGACACTTCGAGAATCGGTTAAAAGACAGGCTTGAAGCTTTTAGCCTGGAAGTGGCCAAAGAGAAGACACACTGCATTGAATTTGGGCGTTTTGCGCGTAGGGATGCTCAGAGGCGAGGGCAAAAGCCGAAGGAGTTCACCTTCCTGGGGTTTACGCACTACTGTGGGAAAACCCGGGATGGGCACTTCAAGGTGAAGCGACGGACCAGTCGCAAGAAACTTGCACAAAGCCTACGTAAGTTCACGGAATGGGCGCGCAAAAGCAGGGCTGTTCTGAGGAAAGGTGAGATGCTTCGCCAGGCCAAGGTCTGCGTGGTGGGGCATCTGAGCTATTACGCCATAACGGATAACTCGGATAGGTGTGCAACCTATCTCTATCATGTGAGGGGAATACTGTTTAAGTGGCTCAATCGTAAGAGCC
>JAAELC010000593.1 GCA_024227135.1 Gammaproteobacteria bacterium
GCTTTCCCTCGCTACGGCCCCTATTCTCGGACAGGCTCCTAGCCGGAGAGTTCAAAGCTGTTAGAATTGGTACGGCTTGAATACAAAGGAGCTCACCATGTCCGGATCCAAAGTACCCGAGGGGTTACGTCAGTATCACAACATTGGCGTCACTACGGGCATTGAGCAGGCGACCCCCCATCGACTGGTACAGATGCTGATGGCGGGGGCGCTGGACAAGATAGCCGTTGCCCGGGGTATGATGGAACGGGGCGATTCGGAAGCACAGGCCCGTTACCTGGGTTGGGCAAGAACCATTATTCACAGCCTGCGAGGCAGTCTCGATATGGACTCGGGTGGGCAGATGGCTACCAATCTCTGCGATCTGTATGATTACATGATCAGGCGCCTGGACGAAGCCGCGGCGACCGACGATCCCCTCGCCCTCGATGAAATTGCTTCTCTACTCTCTGAGGTCAAATCCGCCTGGGACGTCATTCCCGCTCAGCTCGCGGCTGAAAGTAGGCAAGGTGCCTCCTGATACTTGATATCCGGCACCGCCGATTCGTCTCAATTTGTTTTGCCTGAGTTCGCAACAACCGAAGTATCATTCAGGCCGTTTCCGTCATGGCGAGCGCCAGGCTGATTAATCCGGGTAATCCATAAAGTTTCGGGCCGTTCCGGCCTCACGACCCTCGAAAAACACCCAAAACAGCCCAGACTCGATTCAGGAGCGGAAGCCGGCCTGATGGATTCGGTTGCTACTGGTCTGTTTTTCCTCCAAGGTAATTTTACCCCGCACGGGCAATCTGTTGCGGAAGACGCCGTACATACCTGACTGTAGGCTTGGCTTTGGTATCCATGCCAAAGACACTTCCTCCACAGACCGCCCATGCGGGTAAATCTCCGGGGAGTGAGCAGTTACCCTCCAAGCCTCTATTTTTGATGAAAAAGCTCAAGTTCTGTCATCGAGTATCCGCTACTACTTGTGTGAAGAATTAATTTCTTTGTCGGGGTCGTACCTGGGTCATTTATAAATTACAACTATTAGGGTTTATAGGGATGGATATCGAGCAATTACTGAGACAGGCGGAGATGCAGCAGAAGAATCTGGAACTGGAGGTTCAGTTTCGTCGGAATATTGAGTTTCTGAAAACCGCCGATCCACAAGTGCATGCAGAATTCAGTACCTATGCCCCGGCGGATGTGCGACTGACCTATACCGACGAAGGCTATGTGAACCTGGTTCAGATAACCTTGAATGACAAACCGATTTATCCGAAGGATCCACAGACCTTTTCCCAGGATTACGTCGACCGGTACACGGAGCATCCATTCAGTAACTTTCTGGGTACCTCTACAACCCGGGTTATCGATGAAGAGGAGGACGCCCATGTCAGCAAGATGAATCGAATCATAGACATGGTCCTGCCTCTGCCGAATCGTTGCAAAAACCAGTCTTTGGAGCCGGTGACCAACCTGATGATTATGGGGGGCTTGGGGTTGGGGTATCAAATCCCTCAGTTGCTGCAGAACACCGATATACGCCATCTCATTATTATCGAGCCCAAAAAGGATATGCTGCACGCCTCCCTGCACGCCATTGATTGGGAATCGATTTACCGCCGTTTCAAGCAGCCCGGACACAGTCTGAAATTTATTCTCGGGCTCTCCACGGAAAAGAGTATCGCTGTGATGGCGGATCATCTCCGGTCGATCGGGCTGCACAACATCATCCAGCCCTACACTTTTCCCCATTTTTCCAGCAAAGAGATCGAGGATGCCACCCGGGATTTTTTCAAGAAACTCCCGGACCAGTTAACCATGCTGGGCTACTTCGATGACGAGCAGGTCAGCCTGTCCCATACCATTGCCAACTATGCCAAGCGGACCCCGGTGCTACGAGAGCACGCCATGCTGACGAAGAACTACATCGATAAACCGGCCTTTCTCGTTGCCAATGGACCTTCCCTCGATGAAGCAAAGGAGTTCTTGCTCTCCAACCGGGACAAAGCAATTATTTTTTCCTGCGGCACGGCCCTGGGGTCTCTGAAGCGTATGGGGATTCAACCGGATTTTCATGTGGAGATGGAGCGAACCCGCCCGGTCATCGAATGGATTACCACCTCGACCGACGCTGCGTTCCGCAACGATATCACCCTGCTGGCTCTCAATACCGTTCATCCCGAGGTTTTAGATCTGTTCCCCCGGCAGGGAATAGGCATGAAGGCCAGTGATATCGGCACCCATTTTTTCAGCAAGCATATCGATGAGGATTCCTATGCGGTCAGGCTGGGCTACAGTAACCCGACGGTAGCCAATACCGCCCTTGCGTTTGCCTGTGCGCTGGGTTTCAGGGATGTCTATCTTTTTGGCACCGACTTCGGGTTTGCGGCGGGGGAAAAGCACCATTCGGTACTCAGCCAGCATTATTCAGTCAAGGACGAGCACCAGGAAAGCCTGGATCTGTACAAATACGATCCTGCCAGGAATCCCTCGGCTCCGGGAAACTTCGGGGAAACCATCGTTACCAATCGCATCTACATCGGTGCCCGCAACGCCATGGAGAAACTCCTTAAACTTCATGAGAGTGTTCACTGTTTCAATACCTGCAGAGGGCTTTTCGTGGAAGGTGCCGAACCAACACGCTATGATGAGATTGAACTACCGGAGCTGGATACCGAAAAGTCGACGATAGTTTCATCTCTGTTCAAAGATAACTTCCATCTACGGGGTCTGAGACCCCTTCAGGGAAAAAAGCAGATACAGAGAAGTTTCGAACCGGTTGTCACCGTCTGCAGGGAGGTTGCCAGGCTCTTTGAGCGTCCCGTCACAAGTGTAGAGGCTGCCCATGAGTTGCTTGATGCCCATCAGCAGCTGGTGTTGTCGAAAGCGGCGCACAAGTCGACGGAATATGCTGCAACCCTGCTCAAAGGGAGCATGACGACCTTCAATCTCATTCTGGCAAAGTGTCTCTACAGCGGTGACTCCCTGGACGAGAGCCTGGAACCGTTCAACAAGTCGCGATCTATTTATATTGAGTTCCTCGACCATGCCGCTCGGAAGGTTCGAACCGGCTTACTCGATCTGGATACCCGCAGCAGGGATCTCGCGAGCAAACTGGAGGAACCCCGCCAGGTTTCATCAGGAGAACTGGAAAGGAGCGCGTAATGACATTTCATATCGCCGGCCGGCCGGTAGGCCCTGCCCACCGGCCCCTGATCATCGCGGAGATCGGCATTAATCACGGTGGTTCTCTGGCAATCGCCAGGGAGATGGTTGATGCCGCCGCATCTCATGGCGCCGAGTGTATCAAACACCAGACCCATATCATCGACGATGAGATGTGCCACGCCGCCAGATCCCAGATTCCGGGGAATACCGATAAATCCATCTACCAGATCATGGTCGAGAACTCTCTCAATGAGGCTGAAGAGTTTGAATTGCAGGCCTATGTTCAATCCAGGGGACTGATCTTCCTCAGCACGCCATTTTCCCGCAAAGCCGTGGACAGGCTGGAGCGAATGGAGGTTCCGGCCTACAAGATCGGCTCGGGAGAATGCAGTAATTATCCACTTTTACATGCCATCGCCCGACTCGGTAAGCCGGTGATTCTGAGTACCGGGATGAACGATCTGGAAATGGTCAAAAAGTCGGTGACCATACTCCGGCAATACCGGGTACCTTACGCGCTGTTGCACTGCACCAATCTTTATCCCACCCCACCCGAACTGGTTAGGCTCGGTGCCCTGAACGAACTCCAGTCTGCTTTCAGCGATGCCGTCATCGGTCTGTCGGATCACTCCACCAGCAACTATCCTTCGCTGGGCGCGGTGGCCCTGGGTGCTTCGATCATCGAGCGTCATTTCACCGACAGCATGTCCCGGGAGGGTCCGGACATCGTCTGTTCCATGGACCCGAAAGCGTTGAGCGAGCTGATCGAGGGATCCGATATTATTTTTCAGGCAAGGGGCGGCAGTAAGGATCTGCGTCCTGAAGAACAGGTTACCCGGGACTTCGCGTTCGCTTCTGTGGTATCTATCGCACCCATCCGGCGGGGGGAAAAGTTCACCAGAGAAAATCTCTGGGTGAAAAGACCGGGTACCGGACACTTTGATGCGGAAAAGTACGATGCTATCCTGGATCAGACTGCCGCACGGGATATCCCAGGGGACAGGATGCTGGAGCCCGCTGATATCCTTGGTACTGTTGCCGGAGAACCGCACCCATGAAAAAAATTCTTGCACTGACGGGAACCCGTGCCGACTTCGGTAAACTCAAGCCCATACTGAATAAACTGGATCAGTGCCCGGAATTCGAACTGCTGCTGTTTGTCACCGGCATGCACTTGTTGACTCGCTATGGCCGGACTCTTCAGGAAGTGCAGCTCGAGGGGTATCATAATATTTATACCCATATCAACCAGAACCAGGCGGATACCATGGATTCGGTGCTGGCCAAGACCATTGGCGGGTTGTCCGACTATGTAAAAGAGGGGGAACCTGATCTCATAATCGTCCACGGTGACCGGGTGGAAGCCCTGGCGGGAGCCATCGTCGGCAGTATGAACAATATCCTGGTGATGCATATCGAAGGAGGGGAAGTGTCGGGTACTATCGACGACTCCATCCGTCATGCCATCACGAAACTGGCCCATATTCACCTGGTGGCCAACCGAGAGGCGCAGCTGCGTCTGATTCAACTCGGTGAGGACAGCCGGAACATCCATATCGTGGGATCACCCGATATCGATATCATGCTCTCGGACCGGTTGCCGTCCCTCAAACAGGTTCGGCAGCGCTATTCCATTGCATTTGAACGTTACAGCATCCTGCTGTTTCATTCCGTCACCACTGAGACCGCCGATTTCAAATCCTATATGGAAAATCTGATTGCCTCGGTTCGGGAGAGCGGTGACCGGTTCGTGGTCATCTATCCCAACAACGATCTCGGCTCGGAGTCGATTTTCGACGCGTACGCTTCTTTTTCCAACAACCCCAGGATCAGACTTTTCCCCTCGATGCGCTTCGAATACTTTCTCACCCTGCTTCGGCATGCTGATTATATCATCGGTAATTCCAGCGCCGGCATCCGTGAGGCGCCTATCTACGGGGTACCCGCGGTGAATATCGGCACCCGCCAGCAAAACCGTGCCACCAGCGCATCGGTGCACAGCTGCGGTTACGGAAAAGAACAGATACTGAACAGCATCGGTGCAGCCAGAGAGAGCCCGCGTCCCGAACAGGACTACAGTTTCGGCCGGGGTGACAGTGTGAAACTGATTATGGAGCAGTTTGAACAGGAGTCCTTGTGGGAGACCGACCGGCAGAAACGCTTCGTCGATCTGCCCCGGGCTAAATCAAAGGCACCGAAAAACCGGGTCACCTCCCTTCGTGCCCGCTCCGCATAATTGACCGGACGACTTCGAGGTCTTCCGGTGTGTCCACATCCAGGCTCTTTTCCAGGGGCATCACATAGGGAACCGGTGCGTGGCTTGGTATGGCCCCGGTGGATTGGAACCTACTGCGGGTGAAAATGTAAATGGCGCCGTTGGGTACATAGGCTCTGGGGAGATCCTGGCGTCTTCGGTAGACCCTGTCGGTGCTGCAGGCTTTAACCAGAGTCCCGTCACCGGATTCAACAAAGGCGTAATAGGGGTGGTCCCGTGCCGGGCAGACGCTGATGAGGTTGTTTGAATCCGCAGCGTCCATCAGGCTGAAGGCTGCTGCG
The DNA here is from genome assembly GCA_024227135.1 of Gammaproteobacteria bacterium. Classification (GTDB taxonomy): domain Bacteria; phylum Pseudomonadota; class Gammaproteobacteria; order Chromatiales; family Chromatiaceae; genus JAHEHQ01. The sequence continues at coordinate 5,710 of JAAELC010000593.1, forward strand.
ATATCATCCGCATCCCGCAATGGCGAAGTAGGTTGCAGCAGCACCATGTAACAGTCCCCGTCATTCTTTTCCACGAGTTGTTGAAAAGCATGATCGATAACGATATCGGAACTGCTCTCATCGGTTGCCAGCGCTGCCGGTCGAAGCAATGACTCGGCGCCGAACCGCTCACCCACGGACAGGATCTCCCGGTCATCGGAACTGACCACCACCCGGTCCACCGTGGGACACTCCAGTCCGGCCCGGATACTGTAGGCCATCATGGGAAGTCCGTTGAGGTCACGGATATTTTTCCGAGGGATTCCCTTCGAGCCCCCACGGGCCGTGATCAGGGCGATAACGGGAAGATTGCGATACATTTGGCGGGTTTCAAACACCTGGATTCTGTTGAAGACTCATTCGCTGCATTTAACAGACAATATCCTGAAATTCCGTCAGCATGATAATGCCTGTTTCTGTGCTTTTAAATGGAGTGCTTACGCCCTGAAATTTATGCCTTTCCGGGAACAGCTATCGGGTTGCTGTATTCTCAGATCGTATTTTTACCCTGTACCAGGCACTAATTGCTGGCGGTGAAGGGCAGTCGATCCGTCAGCCCGTCCAGCATCCCACCGGATTCGTTGAGGCTTGCCAGTATACGCTCCATTGCGATGAATTGGGATTCCAAAAGCTGGCGGCGCTTATCCATACGGATATCCAGGGTCTCCCGATCCTCACTGATATCATCGAGCTGGGAGTTGAGACTGTTTTCCCGAAGCTGGATCAGTCCGTTGTCGGCCATGAAAGTGTCGAAAATATTCGAAAGCTCGGTGGCAAAGCCCCGGGAGTAGGTCACGGTGGCACTGGAAGCCCCTTCGGCCACTTTCAGGGTCATTCCAGCCAGGTCGCTGTCGAGAGAGGGCAACAGTATGTTGCCCGAGCCGAAGGCGGATTCCCCATCGATCGTACCCACCGCATCCACCCCATTAGTGCCGTTGGCTACCCCCAGGCCTAGATTAGCCATGTCGGCACTTGCCTCGGTGATATCCACCACCGAACCGGATCCCCAGCTGCGGGAGTTAAAGTCGAAACGGTCATTGTCCACATCGTAGCTGACATCCAGCTCAGCCTTGACGCCTTTGAGATTGGGGTCGCCGTTGATGAGGCTCTGCAGGCGTTCCCGCATCTCTTCGGTATTGGTGAAAGTGTCTGTCAGGGTGATGGTCTCGCTCAGGGTGCCGTCCACGGAAATTTTAAAACTGTAGTCACCCAGGGAGGTATCGAGACTGGGCGGGGTCGGGTCCAGCAGGTTGAACGCTTCGGTGGCGGCATCGAACTCCGGGATCGATATGGCTCCGCCGTTCATATAGCCTTTCTGGGGCTGGGTGGCCACATTGACATCGAAGCTGCCCGCCTCGGTGTAGGATTTGTATTTCAATATGTTGATCCGGGAGTCGGTAGACGATGTGGTGGGCATGAAAAGACCGGCCACTTCGCTGAAGTCGTCTTCGAAAGCGGTACTAAAGCGGGATTCTTTGATTTCCAGGGTGCCGTCCAGGCGGGTCATGATACCCACGGTGGACAGCGCGTTGTAGCTGCTGGATTCCCTGCCCGTCACGGTTTCGGACAGCATGGATTGGACCTGTCGCAGCATGCTGCGGGCGGTGGGGTCGCCGGCAAGCCCGCCGTCGGTGCTCTCCGGATCGTTGTTGTCAGAGGGCCGAATCAGGGACTGAGCCGTGTTATAGAATTCGTTATAGGCATCCACAAAATCCCGTACGGACTGTTGGGCGCTTGCTTTGTCATCCAAGATCGAAATGGCGACCAGTTCACCGTCCGAGGGTTTGCTGAGGGTAAATTCGAGACCTTGTATCACGTCATCGATCTTATTGCTCTGTCGGCTTACCTCCATGCCGTTGACCTTGAGCGATGCGTCCTCACCAGCCTGGTTGGCCGTCAGTTGGTTCCCCAGGCTGTTGAACGCAAATTGAGAGAGACCGTCGGGATCATTGTTGGTCGGGGAAGCGCCCTCTTCGCCAACAACGATTTCCATTTCCTTATTGGCACCCGAAGGGGCGGTGATCAGGAGTTTATAGTTGCCTCCGTCCTCAACGATAGAAGCCTGTACCCCGAAATCCGCATCGTTGATGGTATCCCGAAGTCCCTTCAGGCTGTTGTTGGAGTCGTCAATGGTGATGGTCTGGGCGTCCACGTCGCCATTGAGATTGAAACTGGTGTATCCGTCATCCCAGGAACCGAAACTGAAGGTCAGGGTTCCCTTGCCCACCGCATCGTCCGGGTCGCTGAAACCGCTACTGGCCAGAGAATGGGCCTTGGCGAGAGACAGTACCTCGATTTCGTATTCCCCCGACAGGGCGTCGGCATCCACCGCGGTGGGGGTCAACACCGTGGTTTCGGGGAAAGCGACGCTCTTACCCTGGAAGGTCTCGGGATTACTCAAGGTGGCAGCGCTTTCCTGGAGGGTCGACATGGCGCTGGCCAGCAGGCCGTAACCGGAGAGCTGAAGTTCCAGTTTCTCCTGCCTGGCATCCAGCCGGTTATCGGTGTTGATACGCTCTGCCGCAATGAGTCCATCCACCAAAGAGGCCGAGTTGATCCCCGAGCCACCGCCTACTGACGAGATGATGTTGTTGTTGTCCATTGCCACCTTCCTCTAACGGGGAGTGATACCCCTTTGAATCTGCGATTATTTGCTCGTGGGAGCAGGGTCTACCCGAATGGCACTTACTTAAGCCAAATAGTCGTCATTGCGAGCCCCTCACCCCGCTGCGCGGTCACAAATCGATGAGGAACTGCAGGTTAAGTTCTTCAAGAGCCCCGAAGCAATCTCCAGAACCCCGGCACGACAAGGGAGATTGCCACGCTTCGCTCGCAATGACGGGGCTTTTAAGCGTAAGTATGTGCCATTCGGGTCTATCCCTTGATTCAGTACTGTTTTTCTGAGACCCCAATCAAAAAACTGCCCCTCCCGGGGGAGGGAAGGGGCAGTGCGGATCGGCTATGGGGCAACGTTACCCCACGACCGCTGACGCTTACTGGAGCAGCGACAGTACCTGCTGGGGTGCGGAGTTGGCCTGGGCCAGCATCGCCGTACCTGCCTGCTGCAGGATCTGTGACCGGGCCAGGGAGGCCGCTTCCAGTGCGAAGTCCGCATCCATAATCCGGGAACGGGCTGCCGACTGGTTCTGGGATACCGACTCCAGGTTGTCGATGGTGTACTCCAGGCGGTTGTTAACCGCACCGAGGCTACCCCGTTCCGAGTTCACGGTGTCGATCGCCTTGTCGATAACGTCGATCGCTTTCTGGGCATTGGCCGCGGTATCGATGGAGGTCTGGGAAATCGAAGTACCGAATCCGCCCCCCGCCGTGGAGTTGGCATCCAGGATTCCGATTTCTCCAGCGGTGGCGTTTTTGCCCAGTTCCACCGAGATGGGGTTGCCGTTTTCGCTGGTCAACTTGATGCCGGCTTCGGTGGAGAAATTGGTTTCCGCTGCCGCAATCGCGTTGGTCTCTGCCGCCCCGCTGGCCATATAGGTGACGAAATTGGCGCCGATGAGACCCGCGCCGGCACCCGCGCCGCTGGTTGCGACCACCTGGAAGATGGTAGACCCCTGGCCGTCCGCGGTGGCGGCGCTGCCGAAGTTGATGGCCCCCTGATCGGACTCGAGGATGAGGTTATTGCCGTTGACCCTTGCTGACACACCGGTCAGGTTGGTGTTTTCGTTGAAGACGGTGGCCATGTCCTCAAGGACGGTGGTGCTGGTGGAGTCCAGGGTGGAAAAGTCAATCTGCACCCCGTTGATGTCCAGGTCGGCGCCGATGGTGCCGTTACCGACCTCGGAGAGGTCCACCTGGCTCATGTCGATGCGCACGGAGGCGTAGGCATTGGCCGTCACCCCGGTTTCACTGGTTACCGCGTTGATGTTATCGATCTTGCCGGTCAGGGAATCGGTGTCCTTGGCACTGATGGCGACGCCATTGACCACCACATCGCCGGTACCCCAGGAGGTGTCGGCCAGGGAATCGGACAGGGCTGCACCCTTGATTTCCCCCTGGGTCGAATTTTCGCGGAATCCCAGGTTGGCCAGATCTTCCAGGGTGCCGGTGTCGCCGCGCTCCACGGTAATGGGGTCGCCGTGATCCGAGGTCAGTACCAACTGTCCCCGCTGGCTCAGGCCATCGCCGACATTGGTGTCCATACCCATGGCGACCGCCAGGTCGGTACCGCCACTTGCGGCCACGGTAATGGTGGAGCCGCTGTTATTCGAAAGCGCGAGTTGCCCGTCATCATTGATGCTGGCGCTGATGTTTCCACCGGTGACGTCCTCGATGGCTGAGGCCAGCTCTTCCATGCTATTGGTGTCTTTGCGCACTTCATAAGTCTGCGAGCCGCCGTTGACATCCGCTACAGTGATATCGATGCCTTCACCAGCGGTGGTATAGTCGAGTACGCCATCACCCAGGGAGGAGGCCTGCAGCTGAGTGAAAAGTCCGGCGGTGACACCGCTTACGTTGGTGTTGATGGAACTGACCAGGTCATTCATGGAGTCGGCATCGCCGGATGCACCGGTATCGAAAGTACCGATGGACTGACCATTGATCAGTACATCCCCTTCTTTAATATCGGAACCCAGCGATGCGGCGAAGACCGTAGCCGCCAGTGTCATCTCCGCGCCCATCATATCGACGCTCACCGAACCCATGCCCAGGGTCTTGGCATCCATGGCCTGGATACTGAAGGATATGGTCTGGTTGGCTTCGGCGCCCACCTGCAGGGCTAATCCCTTCTGGTCCCCATTGAGCAGATTCTGGCCGTTGAAGGTGGTGGTCTTGGCGATGCGGTCCAGTTCCTCGGTTAACTGCTTGAATTCCGCGTCCAGTGAGGCGCGGCTGTCCTCGTCATCCTGGGTTCCGTTGGCAGACTGGACGGAAAGCTCCCGCATACGCTGCAGGATGTTGGTGGACTGTTCCAGTGCCCCTTCAGCGGTCTGGATCATGGAGATGCCGTCGTTGGCGTTACGTACCGCCTGGTTCAAACCGCGGATCTGGGAGGTCATGTTACTGGAGATGGAGAGGCCGGCGGCGTCGTCTTTGGCGCTGTTGATACGCTTACCGGTGGTCAAACGTTCCATTGCCTGGTTCTGATCCCTCTGGGACAGCGTCAGATTGCGCTGGGCGTTGAGGGACATTACGTTTGTGTTGATTACCATTGCCATGGTCTTGTACTCCTGCAGTACCACCGGTCTTGCGGTGGTGATAATATTTAGCGGATATTCCTGGGATGTCCTGGAATTTACCGCCTCCAGTCACTGCAGCGTCCTCGACCGGGAAAACTTTAGCATTCAGCGAGGGAAAAAACAGAAGGATTGGATCAGATTTTCCTTCTGACTATCTTGTGACTTTCAGTTGTGCAGGAGGGCATTGGGGAAGCTGTCCCGGTCACCCGGTGGATATCCAGAAACAGATGGGGGGACAGGTAATCTGTAGCTTTGCAGGTATATTGTAGATAAACGCATCCCCGGCGGTCTGTTGAATATCAGGTTGGCCAGTGGCCAGCTGATGATATTGGACAGCACCGGCGAAGCATTCCCCGAAGGACGATGGGTTTCTGGAAATACTCCATGGCATTCCCCTCAATGCAGCCGGCTTGACAGCCAGGTATCGATATTATGCTGAACGGCATCCACCTGAGATCGAAGCTGTTCAAGGCGGTTCCCGCACTCTACTGTAAAACGACTATCGGGCCGGTTCAGCTCGGCGATACGCTGCTCCAGCTGTGGCACCATATCCCGGTGATTGACGGCTACGGTTCGATGGCTCATCTCGAGTTCCCGGTAGAGATGGCCGAGTTGGGGGTAGCTCACCATGCCCACCACCGGGGTTTCCTGGCTGAGTGCGCAGACGCTGGCGTGCAGACGCATCCCCAGAACCCGGGTTGCCTGCCCGTAAAGGGAGATGGCCTGCTGCGCGCCGGTCTCCCCGGTCAGATAGGGTGCCACCCGGATGGAGCGCCGCCGGATTGGATCGGGGAGTTGATTCAGCAGATCGGTGATGGGGGTCAGATCGCGATAGATATGGGGTACCAGCACCACCCGCAGCGCTGGATTCGCAGCCAGCTGGGACTCGATCAACTCGGCTATGCCCTGAATGAACCCTGGATAGTCCAGTCCATCCGGCAGGGTATCGGGGAAACGAGCCTCGAGCATGTCGTTGGCGAGGTTGATCAGTAACCGATCATTCCCACCATGGTACTCCGCATGTTCGGCATAAGCGGCCGTGCAGAAAAATCCGCTGTCGGGTACCCAGGGTATCTGCTCGGCAACTCCATTTCCGAAGTATTCCCGGAGCGTCTGCCCGGCGCCATCGTTGCGTATGACTACACGGAACTGGTCGTTGGACAGCAGGGTGTCAAGGAACTCGCTGAAGCGCCGGCGGCAGATATCGGGCACTCCCTGGCCAGCATCCACTCCCAGTCCATAGAAAAGCACCGGTACTTTCAGCCGCTTCAGCAATTTCGGAGGAAGATCGATGGAACAACCCGTTCGTGATTTCTCAACCCAGAGTTCGAAGTAATTTCCGCCGCCGATCAGCAGTAGGTCGAATTGATTGGCATAGGCGGTGAAATCCTCGTCAAACTGCCTTTCCCCCCAATAGAATTCACGCATTTCCAGCTCGGTGTAGTCGAACCGAACCGAGAGATTCTCAGCAAACAGCCGCCTGAGCCCATTGTGGTTGATATTGTCACCGATGTTCCCGGAAAAACTGGCCAGATGCAGTACCCGAACGGTCGAATGCGTAGACATTATTCTGACCAGACGGTATGTCGCAGTTGCCATTCCCCGGCATCGTTTTGTTCCCACAGATGGGGTGAGCGAAAGCGATCCACAGTATTCCAGAACTGAGCTTCATCGATATCGATATAGTCCAGGAACGCCTGGAAAAATTTTGCCGGGAACTCCTGGTCGAATTTCCTGACCAGATGGACGCCTTCTTCCCGGGTGATCTTGCTGTTTCGGATTTCCTGGGCGGCATCGTAGGTTGCCCGGCCGATACCAAATTTGATCAGGGTGGTGAAATAGTGGAAGGGGTCGATCTGGTCGTCGATGCTCGAGTACTTGGAATAGCTGCCTTCTGTTCGCTCCGTATTGGCGCTGAAACCGGTGTTTTCCACAGCGTAGTAGTAACACTCCTGGGGGTCCCACTTTTTATAGTAGCCCATGTAGTGAACTTCGATACCTTTGGCTTCCAGACTGGCAGCCGATGGGGGGATATAGGGGGTAAAGTCCTTCAAATCGAAACCCTGCTCTTCGCAGATCGCCCCGATCTTCTCACCACCCAGGATCATCTCCTTCGGATCGCCTACCGAGAAAAAACGCTCATCCATTCTGGGTTTGGTGTTTTCGTCCACCTTGTTGCCGTATTCGGCCTGATTTTCTCCGTACATGACCAGGGGGACGCCGAATTGCTTAGCCATGAGTGGACCGATGATTCGCTGGCCGACGATAAAAGGTTGAAAGGGGTGAAGCAGATTGAGAAAGGCTTTGCGAGTCAGCAATCTGTGCAAGCGTCCATTGGGGGTGAACAGGATATTGTCGAGTCCCCCCACGTGCATCCAGTTCTGGAAGTTTTCCCAACCGATATCCGTATAGAGGTGGGGTGCCCAGGTCACTGTCAGGGGGTTCATGCCGTATTCGTATTTCAACAGGTGTGCGGTGTAAGCGCTGTCCTTGCCGCCGCTTCCCGGCACGATGACATCGTAACCGCTACCTGTGGCACGGTGCTTGTCCAGCAGTCGTTTAAGGGACTCGTCACGTTCTATCCAGTCGATTTCCCGTTCTTTGACGTCGGCAAAATGGCAGGCGGCACAAATACCCTCGTCATCGAAAGAAATGACCGATTTCTTCTCCACCTTGGTGTGTTTGAACTCCACTGTCGAACTGGGGCGTTGGTTTGATATGACGCAACGTTTACAGAAACTGACTTTCTCAGGCAATCCAAACAGGGCTTTTCCGGCCTTTTGCATTTTTCATTTCCTTCAACAGGCAACTAGATTGACGAAGCGTTTGAGTAACTTCAAACCGAAAGCTCCGCTCTTTTCCGGGTGAAATTGGGTACCCCATACGTTCTGGTCCCGGACCATGGCAGTAAAGGGCTGTCCCTGATATCGGGCTGTAGCAACGATGTGTCGGGCAGAGTCGGGGTGTGCCGCAAAGCTGTGCACAAAGTAGACGAACTCTCCTCGATCCTCCTTTGCCAGTATGCCGGACCAGGTCACCCCTTGCGGTGGTTCCAGCGGCAGCCAATCGATATTCGGAAGCCGTGCACCGGGGAGCGTATCCAACTGCAGGACCCGTCCGGGAATCAGCCCCAGACCGTCTGTCTTACGATGCTCGTTTCCCGAGGTGAAGAGTAATTGCATACCCAGGCAGATCCCGAGGACAGGCTTGCCGCTGGCGGCCAGTTCCAGGATGGGGTCAACAAAATCGTTATCCCGCAAACGCTTGATTGCTGAAGGAAAGGCTCCGACACCAGGAATAATGAGAGCGTCTCCCGACGAGAGCTGTTCGGGCTGGTCGCAGAAACGGGGTTGCCCTCCGACGGCACTCACTGCATTCCAGACGCTTCGGACATTACCGAATCCATAGTTGAGAACATTGATGGTCGGTGCGTTCATTGTCGTACCTGGCAGCCCAGACTCAAAAGATGTGCTTTGAGTTCGGCAACCGTGCACTTCCTGTAGTGCAGCACCGAGGCACAGGCGATCGCTGAAGGTTCAGATGATCGAATCAGTTGATCCAGGTTCGATAATTTTCCCAGCCCTCCACAGGCCGTCACCGGAACCGAGACTGCTCGAGTCACTTCAGATACCAGTTCCACATCGAAGCCCCTCCGAGTTCCTTCCGCATCTATAGAAGTGATCAGAATTTCCCCCACGCCATGGGCTTGGAGTTGTTTCGCCCATGGAATGACCTCCCGCTCGGACGACTCCCGGCCATTGTCCCAGTAAGCGTACCAGTTGTTTCCCCGGCGTTTGGCTTCGATGGAACCAACTACAGCCTGACTGCCGAAGGTTTCCGCAGCCTGGGTGATTAGTTCGGGCCGGTGGATGGCTGCGGTGTTGATGGCTACTTTATCGGCCCCTGAATCCAGCGCCCGATGTATGTCTTCGATACTTCTGAGTCCCCCCCCGATGGTGATCGGGATAAAAACTTCCTCACAGGCTCTGCGAATCACATCAAACAGATTGTTGCGATCGTAGAGGCTTGCTACGGCATCCATGAGTATGATTTCGTCAATACCTGCCTGGTAATAGTCGGACGCCATAACATTGGGTGCGCCCACTTTTCTGAGTCCTTCAAGATGTATTCCTTTGATGACACTGTCGTTTTTTACGTCCAGACGGGCTATGAGTCTCATGGGGCTGCCAGGTCAATACTAAAACTTTAAACTGTTTCCGGTTCGCTGAAACCGGAGTCCTGTTCAGGATAATCTTACAGCGAACAGCCGGTTACCGGTTTTTGGTTCCACCGTTCGTACCCCGGGTTCCATAACACCCGGTGAATCGTCAGATGAATTTATACCCTATATCGGTCGATTGCACAGGAACATTAGGCGAATATTTCCCATCAGGGGATGGTTTGGGAAAGATACTCCTCGATTGCCGGGTTGTCTGGAGATTGCTGATGAAGAGGAACCCATGGTTGCAGCGGCGCGTATGACTGACCTCCGGGGAGTCAGGAAAGGCATCGGAAACTGTTTGAAAAATAATCCCTAAAGAACGGAAACTTTCAGTCGCTAAGCTGACTGTAAGGGTCATTCCGAGCCGTCGGCTCTCGGATTTCTGGCTGCCGGTGTTTACGGGAAAAGGCCATGGACCTTATGTGCAAGGGATGCCGGCGTACCATCGGGAACGTCGTATGTTGAGTGCTGGCCCTTCGGGGATGGCAAAGGTAAACATCGAACAAACCGGTTACTAAACCGGTTACAGATGTTGATTGAGGTGATGAAATGAGTATTGAGAGTATCACAAGTCATGGGATGCAAGCGGTTACCGCCGAGGTGACCCGTCGCGGTGGTATCAAAGAGTCCGAGAGTGGTCGGGAGTCAAGTTCTGCTCAAAAAACACCGACTCTCGAGAGCGAGGAGATTCATTCTCCTGAGCAGTTGACCGTAGGTGAGGAATTGGCTGCGGTCGAAGATGCGGGTGCCGTGGATAACATGAATGATTTCATTCACCGGGTACAACGTAATCTCAGTTTTTCGGTGGATGAGGACACGGGGCACAAGGTGGTACGGGTGATCGATGCCGAGACCGACAAGGTGGTGCGCCAGATGCCTTCCGATGAGTTTCTGAAATTGTCCCGCTCCCTGGATTCGTTGCATGGCGTGTTATTCAGCGATCAGGCCTGAAATAACAGGGAGTAGCACTTGAGCCATCTGGAACAGGGTTTACAGGAAGCACTGGGTTTGACCCGGCAGATGATCGCCCGGATAGAGGAGGGTGCTCCCTGGGATCGGATCGAAGCATTGGAGTCCCGGCGCAAGCAGTTGCTGCATCGTTGTTCAGATTACCCGGCTCCGGGTTCACAGTCTTCGTCGCTGGTAGCAGGGCTACTGGAGGAAACCCGGAAACAGAATCGATACCTGACCGGGCTGTTGTTGCGTGCGCGGGAGGAAGTTCGCAGTGAGTTTGGGGACTTCAACCAGATTGGCAGAGCGCTGAAAGCTTATACTTCTACTCCCTGAATACCCCCCTTATGTCAAAGCCGCCGTTGATGCGGTTCTTTATATCCCCTTTTTTTCGTTACCCGATAATGTTTTACCGGCCAGGCCTTGCATTTCCGTAAGCGTTGCGTGGATCGGGCTCGCCCTGGGATAGCTGCCATGTTTCGGTCGTTGCACCGCAGGTGTCAGCGCTACCCGTTTACCAGTATCAGTTCGATAACGAACTTGCTGCCGAAATAGGCCAGCATCAGCACCACGAATCCCGCCAGGGTCCAGATCAAAGCCATCTGCCCCCGCCAGCCCCGCCGGAAGCGTCCCCAGAGGAGAGTACCGAACACAGCCCATGCGACGATCGACAGAATGGTTTTGTGAGCCAGGCGCTGGGCGAACATATCCTCCAGAAACATAAACCCGCTGATCAGGGCGATGGTGAGCAGGGTAAATCCCAGACCGATCATCTCAAACAGCAGGGCTTCCATGGTCTGAAGGGGGGGCAGGGCACGGATGAACCCCCCGGGATGCCGGTGCCTGAGGTGGTGGTCCTGGACCGCGAGCAGTATCGCCTGGACGCTGGCCATGGCCAGTAGACTGTAAGCCAGCAGGGACATCACCACATGGAATCTCAGGCCCAGGGGCGTTTCAGCGGTGAGCAGGCGGGCGGTTGCCGGGTACTTTAACTGCAGGAGAATGGTCAGTGCAGCCAGAGGTAGGATTGCAATCCCCAGGTTTTCCACCGGCTTGGACAGAGAAGAGAGCATGAGCAGCAGCAGTATGGTCCAGGCAACCAGGGATGCGGCATCGAAAAAGCCGAAGCTGATGCCGTTGTAGCTGACGATATGCCCGTAGAGTAGCAGGGCGTGCAGCAGCACCCCCAGCAGGCCGATGCCTATTCCCAGCAGGCGGTGAATCTGGCGCTGCCGGGAGGTGCCAAAAAGACGCGCCCCGATCAGGGTTCCGCTGATAAGGTAGGCCGATATAGCTGTGATGGCAATTGGAAAGCTGTTCATTTCACGGGTGATAATCGCATACAGGAATCACTTTAGCCAAGCCGACATTGCGTGTGCCGGTTTAAGGGACGCGGAAAAAAATGAATCATCCCATCCTGCTGGTCTCTCACCTCAGCTATCACTACCGGCATCCTGCCTCGCGTGAATCTAGTCCATCCATGGACGTCTGCGTTGCAGATTCAGTTGCATAATCTATGATATGTGCTTTCATCTGCGCCTTGAATCTGAGCTGATACCCTGCGCGTTATGGGACGATACATGATTTCCAAGGCCCTTGAGGGGCAGTTCGTGTCTTAGGCGGGATCACTTTCTACTTCGCGAACCTTTGGGATCAACCCTGGATACCTCTCGTGACAGATTCTTTCCGTCCGTTGTTGAACAATCGAAAAGGTTTTGTGCTGTACTCCGGGAATTATTGTAAAACTCATGGCAGATATCGATAAATAATTAATTATTTAAATAGTTAAAATACAATTGATCTGCATCAGTAAAAAACTACTCTCGATGGGCTTTATTTATAGATACAGGAAGCCTCTTCGGGGGCGGATTCGTTGTCTTTTGTAAGATTGTGGGAGGTACTGTCATGACAAAAGCAAAACGTTTTCTCGTTACCGCAATGGTTGCAGTGTTCATTTCTCTTGCTTCATTCTCTAGCCATGCGTTTTTCGGAATGATGGCCTACATGATGAGTGGTGGCTGGGGAGGATGGGGCTATCCATACTATGGCTA
>JAAELC010000594.1 GCA_024227135.1 Gammaproteobacteria bacterium
ACCCTGAACTAGTTCAAGAAATGAAAATGCCTAACCCGCTCCTCTTTCCAGCACCTCCACCGCCCCCGAGTGAGGCTTACAAGAAGGCGGCCGAAAAGAAACGGGAGAAGAAACTCCGTAAAAGGCAAAATACCGCCAGACCCTCCGGGTCGACCTCAACCTCAACGGCCTCCACCAAAATGGGCGTCACACTGGGTGCGAGGAACAAAGGCAAGATCACCATCCAGAGAACCCGAGACGAAAACGTCGAGATCGGAACCCTAGGATCCACGCCCCCCGCCAACTACCGCGTCAGGGGTAGACTCGGAGGCAATCCAGTGGATCACGGATTAAGTCCTATTGGCATCAAAAATAACTACCAAAACAGGCGTATACTGGGCCACATCTGGTACAATCAACGCGGTGAGCAGATCTACTGTCAAGGCCAAAGGGCTGAAGAGGCCATCATTGACAGAACCGACCTAAGAGACGGCTCCGTAACGCTCCAGAGATTGATCAATCACTTGGTCGATACTCTGGGGTCCTACTGCGCCTATACTGTCAGCGCCAACGGAGATTTCCTGTTCCGATCGCCCCC
>JAAELC010000595.1 GCA_024227135.1 Gammaproteobacteria bacterium
CTAAAACGCAAGCAAAAGGGGCATGATTTGTTTGCGGATCAGGGCCTCATGCCCACGGGGTGTTGTGTGGGTCTTATGATGACTTCATCTTCTGTTGAACGTCTGTGATACATGTCCGTGATGCCACGGGAAACGGCGACAAATAATAGGAAAAACTACTTACATATTCTATATGTACACGGTGAATGGTGGAAACGACCTTATCATTGTAGATGGTAGGTAGAATCGGCTTCATTAAAACCCAGTGAATATTCTTGCATCATGCGGAAGAGTATCACTTGAGTCAGACCGCCTGACTCGGTATTAATGTGTGTAAGGATCTTGAGTATCTCCTGATCCCTCTGGAAAGCACTCTCACTAGTAGTCGGAACGAGGTCGTTTAACCTCGTCAACTCCGAAAAATGTGAGGTGAGTGCCGCCAGGCAGTCGAAGGCACGAGCGAATGTTGCATCATGCCTGCGGAAGACCGCCTGGTTAGGAGCAACCTGCCCGGTTGCGGTCTTGGGAGAAGGAACAACTTCGCTTGGTACTTTGCCGCTGGTATGCAGCTTGGAGCTTGTGCCTACTACAACCTCCTGCGTGGGCTGAGTAAGCACCGTGGGGGACGGTCCTGGGGCTAGCAGCATTCGGGGCATGTTGACCA
>JAAELC010000596.1 GCA_024227135.1 Gammaproteobacteria bacterium
ATCGTGGATCAGAATGCCACGGTGAATACGTTCCCGGGCCTTGTACACACCGCCCGTCACACCATGGGAGTGGGTTGCTCCAGAAGTGGTTAGCTTAACCTTCGGGAGAGCGATCACCACGGAGTGATTCATGACTGGGGTGAAGTCGTAACAAGGTAGCCCTAGGGGAACCTGGGGCTGGATCACCTCCTTAAACGATAAGTGACACATTCTGCAAGTGCTCACACATTTGTCTTCATCAAAACGGTTGATGCGAAAGTAATCGCGAGCACAGATTCTGTACAGCAGGCCTGTAGCTCAGTTGGTTAGAGCGCACCCCTGATAAGGGTGAGGTCGGCAGTTCAAATCTGCCCAGGCCTACCAATTTGGTTCCACGTTTCGTTGTCGCGCGGTTGAGACGGGCGACGCAGTGAACGGCGTGGAGGAATTGGTTTACTTGGCAGGCTTTGTGGTTGCTGACGACACTTTTCTGGGGCTATAGCTCAGCTGGGAGAGCGCTTCCCTTGCACGGAAGAGGTCTGCGGTTCGATCCCGCATAGCTCCACCATCATCCAACGGGTGGCAATATGTTTTGCTGGAAAGGCGAGCGTGAGGATCGCAGTTCGATCGTTTGCGACACAGGCGAGCCTGCTGGCTCTGTCATGGTGTTAGCATTTTTTGCAGATTTGAAATCAAAAGGAAGCACACAACGTGTGCTTCCTTCTGGTTTTAACAACCGGAAAGTTCTTTAACAAGGTATATCAAGCTGAGTCTTTGGACTGACATGCAATACTCTTAGGAGTGAGGCATGCGGTTCATAGATAAAATTGTTCCGGTGGTAGCGGGTTTCAATTCCCCGTTATCACCAAATGAGTTGTAATAAACACTGTGACTTAAGCGTCACAACATCCGGCGGGCACTCTGGCAACGGCAGTATTGTTGCGGTGGTATGTCAGTACCACTTGGGAGTGTCTCAGTGCTTGGCCCGTGCTAAAGGGGGTCAGGTGCAGTCTGCTTGAACAGATAACTGTGTTATATGGTCAAGTGACTAAGCGTATACGGTGGATGCCTTGGCAGTCAGAGGCGATGAAGGACGTAGTAGCCTGCGAAAAGCTTCGGGGAGGTGGCAAACAACCTTTGATCCGGAGATGTCCGAATGGGGAAACCCACCCAGTGTAAGCTGGGTATCCTTAACTGAATTCATAGGTTAAGGAGGCGAACGCGGAGAACTGAAACATCTAAGTACCCGTAGGAAAAGAAATCAATTGAGATTCCCCCAGTAGCGGCGAGCGACCGGGGAACAGCCTGCAAGTGATAGCAGTTGGGTTAGTGGAACACTCTGGAAAGGGTGGCGATAGAGGGTGATAGCCCCGTACACGAAAGCCTGATTGTGGTACTGAGCTTGCGACAAGTAGGTCGGGACACGTGTTATCCTGACTGAACATGGGGGGACCATCCTCCAAGGCTAAATACTCCTGACTGACCGATAGTGAACCAGTACCGTGAGGGAAAGGCGAAAAGAACCCCGGAGAGGGGAGTGAAATAGAACCTGAAACCGTATACGTACAAGCAGTGGGAGCACCCTCGTGGTGTGACTGCGTACCTTTTGTATAATGGGTCAGCGACTTATTGTCTGTAGCGAGCTTAACCGTTTAGGGGAGGCGTAGGGAAACCGAGTCTTAATAGGGCGACTTAGTTGCAGGCAATAGACCCGAAACCGGGCGATCTAGCCATGGCCAGGTTGAAGGTGCCGTAACAGGCACTGGAGGACCGAACCCACTTATGTTGAAAAATG
>JAAELC010000597.1 GCA_024227135.1 Gammaproteobacteria bacterium
AATCAAGTCCCGCCTTCTCTTTTTCGCTGTAAAACTACTGCTGAAGCAGACTAGTCGGTAAAACGTTTGAATGCCAGGCTTCCATTAGTGCCACCGAACCCAAAGGAATTCGTGAGGGCCACATTGATCTTCATCTCCCTTGCAACATTCGGTACGTAGTCGAGATCACACTCTGGATCCGGAGTCTCCAGATTGATCGTCGGGGGGGCCACCTGATCCCGAAGAGCCAGAACGGTAAAGACCGCCTCAGCTCCCCCGGCCGCTCCCAACATATGCCCGGTCATGGACTTCGTGGAGCTGACTGCCAGCTTATAGGCATGATCACCACAGGCGCCTTTGACCGCAATCGTCTCCGCTTTATCTCCCGCCGGGGTTGAGGTTCCATGGGCATTGATATAGTCAATCTGCTCCTTATTAAGACCAGCATCATCCAGAGCAAGCAACATGCAGTCCCGCGCACCTTCGCCGTTCTCGGAGGGCGCTGTCATGTGATAGGCGTCAGAGTTCATTCCAATACCCACCAGTTCTGCCAGTATATTGGCTCCCCTGGCCTTGGCGATGTCATAGGCTTCCAGCATCATAACGCCTGCACCGTCACTGAGCACAAAACCATCCCGATCCCGGTCCCAGGGTCGACTCGCACCCTCAGGATCATCATTTCGGGTGGACAATGCCCGCGCCGCCGCGAACCCACCTAAGCCCACCGGAGAAGTTGCCATCTCTGAACCACCGGCGATCATGGCATCGATATAACCGTGCCTGATCAACCGGGCAGCCTCGCCAATATTGTGGGTCGCTGACGCACATGCAGAGACTATCGAGTAGTTGGGTCCCTTCAATCCATACTTGATCGACAGATTACCAGCTACCATATTGACGATACTGGCAGGTACGAAAAAGGGTGAAATCCGTCTTGGACCTTTGTCCAGATAGATGTGATAGTTGTTTTCGATACCCGTTATACCGCCGATTCCGGAACCAACAGCCACACCGACCCGTTTGGCGTTTTCTTCCGTTATTTCCAGGCCGGACTCTTCCATTGCCTGACACCCGGCGGCCAGTCCGTAATGAATGAATTTATCCATCTTTCGTGCATCTTTTTTGGAGATGTACTGGGTGATGTCAAAATCATAGATGGGACCACCAAAATGAACGCTGAATGGATCAACGTCAAAATGCGTGATGGGCCGAATGCCGCTCTTACCGGCCAGAATGTTGTCCCAGGACTCTTTAACCGTGTTCCCTACGGGTGCCACCATGCCAAGCCCGGTTACCACAACCCTTCTCTTAGACATGTGCGAATCTAACCTCTAGCAATACCAAGGACCAATAAAAACGGCGGAGTTCTTCGATACTGCGGATCCCGGCCGGTGTCGTAAAAAACGGGTAATCAACCACCGTGAGCAACGATGTAGTCGACAGCCTGCTTGACAGTGGTGATCTTCTCTGCATCCTCATCGGGAATCTCAGTCTCGAACTCCTCTTCCAAAGCCATGACCAGTTCGACGGTATCCAGGGAATCTGCTCCAAGATCATCCACGAAAGAGGCTTCCATGGTGGCCTCGTCCTCGGTGACACCAAGCTGCTCTACGACTATTTTTCTGACGCGTTCTTCAACTGAACTCATTTTGAGTAAACCTCCGCAAATTTTAGGTGACACCCAACGGTGACCGCTGGACTATTGTATTAACAAATGTGTGAATTTAAAAGTAAATCGATGGTCTATATACGGATCCGCTGCCCCACTGGATGCACACCGATCTCCCTGGGATCAATCTGGCTGATTCAGCTCTTTCTCCTGGTTACCCGTACATCCGTTTCAGGACATGTACATACCACCGTTTACCTGAATCGTCTGACCCGTCACATAGCTTGCCGAATCAGAGGCCAGATAAAGCACGGCAGCTGCGATATCGTCAGGATCCCCGAGCCTGCCCAGGGGTATGTTGCCCA
This sequence comes from Gammaproteobacteria bacterium, assembly GCA_024227135.1. GTDB lineage: Bacteria > Pseudomonadota > Gammaproteobacteria > Chromatiales > Chromatiaceae > JAHEHQ01. The sequence goes on from JAAELC010000597.1 coordinate 1,954, forward strand.
GCAGGTCATCCCGCTGAGCTTCCGACAATTCCCGGGTCATGTCGGTGTCGATAAAGCCAGGCGCTACGGAATTAACCGTAATACCCCGTGACCCCACTTCTCTTGCCAGTGACTTGGTAAAGCCGATAATTCCCGCTTTGGCAGCCGCATAGTTGGCCTGACCGGGATTACCCGTCATTCCCACTACCGAAGTGATGTTTATAATTCTACCTTTCCGTGCCTTCATCATTGACCGGAGACAAGCCTTGGAAAGCCGGTAAACAGAGGATAGATTGGTTTCGATAATACCATCCCACTCCTCATCCTTCATACGCATTAGAAGATTATCACGGGTTATCCCTGCATTATTAACCAGAATGCTCGGTGCACCGTATTCACCGCTCACTACCTTGAAAAGAGCTTCAACCGAAGATTTCTGGGTGACATCCAGCTTAATCCCAACCCCCCTGACACCCGCCGCTTTGAAGCGTTCGGAAATCGCATCGGCACCCGCATCCGAAGTCGCGGTTCCGATTACAGTGGCTCCGCGGGCACCCAGCATGTCGGATATGGCCTTGCCGATTCCACGGCTGGCACCGGTTACAAGCGCAATTTCATTCTCTAGCATCGACCCTCTCCAGTATCGGACCTGCCGGCAAGCAACCTGGACTGCCGGTCATTCGTAAAATTCTGTACCTGCATCTCTACCACCAAGGGGTCGGGATTTCGAAATCTATCATACCCTGCTGGCACTGGCAGCCCATCAGAGGATCGATATGTTCCGGGTAACACCGGATTTAGACCCGGCTCAATGGACACAGATATTGACCACTTTGAGACGCTCTAGGAGCCTGTCCGAGAACTCAGTTTTTGGCAAAACATGATTTTTAACTCATTGATTAATAAAGTATTAATTTTGCCGAAAACACGGATTTTGCTATTCTCGGACAAGCTCCTAGTAAGTCGCCAGCACGGATCCCCAGGTAAACCCTCCGCCGAAAGCCTCCATCAGCAGCATGTCCCCTCTTCTGATCCTGCCATCCCTTACGGCAACATCCAGGGCCAGCGGTACCGACGCCGCTGATGTATTGCCGTGTTCGTCAACCGTCACCACCACTCGATCCATCGACATACGGAGCTTTCTGGCAGTGGCCCTGATAATGCGGATATTGGCCTGATGGGGAATCAGCCAATCGATATCGGCCTTCTCGAGATTGTTGTGCTTAAGCGTCTCGTCTACGATGCGGCCCAGGGTATTGACCGCCATCTTAAACACTTCATTCCCACTCATTTCCACAAAAGCCCGTTCTGTGCTCATACGATCGTACCCGTTTGAAACGCCGTCAGGCACCTGGAGTAACTTAACATAGTCACCATCGGCATGGAGGTGAGTCGACAGAACACCGGGCTCCACCGAGGCTTCTAGGATTACCGCCCCTGCTCCGTCACCGAAAAGTACACAGGTATCCCGGTCTTCCCAGTTGAGAATCCGGGAGAATGTCTCTGCGCCGATAACCAGGGCACACTTTGCGTTGCCGCTTCGAACGAAATTGTCAGCCACACCCATGGCGTATACAAAACCCGTACAGACCGCCTGAACGTCGAAGGCCGCACACCCATGGATATTCAGCCGGCTTTGCAACAGACAGGCGGTACTGGGAAATACCTGATCGGGCGTCGTAGTAGCTAAAACGATCAAATCGATGTCGTTGGGACCTTTACCTGCTGCTTTCATGGCCAGTCTGGCTGCATGTTCGGCCAGATCGCATGTGGTTTCACCGGGTACAGCAATATGGCGCTTTTTGATTCCGGTCCGGTCCTGAATCCACTGATCAGAAGTATCGACGATTTTTTCCAGATCGTGATTGGTCATCACGTTTTCCGGCAGGTAGCCGCCAGTACCCGCTATTCGTGAATAAATCACGCGCTGAGCCTGTTATTGAGGTGGGATTCCACATGCTTGGCAATGCGATCGGGCACATGAGTATAGACTGCCTTCTTCGCAATCTGGATCGCATTATCGAATGCCATCACGTCGGCACCGCCGTGGCTTTTGACGACAATACCCCGCAGCCCTACCAGACTGGCCCCGTTGTAGGTTCGGGGATCGATTCGATTTCGAAAACCCTTCAAGACCGGCAGGGCTGCCAGGCCGGAAACTCGCGTCAGAAAACTCCGCTTGAACTCCTGTTTCATGAAGTGCCCCACCATCTTTGCCACCCCTTCTGAACTCTTCAGGGCTACATTTCCCACGAATCCATCGGAAACCACAACATCGACATCACCCATGTAGATGTCATCGCCCTCTACGTACCCAATGTAGTTCAGGGAACTCGTTGAGAGCAGTTCATGAGCGCCTTTGACCTGCTCGTTGCCCTTGATCTCTTCCTGACCGATATTCAGAAGCCCGATCCGGGGATTGGTCACATCACCGATAGAGGTAACCAGTTCGCTCCCCATCACTGCAAACTGAAAAAGATGCTCTGCGGAACAGTCCACGTTGGCACCCAGATCAAGCATCCAGGTATGCCTGTTTACGGAGGGCATGGCAGTGATAATCGCCGGCCGGTCTACATTGGGCAGCATTTTCAGAACGAAACGGGCTGTTGCCATCAAAGCACCGGTATTGCCGGCGCTGACACAGGCATCCGCCTCGCCTTGTTTAACCAGGTTCAATGCCACACGCATGGATGAGTCTTTTTTCCCTCGGAGCGCCCTGGACGGTAACTCATCCATTTCCACCTCCTGGGAAGCGTGCTTCACTTGAAGCCTGCTGTCATAGCGCTTGTTTTTTAACTCCTGCTGGATAGCTTCTTCTCTACCCACCAGTGTCAGATTGACATCCTTATCCTGCTCGAGGTACCTCAGTGCAGCCGGAACAACGACTGCGACACCGAAATCGCCGCCCATAGCATCCAGGGCAATGGTGATCCGCTCAGACATACGCTTTGGTATCTACTCAGTCAAGGGGTTGCAGAGATTCTGGTCGCCGATAAATCAAAACCGTTCCTGCAGGAACGGCTCGAACATCCGACGCAACGACACGACCGTGATGACTAAGCTTACTCGTCTTTGCCGCTGACCATCTTTCGGCCCCGGTAAAATCCGTCCGGGGATACGTGGTGTCGCAAGTGCGTCTCACCAGACGTGGGATCGATAGACAATGTCTGAGCACTCAGATTGTCGTGAGAACGACGCATACCACGTCGGGAAGGGGTTTTTCTGCTTTTCTGGACAGCCATTTTTACGTGCTCCTAGATCTTTACTGATTCTATATGATTCTATTCTGTTTGTTTCGTCTTCAATCCGGCCAGCACCGCGAACGGGCTATCCTTAGTCACTGATTCTCTGGAGTCTTCTTTCGCCTGACCCCGGGCAGCACTGCCACCCCCCGATGCGGCATTACACAGAGTCCGGTCATGTCTGGCCACCTGGGGAAGCGACAGCAGCAACTCATCCTCAACAAGATCAAGCAATCGCAGCTGTTCATCCGGAACCAGAACCGTTTCACAGGTATCCGGTATGTTCTCCACTTCCTGGTGAACTTCGATCACCACCAGATCCAACCGGGCATCCACTGGAAAATCCATTCTGCCCAGGCAACGCTGGCACTCAAGTGGCAACACAGATTTGACCCGTCCACCGATTCTTGGCCGCTTCCATTCGTCCAGGTAGAAATCCAGCTCGAACTGAACCTCACCTTCGATTGCCAGAAGCGCCTCACTCAAGCGGCCGAAATCCCGGAGTTGCATTTTACCCCCAAACGATTTTCGCTGGTCTGCGAGACGCCAGGGGTTTGCGAATTCAGGCAACTGACTCAACATAAGCGGTCAATCTTATTATGGCAGCCTGAAAAGGTCAAAATAATCGGGAATTCCGACACCCACCCGATCCGGAACAACACAACAGTCAAACGAAACAAACGAACTGATCAACCCGATAATTTCTGGCGCTGGACATTATACGACTCCAATTAAATACTATTCAATATAATTATATTGTAACTTAGCTTTAACCCCAGAATGGACAAGATCATCCCGGAAAAACCACTTTGTCGAACGGTTATGCTCAGTGCCCGAGCAGACTGAATGGAAGCATAGGACGTTTGTTCCCATAGAGTGCCAGCCTGACGGTACCGGGAACGGCATCTCCCCGCCGGTGAAAACCCAGAGTATCAGCGATGACGAGCGTGTTGCCCGCCACCGGATAGAGACGGGGTCGAGGGAGCTTCATGAGGCCGAGAGCTTTCTCGGAGATTCTGAAAGACCCCCCGATAGCCAGTGCCCGATCGTGGGCAGACCCGGCACCGGGATTCGCAATCGTTGCGCAGGCTGCCAACGCCTTCTCCTGTTCCCAGGACAACCGCTCCCGGGTCAACTTGTGACTTCCTGGAACGTACACGAACGGACCATCCTTTTCTTCGACAGGCGTGATGTAATACCAGAATTTCATAGAGCTGAAAAAAGTATCCCTGTGCAATACTTTCTGCAAATCCGGCGCTACCCTCTCATCACCATTTTTGGTCTGGTACAGCCATACCTGATTCTCTCGGTATGGCATGCCAGTGATAACTCTCGACAACCCCAGAATCCGGGGATCCCGGGCAAAAGCCCCACATTGGGGCATTCGCCTGCCGTCGATCTCGATGAATCGGTTAAGTGTGCCACCATCGAATCGATCGAATCCCCAACCCCGCTCAATTTTACTGCCGAAGCCCATAGTCGTACCGGTTTCCAGGGGCACGGATTTCTCAGCTTGGTGGGCCGCCAGCTCCACTTCCTGCTTCAACGGGGTAAATATCTCCTCCGGCAGAAAGTTTTCCAACACTACGACCCCATTTTCCAGCAGCTCATTCGATGACTGATCCATCGATTGAACCACCTGTCGACTCCTGAGACGCGCACAACGCTCCGCCGCCCGCATTCTCAGCGTGTGGAGCCCGATATGATTCAGCCGGCTATTTCCGACCCAGGGATCAGTGAATGCCTTTTCAGCAGATAAAATTGAAAACATGTAAATTCGAGAGGCTTTTGTTCATCCAGCGGGACAGTAGGCCACTTATCGGTCCTTGTTTCAAGGTAATGAGCAGACACTTCCCCAACCTTCCACTGAACGAACTCAGGGGGAGCACCCGGGGTCGGTTCGATGCCCTGTAGCTTATTGATGTAATCAGCGTTTCCCTACAGAGAGCAAATGGAACCTGCCTGAACAGTCATGAAGCGGTATTCGCTTTCGAATACCATCCTACTGTATGGTCTGCTCGCCCATCATCCAGATCTGGCACGGATTGCTTTGTAAAATCCCGATGATACTCGATCAATTCGTCTTTCGAGTAACTCTCTTTTCTTGCTGATACGGTTTGTATAATTAGACCTTCCCCCATAAAAACGCTGCCCATCCCATACCGCTTTGTTTCGCTCATAGAGCAGGTCGTCATACTGAATGCGTTGTTTCATACTGGGATGGCTGCCGAAGTACTGTTCCAGCCCTTTCCATACCGCACCCCCCAGTTCCCCCAACATGAGCGATGACCGCTTCTTTTCAGTAGCCTGCCCCCTTTCCTCCTCCAGCATTAAACGTCCAAAGGCATTCACTACAGCCCCGGGGTCATAGCCGGAATTAGCTGCCATCTGAATACCATTGAGGTCAGCTTCCATTTCCTGTTGTTCGCTGAACCCGATTGTTATCAAGGAGTATCCAATACGCGCAATCGAAGCCAGGCTGTTGCCTACCAGTTTGCGTAGCGCCAGTTCGTACTGTAGCCGTTCGATGCCATGTTTGAGATCGATATGACTGATCTCATGAGCCAGCACCCCTGCCAGTTCAGCTTCCGATTCCGGAAAATCCATCATGCCTTCAGTGACATAGACATATCCCCCCGCCACTGCGAATGCGTTGATAGCTGGGGAGTCGACTACCTGAAAGTGATACTCGATTCCCTTCCGCCTGGCATGTTCCAATAGAATACCGCCTACTTGAGCCAGGTATCGGTTGTCATCGGAATATGCCTCCGAGAATCTCCCTGAATTTCGGGAATCAATCCTTTTGTGAATCTCCTCTCCAATCTCCATCTCTCTTTCTTTGGAAACCTGGGTCAAGGTCAACCCCACATGGTCCACATCTCTGACAACGCCGAAAATAAAATCGACGGCCGTGCCAAAACTGGCCTCATACTCAGAATCGGAGTGCGACAACATTATGCCGGCTATGATGGTCATCACCCCAATACCCCATAACACAATGTTTTTTCTACCCATCAGAGATTCCCGCTAAAGGTATCGCATGATGACATCACGATACCTGGTGTAAACAAACGATATAGCAAGAAGTATCAGTCCCGGAAAATAAAGGAGAGTATTCGATAGAGTGTCTCCACCCCGGCAAGATCCATCGCGAACAGTTTAACAACGCAAACCAGTAACAGCGCCAACCCATACCAGCGAAAAACTCGCTCGAACAGCAGGAATCCAAGCCCCAGAACGACCAGTGCCTCGATGCCCCAGGCCAATGTCAATAAGTTGGATGGCACATGGTAGAAAAGAAATATCGATGCCAGTGCTGGTGCGAGAATGGAGTAAAGCAGTGGCGCGCGCTGTAGCGCCCTTCTAATCCCGGACGGCCATGATTCGGGCATCTGGTCTGTTAAATTTTTTCCCGCTTTTTGATAATAGATCGCCCCAGCAAGCAGTGCGGCAATGCGGGTAAGGTCACGAGGTATCGATCCGATATTCCATAGAGACTGCCATCCAATCCCTGGTTGGTGGCCCAGCTCCTGGCAAACAACAAAATCGCAATAATATGGCTCTGAAACCTGAAATCCCGATCATTGTTCTGGTGTGCGACCAGCAGCAGAATCAATATCAAGGCAGACCGACCTGTTACTGCGAATACTCTGCCCAGTTCGTAGTTGAACAGAACCAATCCGCATCCCCCCCAGGCGGGTAATGCTTCAGGCTCGGCAGAGCGGGCGCTCAGTTCAGATGCTTCGTCCGCTCTTTTTTCGAGTAGGGAAATTCGAGATTCCAGCGACGCTATTCTGTCATTGAGCACCCCAACTTTGCTTCGGCGCTTAAACCACCAGATCAGCAGTATAACTATAAGCAGGGCCAGTAGACTTTCCATTCGGCAATCTCCCTACTACCTCACTCCAAGTATGGCATACACACTGGATCAAAGGGGAACAGCAACTTTACGATCGGTCTCGATACGGAGCACACCGGTAAGCACTCAATCCAACCCGCCCCATTGACCTGATCTCCGGGCAACCAAACGCACCTGACAACACAACTACAACATAGCGCCAGACAATCCTGAGTTCCCAGGCAATCCGAAAAAGTAGCCTGATACGATACCGAGAGTGGAAGACTTCGATACGATTTACTGGAACATTTACACATCTCCGGCCTTGGACCATCCTCTACCCATACCGTAAGGGCCGCGGAAATTAATAAGTATCCAGAAATTGCGCTGTATTTTGGTTCGGGTTCGAGGCGTGAAAAGTGGTGTATGGATGCACCGTTTACGAAGCCGAGGATGCAAAAGGGGCGCATAGCTTTCCTATGCAATCCTTTTCACAACGCTGAACCCGGGCCAAAAGACGAGCAAGACTGGATACTCTATTTCTTCTGCGGCCCTAAGCAACGACCGCCAGCCATCCTCGGGAGGAACACCATGAACCGAAATTCACTCTATCTGGTACTGCTGATTACCTTGCCAATGGGCTCAACTGCATTACTGGCGGGTGGTGCTGTTACCCACTCCGGTCAGGCTTCCGCCCACTCGATGCAGACAGTGGGTCATACCATGGTCTCCGGCGCCAAATTTGTTTCGGGCTCGGCTGCCGTACCATTCAAAGCATCGGGGCATGTTGGAAAGGTCAGCTTTGCTGCTGGTAACGATCTATGGGAAGCGGCCGAGACCCCGGTCGGTGAACCACTGTCCATGACCGATGAGATTTATCAGATAGGCCCTTCACCCGATCGCGCATTCATCCAGTAGCGCATCCAATCATGATAAGAAGAATCTTATCGGTGAAACTGTTGTTCGTCATACTGGTGGTGAACAGTGAAACATACGGGGTAAGTGGCAGTCGAACCGGGGCTGAACCCCTTGTATTCAAACCAGAGGAAATTGCCGCGTTCGCAAAACAAGTGGAAAAGGCAGTGGCCGCCAGAGGGGCGAGGGTCTTCATTGTAGGCCGCCAGGGAACACCGCCGGAACAACTCCCTGAAGGCATCCGATACACTCACACCGGCTTTGGTGTCTATTCGAAAATAACGCTGAAAGACGGCAGAGTAATACCTGGGTACGCTATGTACAACCTTTATCAACGGCCTGACGACCCTGGTGCCAGCCACTTGGTTGTCGACTACCCGGTTGACTTTTTTGCCGGTGTCTATGAGCTGAAGGCGGGGATTATCATCCCCAAGCCAAAACTGCAGCAACGTTTACTGGATATCATTACCTCGGACACCTACAGGGCTTTGCATAATCCTCGTTACTCGATTATTTCCAACCCATTCAATTCGAGCTACCAGAACTGCACGGAACATACCCTGGATGTTATCAATGCGGGAATCTACCAGACAGACAATATTCGGAAACTCAAGCAGACCGCAACAGCTTACTACACTCCCCAACCTGTCAAGGTAAGCCCTTTTAAACTGATGTTTGGGAGTATCTTCTCACAGGAAGTGTCGGTATCCGATCATTCCGGCCCCGTTACCACTTCCACATTCACCACCATCAAGCAGTACCTGGAAAAGTATGGCCTGGCTGATTCGGTACTGACGATCACACCGGAAAATGGTTCCTGATAAACCCTGAACGCGAGGTAGACAAGGCATAACGAACTTTCCGACCCCATTGCTTTCCTCTACTACTGACTATAGGGATTTAATTCCGTTATTTCAGTAAGATAGTACTATATAAATACTATCGTGCGAATACAGGGATTTCCAGCAGCCCCTGATTTTCCAGTACGGAAACCGGTAGTGGCGGACACCCGATCCTGGTGTTTATTTCGTACCCCGGTCTCCCATTCCGCCTAAGGAGTTGCACCCGACAGGCAAATCAAACCATAATCGCGCCTTAATGGAATCAGGCTGATTGCTACCACGCTTTATCTATCACAGGTCTCGAAGTGTACGTATGCCAGCACTGGATAAATTAGACAATTAGATCGACAGCCGATAACGCTGCATCCCCAATACCATCTAGTCAGAGGAATCACAATGACCAAGCAGGTTCTGTTATACGAGCACGCCGTTCCCTTATCCAGTGAAAAACACCGTGACTGGTCGGTAAAAGCAGGAAAAGACTATTCCTTCGCCCGGGAGGTCAATGCCGTCCCACTGACCGCTGTGGAACTGGTTGCAGCGGCATCCGAATATCCAGTGGTCTTCGTGGGCAAAGACGAAAACATCGTGCCATTGGCTCTGCTGGGTAATCGCCAGAATCAGAATCTGTATGTGGATGAAACGGGGGCATGGACCGCAAGATACATTCCCGCCTTCGTGCGCCGCTATCCGTTCGTCTTTGCTGCCACCGATCCCAGCCAGACCCAGTTCACCCTGTGTATCGATGAGAGTTTCGATGGCTGCAATTCGGAAGGACGTGGGGAGCACCTGTTCGACTCTGAAGGTGAACGCACTCAATACCTGAACAGCGTCCTGAGCTTCCTGCGGGAATACGAGGCTCACTTCAAACGTACCCGTGTATTCTGTAAGAAACTGCAGGATCTTGGCCTGCTGGAACCTATGCAGGCACGACTGGGCGCTCCCGAAGACTCAAAGGGCGGTCTGGCGGGATTCATGGGTGTCAACCGACAGAAGCTGAAAGAGATCGATAGCGATAAACTGGCAGAGCTTTTCAGAACCGACGAACTGGAACTTATCTATCTGCATATGTTCTCGCTGCGCAACTTTCGCACCATGATGGAACTGGCCGGCGAGCGTTCTGAAGCTGAGTCTGTCCCATCCATGTCAGAAGTCGACACCCTTGAGGATGAAGCAGCCGAAGGGGCAGAAAAACCACCCGTTCACTGACGCTGACCCCGATCAGGCAAACCTGACCCTCCCGGTTTTTCGGGCATAAGGCACAGGGACGTGCCGCTAATCCTGGTGATATCAACTACCCACGAAATCTCTGGGAAGGTCTCTCCCAGAGGTAACCTAAACGAATCCCCGCTCCTGATGCCAGCCAGTTAAAATCCTGGATAAATCACTTCATCACCCAAACCGATGCCAGTTCTGTTTATAGCTTGCAGGTACTGGCTTCAAGGTGATGTGCAAACAACCGTCCAACAGCATAAGTGATGGCCCCGGCGACAGTAACGGCGACGATACCGGCCCCGGGAAAAAACCTGTTGATCTGATGAGTCGAGAACTGGGTAATCCACCCGGTGTGGGCTCCTCCAAGAACAGAGGAAAACAGTACTTTAAGTTTGTGATTCCAGACACTGTCACCGAACTCATGGCACTGGTCCGCCATCATCTCGGTCAAAACCCCTGAAACGGCTATCTGGCTGACTACCGGCACGGGAATAAACCCCAACCCTACAGACATAACGACACATCGGTGTACCGTTTTGAGCGAGGGTTTATCCCACTCTTTCTGCAGTTTCACTGGAAAACCCGATACCTGCTGCCTAACCTCCCGATTCCAGTTTGATGCTTCACTGGACACGACTTTTTCAATCATGACCTTCCCCCTGTGATGGCAGCAATCGAACACTGCCATCCGCTGAGGTAATCGAATACCAGGATGTCAGGTGACCGAATCCTTGACCTCTTTGGCTACCTTGGTTGCTTTATCCGCAACCACTTCGGCAGCATCCACCGTAACGTCTTTCGCTTCCTGAACCATGGACTGTGCTTCTTTGACAAGATTCTTCCTGCCACCGATCCTGTCCCTGAAGACATAAGCCAGAACGGCCGTTACGGCAACCCCGGCAGCAATGGGCACAATAGGTATAGCCATAGCGATACTCCCTGTTTGTGTAGACGCACTAGGAAATATCCGCCTTTTTACAATAGCTGGCAACCTGATTCAGGTGAGAAGTTGACCGTAATCAATCCTGAAGTATGAGACACTACAAGAACTGATCAGGAGAGACCAGCCGATAAGACAAAGGTGGTTCCCCGCACACTGGACACGCCTCCCGGGGCAAACGGGTAACGGTCGAGCCACAGATCCGGCAAATATAGTAGCGATCTGTTTTTTCGTCGATTTTTCTTGCCACCATTTCAAAAGCACTGGGTGACCAGCGACGAATCCTCTTTATGATGTCTCGGTGTTGTTTGTGGGAAGACCAGGAATACCTGATGACGGAAATAGCATCATGATAACCTTCTGATCCCATGGATTTCAGAAGCGTCGGGTAGGTTTTCTCGATAGAATCTACCTCCCGTTCAGCGGCGAAAATCAGATTTTCTTTGGCATTTCCGGCAGGGATGCCCCTTATCTCAGGTTCGACAGGAAATTCACCCAGCTTGACTAGAATTCTGTTGTAGTTTTCTGCATGAATAAGTTCCGAGTCTGCCAGTGCCATGTACAAGTAGGCCAGTCCCTTGTAGCCGTCAGCTTTGGCCAACCGGGCGAACAGAACGTATCGCCGGTGGGCCGCCGTTTCCGCCATGACACCCCTTTTAAGTGCGGATATGGTTTTCGTGTAACCAGTGAGGGCTGCAGCCGGGGATAAAGACCAAACGGCGAGGGGCGAGATAATGGCAAATGCGCCTGCAGCTAGAAATTGCCGCCGATGCACGTCTGCCGGGAGCTTGTTGACTGGGGATAGCTTCACATCTGGCCTCTCCTACATTAAGGATAGATCATCGGGGGTTGGAAGGTAAACCCCAATCGAACCGGTCTTGGCATAGCTTCCCGGAGCAAGCCGATAGTATGTCGCTGTACACCGGCAATCACCATGTAACAGCCATCTGCTGCATGATATGATTATCAGTTGATAAAATGACCAAAGCACGTAGCAGATGGCCGGCATCCAGACAGATATTCAACAGTTACTGAGACAGGGGAAGATCGCGGAAGCGAGGAAACTTTGCCGCAAAACCTGCCGTGCGCAACCCGGCAACCCGGAAGCCTGGGCTGCGATGGCCGATGTACATATCGCAGCTGATGATTTCGCCGCTGTTGCAAAAAGCTATCGACGCGTTCTAAAGCTGCAATCCGATAACTGCACAGCACACTACAATCTGGCGATTGCCTGCAGCCGGCTTAACCGACCGGATGAGGCCATGTCGCATCTCCTCAAAGTCATTGAGCTCGACCCTCACTACAGGTCCGCCATCGTCATGCTGGCGGAGTACTACAGGAGCGTTGGTAATTACGCCAGGTCAATCCCGGTATTGCAGAAGGGTGCCATCGACAATCCCGACAGTATCCGGATAAGCTGGCTACTGGGCCTGTGCCTGCAGGACACGGGAGAGCTCGAAGCGGCTGTCGTGCATTTTAGCGCAGCCTGCCACCTGATGCGTAGCTGTGAGCAACAACCCCAGGAGTTTTACCCAACCCGAGACCCTAAACCGGGTGATACATTCAGACACACCAGTACCCATAAACTCAAACATGATGTAGAGCAGTTTGAGTACTTGATGAAGGAGGGGCTGCTGCCTCGCTCGTTTGCAGATACGGTCAACCACTATCGGGCTATACTCACCGATCATGGTCAGAAAAGGGGCCCCGTAAGTAACGGTCCCTTATCACCAGCCGATACAGCAAGGATCGGAGATTCCTATAACCGGCTGATCTATAAATCCACCAAGGGGAGCAACTGCAACAAGCCTCTGAACCAGAACGTTGACTGGCAGGCTGCCGTCGCAGACTACCAGAGCAACCAGCCGGGTATGACGTATATTGACAACCTGCTGCAACCCGAGGCACTCCGGGAACTCTATGAGTACTGCCTGGAATCCACTATCTGGTTTGATTTTCGACACAATGGCTACGTTGGTACTTATGCGGATGACGGATTTGACAATCCCATACTCTTTCGGATTGCCGAAGGCCTGCGGACTGCCATGCCGGAACTACTCAAAGACCACCCGGTCAAATTTGTCTGGGCTTACCAGTATGACCAGCAATTGAGCGGGATAGGAACACATGCAGATTCGGCTGCGGTGAATGTTAATTTCTGGGTCACACCGGACGACGCAAACCTTGACCCGGATTCCGGCGGCCTGATCGTCTACGATGTGGAGGCACCAGCTGACTGGGACTTCAATAAGTATAATAATGACAACGAAGCTATACAGCGTTTCCTGAAGAGGGAGAATGCCAATTCGATGCAAATCCCCTATCGCCGCAACAGGGCGGTCATCTTCAATTCAGACCTGTTTCATAAGACCGACAACTTTCAGTTCCGTGAAGGCTATGAGAATCGCAGAATCAATATCACCATGCTGTTTGGGGATCGGGTTGGTAAAAACTGACCCGACAGGCGATCGAAGCAAACATCCCATGTTACGCTGCATACCCAAGTTTTCTTCCGATTGCCACCCCACCCTGCTTTCGACTGCTATTGGGGTCAGTTGCAAAAAGTAGTCTAATACAACTGATACGAAAACTGGATCACGACAATAAGCACCTGAGCCCTGTTCATGACAGCGCTGCTTTTTATTTCAGGCTGCTAATGTGTGTAGCGGGTTTTCTTGTATGAGAGGCGGGTAAAATTCGGCAGGCGAATCCGGAAACACCAAGCGCCATGTTGGTGAAGCATTATTTACGATCTGTTATAACGACCCAACA
>JAAELC010000598.1 GCA_024227135.1 Gammaproteobacteria bacterium
TCCGTCGGCTCCGGCGAAAAGGCATTGCTCTACTTGGGGCGTTACCTTTACAAAGGTGTGATCCTGGAAAAAGACATTATCGCCTGTGAAAACGGTCAAGTAACCTTCCGCTACCGTAACAGCAAAGCCAGACAGCTTGAACATCGAACCGTCCTGCAAGGGAGTCCGGTCTCGCCGATATTGAGTAACATCCTGCTGGATGATCTCGACAAGGAGCTGGAGAAGAGAGGACACAAATTCATCCGCTACGCAGATGATCTGGCGATCTTCGTCAAATCAAAGCGGGCGGGAGAACGCGTGATGGTCAGTATTAGCCTTTAACACTCACCAAAGTTAACCCTGTATGCTCAAAAAACGCTGACCCACCAACTGCACGAATGTTTGGGTGAAAAGGAGAGTGTACGAGAATATTTCTGATGGTATGAGGTGAGGCTTGAAGTATGAGGGGGGTGGGGCAGCAATCCAGCAAGTTGTAACTCAATCGTGTCCTTTCGGCAAGCCTGTATTAAGCCGTGGAGCGGGGCGGCTATCCTCAACATCCGGATTCCAAGGTGGAGGATAGCGAATGGGGCAGAAGATTCCACACCCGGTGGCACCCGTGCTGGAAGAAGCGCAGCGCCGCTTTGCCAGCTGGCGCAGTACGGGGCATAAAGGACGACGAATTCCAGAGGAACTGTGGCAGGTGGCGACCCTGGCTGCCAGGGAGCTTGGTGTAAACCCCGTCTCCCGAGCCATTGGCCTGGACTACACAAGACTCAAA
>JAAELC010000599.1 GCA_024227135.1 Gammaproteobacteria bacterium
GCGCCCGGCTTTGCGGCAACACCACCGGTTCAGCTAATGCGCCCTTCTTATCCAGGTGGGTGAGTATCTTGTCGATGACCACGGGATCTTCGATACAGGCGATGACTCTGACAGCACCACCACACTTGGAGCAGGTTTCTAGCCTGACTCGTCAGATTCCACCCGGTTGACTCAAAACCGATCTTGGGTGAATTCTTTCGTGCCCTCCGATGGTTTTTCGTGCTATTTTTACTCATGGAAACGGTGACTCCTCTTTATGCTCGTATGAGCTTCTAACTAACTGATGAGTATACCGCTTCGTTTTTTATGTGTCCCGCTATTTGCAGGATTTAGGTCGTAATTCAGGGATATCAGTATCAGAATTGCACCAAGTCCATTGAGTATGCTGTAGGGCAGATCGTCACTGGATATTTTTTCAATTTGAAGCAATAAATAGGTAATAATAATCATTGCCGAACCCGTTGCGCCGACAAGATCATACCATTGATAATTCACCTGTTTGAGTCCAGGCTGCTCAATTACTGTCAGGACTCCTGTGCCTTTGGGTGCGGCTCTTTTGTAACGACGCCCTGCGACCTGATATCAGAGGGTTAGTATTGGATTCATAGGCGTGTCGCGCACATGCAAAAAGCCCCACTTCATGCTGCCTCGCTGTCTGCCACGGGGATCGGAGGCCCCGGGTAGTTACGCTCGTGTTCCTGCTCGAAGTGGAACATCAGGTAGGATGGCAGGTCACCACTGATCTTCAAGGAGCGTAGCTTGAGGATGGCCTCCGCCCGCTGCAGTCCCCACCGAACTCCCGTGATATCCATTCGATCCTTGACCCGATGGCGACAGGCCCCTTCGATCACTCCAGTGGCGATCGGCAGTCCTTGCTCCAGTGCCTGATCGTATTGCAGTCGCTGCCGGTTGTTTTCGATGTAGTCGGCGGCCTTGTCCACTGGTTTGCGCTCACCTTGGCCCAGTTGCTTGCGGGTAGCGGCACGGCGCAGGCCCA
>JAAELC010000600.1 GCA_024227135.1 Gammaproteobacteria bacterium
ACCCCCCTATTTCAGAGAAGAAGAAAACGAAACCATACATATCAACAGTAGTGCCAGTGGAAACCTTCAAATTCCTGCGAATGTTCGTATTCAAGCAACAAGAAACGGATGGATGACAAGGGAGTCCCTTCAGATGTGTGTGGAGCAAGTGGTCGGTGAAATGGACCACAGGCGGCTGCTAGTCCTTGACAGCTACAGGGCGCACCAGACTCCTCAGATCCGCCAGGCATTGAACGAAAGACATGTTGACGTCGTGTTTGTGCCCCCAGGCTGCACTGGGCTTGCCCAGCCAGTCGACGTTGGCATCGCCAAGCCCTTCAAGGATCGTGTTCGTGGTCAGTGGGTGCAGTTGATGCGACAGCCCCGCCCTTTGACGGCAGCTGGCAACCTGACCCAGCCCACTAGGCAAGACGTGATCACCTGGGTCAGCCAGGCCTGGGAAGGAGTTCCAGAGGAGACCATCCGCACCTGCTTCCTTCGATGCGCCATCTCAAACGCCATGGACGGCTCCGAGGACGATCAGGCACTCGAGTGGTTCCCAAATGAGATGGATGGCATTCTGCTACAGGAAGCTGCTGCAGAGGAGCAAGATGAATATGATGAAAGTTTCAATGATGACGAGGAAGAAACAGACGGATTTGGATTTTTTTAATAAGCGGCACAACATGTGACTAT
>JAAELC010000601.1 GCA_024227135.1 Gammaproteobacteria bacterium
GATTGCGATTCGGAACGAAGGAGCGGGTAACGCGCTGTTCGACGCGACCGAAGTGATCTTCAGTGATACCTTGCCAGCGACAGGCCTGAGTTACGGCGACAACGTCAGTATCAACAACGCAGGTGGTTTGGGTGCCGGTAATTTCGACTGCACGATTGCAGCCAACGTGATTACCTGTACAGCAAGTGCTGCAGTATTGATCGAAACAGGACAGGGCTTTGATCTGACTATCTCAGCCACACCGACCACTAGCGGTAGCTATACGAATCCAGCTACCGGTGAGGTCTGCGAGGTTGATCCGGATATGGTGATCAATGAGACTGGCGATACGGTAGGTGATAACGCCGATAACAACAGCTGTGAAGATACGGTTGTCGTCGACACACCCAACCTGACGGTTGAGAAATCGAACGACGCTAACCCAACTCCGGTTGAGTTAGGTAGTAGCTTCAGTTGGACTCTGACGGTTACCAATGAGGGTTCAGGTAATGCCTTCTTCAGTGATGGTGAGGTGATCTTGCATGATGACTTGCCTGCGGGCGCGACTTATGGCGATGTTGAAATCGTCAATCAGAGTGGTGTCACCGGTAACCTCGACTGCACGATCAACGCAGGTGTGTTGGAGTGTGCGGCGAGTGGTGATGTCTCTATCGAAGGTGATGGTACCTTTGGTGCTCAGCTTGAAGTGACGCCTACAGCAACCGGCGACCTGGCTAACCCCGCGGTGAATGGGTCTTGCGAGGTTGATCCAGCCGACGTGATTGATGAAACCACGAATGGCGACAACAGTTGCGATGATACGGTCGAGGTGATCGCCTATGATTACGGTGATGCGGCTGATCCAGGTTATCCAACACTGGATAGCAGCGACGGCCCACGCCATATCGTGACAGAAACGTCTACTCTGTTCCTGGGTACTTGTGTCGATGCGGAACCAGATGGTCTGCAGACACCTGCAGCGAATGGTGATGACGAAGGGACTGCAACCTTGACGATTGGTGGCTGTACTCATGACGATGAAGACGGTGTGACCGAAACCTCGGATGTGATCCAGGGTGTGGACGCGACGATCGATGTGGTTGCCAGCGAGGCGTGTACCCTGAACGCATGGGTTGATTTCAACGCAAATGGCAGCTTTGAGACTGGTGAGGCGATCTTCACCAACGAAGCATTAGGCGCAGGAGCCAATAGCCTGACCTATAGTGTTCCGGCTGATGCCGCTGTGGGTGAAACCGCAGTGCGTTATCGCTGCTCAAGTGATGCAGATCTGTTGCCAACCGGTCTGGCCAGCGATGGTGAGGTGGAAGACTATATTGTTGATATCCAGCCAGCTGAAGCAGATGTCTCGATCCAGAAGGATGTGGATAACACCACGCCGGATGTGGGCAGTAATGTGGTGTTCACAGTGGTTGTGACCAATGATGGCCCAAGTGTAGCAACGGGTGTTGAAGTCACTGACTTCCTGCCAAGTGGATACGAATATGTTAGTTCGGTTCCAGAAGTGGGTACGTATACCTCAGCCACTGGTGTGTGGACGGTCGGTACTTTGGAAGTTGCTCCAGCAACTAACTCGTCACGTACTCTGACCATCACGGCAACCGTGAAAGCAGAGGGTGAGTATGAGAACTGGGCAGAAGTGACGGCACAAAATGAGATCGACACGGACTCCAACCCGGGCACTGATCATCAGGAGAATGATTCGAATGATACCGACCCAGGTACTCGTGATGATCCAGTCGATGATGACGAAGACAATGCAACGGTTGATCCGGTGCCGGTAGTGGATGTGTCGATTAATAAAGTGGTCGATAACGAAACGCCTGCAGTGGGTAGTAATGTCAACTTCACCATTACAGTGAAGAATGACGGCCCAAGTGACGCCTCTGGTGTTGCGGTGACTGATCAGTTGCCGAGTGGTTATGAGTTCGTCAGCTATACTGTCACCGAAGGCGACTACGCTGACGGTACCGGTGTCTGGACGATTGGCGACCTGCCGGTTGGTGAGGATGAAACCTTACAGATCGTGGCGAAGGTTCTGCCTGAGGGTGAATACCAGAACTGGGCAGAAGTCACTGCGACCAACGAGAAGGATACGGATAGTAATCCTGACTCCGATCACGACAGCAATGACCCGAACAGTGGTGATAGTGAGCTGGTGGACGACGATGAAGATGATGCTGAGGTGACGCCACAGCAGCCTGACCTGACAGCAGTCAAGACCAACAATGTTAATGGTCAAGCCATTATCGGCGAGGCTTTTGAGTGGAAAATCGAAGTCCGTAACGAAGGCACTGGCTATGCGCTGTTTGAAGCCGCGGATGTTGTCTTCGAAGATGAATTGCCAGGCACGGATATCAGTTACGCGAATTTCAGCGTACATAACGCAGGTGGTCTGGGTATTGGTAATCTGGATTGCCAGCTGACTGGCACGACTATCCGCTGTACTGCAACCGCTGACTTTGTCATGCAGAGTGGTCAGGGCTTTGATCTGGTAGTCGAGGCAACGGTCGAGAAGGGTGGTAGTTATACTAACCCACCAACCGGTGAGGTGTGTAAGGTTGATCCGGATATGGCGATCATTGAGACCAATGATGAAACCAACGGTACGGATAACAATAGCTGTGAAGATACCGTGACGGTAGAGGATCCTAATCTGACGATTGAGAAGACCAACGATGCGAATCCAACCCCTCTAGAGCTGGGTGACAGTTTCAACTGGACTCTGACTGTGACCAATGATGGTGTGGGTGCAGCGGTGTTTGCTGATGGTGAGGTGATCTTGCATGATGACCTGCCGGCGGATGCCAGCTACGGTGATGTGGAAAATGTTAACCAGTCTGGCGTGACCGGCACGGTGAACTGTACGATCAACAGCAATGTGCTTGAGTGCGTTGCCAGCGGTACAGTCTCGATCGATGCCAACGGCACCTTCGGCGCTCAATTCGAAGTGACGCCGACCGCTACCGGTGATTTGGTGAACCCAGCTACCAACGGTACCTGTGAGGTCGACCCTGATAACAAGGTGACCGAAACTGACGAAACAGTAGATGACAATAGCTGTGACGATACGGTACCTGTGGTCGCTTATGATTATGGTGATGTCGCCGACCCAAGCTATCCAACACTGGATAGCAGTGATGGTGCACGTCATAAAGTCACTGAAGATGCGACGGTCTATCTTGGTACCTGTGTGGATACCGAGCATGATGGCCTGCAATCTCCTAATGCGGATGGCGACGATGAAGGTATTGCAACCATGACGGTTGGTGGCTGTACGCATGACGACGAAGATGGTGTGACTGAGACCTCCGACGTGATCCAGGGGGTAGACGCAACCATTGACGTAGTGGCGAACGAAGCCTGTGCCTTAAGTGCCTGGGTTGACTTCAACGGCAATGGCAGCTTCGAATCAGGTGAGGCGATCTTCACTGATGAGGCCTTGACCGCAGGTACTAATAGTCTGACGTATTCTGTGCCAGCTAGTGCAGTGCCTGGTGACACGGGTGTGCGCTACCGTTGCGCAACTGAAACGGGTTTACAGCCCACAGGTATGGCAGAAGATGGTGAGGTCGAAGACTACATGATCGAAATCCTGCCAGCAGAGGCGGACGTGTCGATTACCAAAGTGGTGGACGATACAACGCCGGTTGTTGGTGACAACGTGTTCTTCACTATTGTCGTTACCAACGATGGCCCGAGTGTCGCTACGGGTGTCGAAGTGACCGACCTGCTGCCAGATGGCTATGAGTTCGTTAGTGCTAACCCCGAAGTGGGCAGTTATGATGACGCTACTGGTCAATGGGATGTAGGTACATTACAAGTCGCGCCTGCTGCCAACTCATCACGTACCCTGACTGTAACCGCCACAGTTAACCCTGATGGCGAGTACGAGAACTGGGCTGAAGTGACCGACATGAATGAGGTGGATACGGATAGTAACCCGGGAACCGATCATCAAGAGAACGATGACAACGACACGGTTAATCCGAATGACCCAGTCGACGACGATGAGGCGAATGCAATCGTGGCTCCGACACCACTGATAGACCTTTCGGTAGATAAGGATGTAAACGATATCACGCCTTACGTTGGTGATACCGTAACATTCGAAATCACGGTCAGGAATGACGGGCCAAGCCTGGCAACTGATGTGGAGCTGACCGATCTGTTGCCGACGGGTTATACCTTCGATGGCTACAGTGCTACTTTGGGAACCTATAACGAAGTAACCGGTATCTGGGAAGTGGGTGATATCGCGGCTGATGGCCAGGAGACGTTGCGGCTACATGCGATTGTCTTGGCGACGGGTGATTACGAAAACTGTGCAGAAGTGACTCAAGCCGCAGAGCCTGATCAAGATAGTGATCCCCAGACGGGTGTTGATGTCGATGACCCAAGTAGTGGGCCAAATGGCAAGCTGATTGATGATGATGAGGATTGTGTTGAGGTGCAGCCTGAACCCCTGGTCGATGTGTCAGTCACCAAGGTGGTGGATACCGCTATCGCGATTGTTGGTGATACGGTGACTTTCACCATCTCGGTTCAGAATGATGGTCCAAGCGTCGCAACGGGTGTCGAAGTGACCGATAACCTGCCCGCAGGTTACACCTTTGATTCGGTCATCTTCCCGACTGGAACCAGCTTTAATGCAGGAGTGTGGTCGGTTGGCACCTTAACGGTGATGCCCGATGCGGAAGCCCAAAAGGAGCTGACCATCACCGCCGTCGTGACGGATGTCGATGATTATGAGAACTGGGCTGAAGTTACCGCTACCAATGAAGATGATGTGGACTCCAATCCAGATAGTGATCA
>JAAELC010000602.1 GCA_024227135.1 Gammaproteobacteria bacterium
ATAACCGCTCCTGGAAGAACACCACGCAACGCGGGTATCCGAAGGCGGGGTTGTAATCACTCACGATGGAAGTGATCATTATATTCGTGCCTACGTGCGGCGCTTCTGTGAATTTGACGGTGGCGTTATCCTTGACAGGGAAAGTATGGCCTGTTGCTAAATCCCAATCAGCAGCGTCTACCAACTCACCATTAGCAAAAATCTTCATGTTAGCCTTCGAGCTAACGGAAAAGTAAAACTCGTACTCTTCTGCTACACCATCCGCTTGCCATGATGTACCGGGCAAGTCCCAAGGTGCGCCATATAACGTAGGTTGATCCCACACCCACTCGTAGTGAGAGCGTCTAGTCAATCGCCAGGGTTTATGATCTTCATGGCAGAACCACATGATGTCATTCGCTTGCGCCCAATACAACTGGTCAAGTTCGCTATCTGTGAACGGGGTCTGAAACTCGAAAGGCGTGGAGGTCGCAGGCTCGTTAATATGTCTAACTTCAGCAGGTATACCGTTGGTTGCTGTCAGGTCACGCATGATTATCGCTTCACCAATATCAGGCGCGTCGTTCAGCGTGATCTCCCACCCTGAATGTGAGTTACGCGCATAGATATTATCCAGCGTGATCTCAAGACCCGGATCGGTAAAGAACTCAACCAATAAGGGTTGTGGTGAGTCAATCACGGCATCTGTGCCTATCACCCACGTATACGGGAGTGACAGGTTAGCTACGGATATCTCAGCCGCCCCTCCACCTGTGGCTGAGTCCCTTGATGCTACGTGCAATTTTGCGTCTGGATTTAACACACCCACCACGGACACAGCAGAGGGTGTCACACCACCCGATACCTGCGGTACTGAGTTTTTGTGACCACCTACCGCGCGAACCTGTAAACTGATGACATCACCCGCAGCTAATTCCGGTAAGGTGAAGTCCCCGGTGGAGACTGTCTGTGCAGTATTTACACCTAGCTCAACACCGTTTGCGAGGTTGATAGGCGCACCATTAT
>JAAELC010000603.1 GCA_024227135.1 Gammaproteobacteria bacterium
GAATCTGGTATGGCGAGGAATCGCGGTGCGTGTGCTACGATACGAAGAGGTGGCAGGGTGATCTATGCTACACCCCTGTGTGCGTGAACGGGGTGCCAATCGAGCAGACGGATGCTTTGGAAGGGGGCTCCCAGCTGTGCACATGCGACGACGGGTGGACTGGGCCCTTGTGTGAGTTGAGAGCATGTCAGCACGGCGGGGTCCGGTCGGGAGTGGCATGTCTCTGTCCTCGGGTCTGGGGTGGTGGTGTATGTGAATCCAGCCTTTGCGACAATGGTGGTAGCCCTCACTACACCAACGTTTCTGAGGGCTCCCGTGGCTGGTCGTGCGCGTGCCCATTCCCATGGCTGGGCGTTCTGTGCGACGAACACTGGTGTCATGATCCAGCTATCAGCGCTGTGTTGGTTCGGGGGAATTGGACGGCGTGGGTCCTGGATAATCAATCTGTGTCCGTGGAAGTGGTGTGCCAGTCGAATAACATCGGTTCCACAGCGGTACCGGCTGACAACATCGCACCCCCCGTCAACCACGCGCCCCCCCCACCGAATAACACATCGAGCCCTGGCGCCTTGTCTGGCATCGGCGAGACAGATACGGTCATCATCGTCGGTATCGCGGCAGGTGGATCGGTGGTTTTGGGTTCAGTGATCGGTGTGGTCGTTTGGTGGTTAAGGCGAGCCAAACCAACATCGTGATATCGTTTGCATAAAAAGTGTAATGTTATTCGTTCAAGCGAAAATGTGTGTGGGAGTGCAGAATACACAGGCCACAAGAGATATAAACACGTGGTTGCTAGTGATATACCAAAACCCCATCGACGAAGAAATGGTACACCCATCAACACCAAGCCGGGTCCGAGTGTGGTTCATCCTTTTTTTGTTGTGTGTATCTCCCTCAGGGCCGCTGGCAAAGTTAATTAGTAGTACCGAGAGGCAGTTCGTAGAAAACGGGCGATTCTATTCCCAACAAGTTGCCACATTCGACTGCAGCGAAACAGAGGGGCATGTGCAGCTGTTTACAGTCGGCAACCAGGAGATTCGGGTTGTCTGTTCCCCCCCGGTCGTGGACATGGTGCCTGTACTGGTTGGGTACGCGCCAACACACGTCACGCAGCAGATTCTTGAGATCTGTACCATCGACGACCCCAGCCAATACAGCGGTGATGGAAACAGCGCCATAACTGAAAGTCATAGGTCCACCCAATTGGAGCGGGCAGCGGCAGTGTCGCCGGCGGCTCGTCGCCTAATTAGTCAAGGTCTCATGGTACACGACAACCACACCACCTTAGACCATGCAGGGCGGGGTGGTAAACGGAAGCTGTTGATGCTGATGACGATGGGTGCAGTGGTCGCTGGGGCGGCACTGGGTTCGATGTTTGGTGGTGATAATGGCCTTGGTGCACTCAAAGATCTTGTCAACAAACTTGCTGCATCACAAAAGAAAACGAACGAAAAATTCAAAAAATGGATCGATCAATCTTACGAGCAGGACAAGCTCATGCAGGCCCAGATCGACGAAACGCGGGAGTTGTTGGCACTACAGGAAACCGAGAACGCGGAGGCGCGTTTGAGGGATCGCGAGCTCGGGAATTCTATCAAGCAACTCGCACGGCACACAGATGAGCAGTTCGCAGAGGTGCATGAGGAAATGGGGAGGTTTGCCGCGTACGTCGAGCAGCAGATCACTGGAATCGTCACTAGCGTCGACGAGCTGACGCGCGCAGGGGTCGAGACAGCCACAGCCGTCGACACGCTACGAGACGCCATTGGCTTGCTGGCCGCGCGGACCGAGTCCGGCCTGCAGAACCTAACCACCATTGTCAGCGAGCGCGAGACGCTGCTCCGGGGAGAACTGCAGA
>JAAELC010000604.1 GCA_024227135.1 Gammaproteobacteria bacterium
GCGTAGCGGTAGCCTGATGTTGGGCAGGACTTGTCATGTCCAGTGTTATACAGGATTATCCCAGATGTGTCCCGTACTATTTTTGGGAATGGCTGTAAAGGTGGGTTGGACGAAAATTTTCTTACGCCCAGCATCTGCAAAAGAGCGATCGTGAGGTGGATATCCTGTTCAAAGAGCTGTTGATCGGGGTCACCAACTTTTTCAGAGATACCCCGGCATTCGACGCCCTGCGGGATAGATATCTCCCCAAACTGCTTGCAAACAAGCCGGAAGACTACACGACCGCGTTTGGGTTGTCGGCTGCAGCAGTGGCGAGGAAGCCTACTCCCTGGCCATCATTCTGCAGGAGTGCATGGCAAAGATGAAACTCTACTTCAACGTGCAGATTTTCGGTACCGGTACCGATATCGATGAAGATGCGATCAACGTAGCACGCATGGGTATCTATCCCGAGAGTATCCTGGCGGATGTATCAGCAGAGCGTATTCAGCGCCACTTTACCAAGGAAGACGACGGCCGGTATCGAATCAAGAAGTCGATCCGCGAAATGTTGGTGTTTGCGCCGCAGAATGTCATCAAGGATCCGCCGTTCACCAAACTGGACATATTGTCCTGCCGTAATCTGCTGATTTACCTGGATTCTGAATTACAGAAGAAGCTGTTGCCGATTTTTCATTACAGCCTGAGACAGGATGGGATTCTATTCCTCGGCTCCTCTGAATCCGTCGGACATGCCACCGAGCTGTTTTCCCCACTGAACAGGAAATGGAAGCTGTTCCATCGCCAGATATCGAGCAAGTCCGTGCATCCCGCCCTGGACTTCCTGGCCACCCCCGTCGTATTGGCGCAGGTCGAACCAGATGCCCTGGAAAGCATCAGGAAAGCGGAAGAGATGAGTGCGCTGCAACTGGTGGACACCATCCTCCAGCAGAGCAACACGCCCCCATGCGCCATCATTGATGATGCCTGCAATGTGATCTACATTCACGGCCGGACGGGGCGTTTTCTCGAACCTCCGGAAGGGAGGATAAGCGTCAATCTCTTGGGGATGGCCCGGCAGGGCCTGAAAGCAAGCTTGGCCACCGCAATTCGAAAAGTGGCCATACACAAGCAGGAGGTCATCCATCGAAATCTACAGATCGATAACAATGGAGACCATCTGTTTCTGGATATATCCATCAAGCCGGTACTAGAACAGTCCATGATGCGGGGCCTGATGATGGTTATGTTCGAAACAAAAACACAACCTTTAAAAGCAGATCTGGACAAACCACCGTTAGAGCAAAAGAGGACACAGGGTAAGTCGGCCGAGGAACTCGAGCGGGAACTGCAATACACCAAAGAGAACCTGCAAACAACGATCGAGGAGTTGGAGACCTCCAACGAGGAGCTGAAATCCACCAACGAGGAGTTGCAGAGCACCAACGAGGAACTGCAAAGCACCAACGAAGAGATGGAGACCTCGAAAGAGGAGTTGCAGTCCCTCAACGAGGAGTCGGCCATCGTCAATGCGGAGCTGCAAAGCCGCATAGACGAGCTGTCGCAAATCAACGACGACATGAGGAATCTACTGGACAGCACCAACATCGCCACTGTATTTTTGGACACGCAGTTGTGCGTTCGGCGCTTCACACCGACGGCAACCGGCATTGTCCCGCTGGTGGTGACGGATTCGGGTCGACCTATCAGGCATTTGAAGACCAGTCTGGTCGACGTGGACCTGGCCGAATATGGAAAAGAGGTGCTTCGTGATCTGGCCGTCAGAGAGGCCGAGGTAAAGAGCCAGGATGGAAACGTTTACTTCATGAAGGTGCGCCCCTACCGGACCATTGCCAATGTGATCGACGGCGTAGTGATCACCTTTGAAGATATCACCAAGCTCAAACAGATCGAGAAAAAGCTCTGGAAACAGCAGATATTCCAGTCAGCAGTCCTGGACTGCACGGCAAACGGTATCGTGGCCTGCGACCAGGATGGCATCCTGTCCTATTTCAACCAGGCTGCGCACAAGTTCCATGGTCTGCCTGTGGATCTAATTCCACCGGAAGACTGGACCAAGCACTACAACCTGTACGAAACTGACGGCAAGACACCGATGCAGCTTTCGGATATCCCACTGGTGCGGGCGTTGAAAGGCGAGGAGGTGAGCAACGAGGAGTGTGTTATCGCGCCCAGGGGGCGTATGGCCCGCACGGTGAGCGTAACCGGCCGGATACTGGTCGATCCCAAGGGGGAATCGGCTCGGGGCGGTGGTTTCGATGAACGATATCACCCTGCGCAAGCGGGTCGAGCAGAACCTGAATGAGTCGGAACAACGCTACCGCATGCTCTTTGATCTGAGCAACGACTCAAATGTGCTGATCGATGCGGAAACAGGAAAAATCGAAGAATCCAACAGGATCGCCCACGACCACCTTGGCTACTCCAAGGAAGAGTTCCTGCAATTGTCCATAGCGGCTATCGAGGCCGCGGGAATCCGCAGACGAAGTCGCAGCGCACATCCAGACCATCATCACGCAGGGGAGCGATACATTCAAAACCAAGCACAAGACCAAGGACGGAGTTGTTCGCGACGTACTGGTAAAGGCAAGTCCCATTTCCATGGAGGGAAGGCAATACCTGTTGAGCACATGGCACGATCTTAAACCCCACGAGACGGCCAAAACAAGGCAATAGCTCCTTTCGCCGAATCAAGCACACCGGAGTGTGTCACGTGGACAAGAAAAAAGGTTTATCGTCAAGGAAGACCAAGATGTCTACTACAAGAGTATAGTGAGGGCTCGTGAGACACGGGAAGGACAAAGTTGTGAACTGCGCTTGCGTGCTCAGCCTGAAGAATCATTCTGGGTCAGGCTCGATAGCATCTGTGAGATAAGTACTGACGGTGATTCCCGTCGAATTCGTCTGGTCTTAAGCAATATCACCGATCGCAAGAAGACCGAAAAGGCCCTGCAAGATAGTGAGCTGCGCTTCAGAACTGCGGGAAAGGCCGCCTATGACCTGATTTACGAATGGGATGTCGCCACGGATTCACTGGAGTGGTTCGGGATGTCGATAGCATCTTGGGTTGCAAGACGGGTGAGATCTCCAGAGATATCGGTGCCTGGCTTCGCCTGGTCCATCCGGAAGACACCAAGATTCTGGCAAGTGCCGTCGAGTTGCACCGCACCTCGACTGAGCCAACCTATTACGAATACCGGGTCAGGCATCGAAGTGATGCATACCGCTACTGGAGCGACCATGCGCTACCTCTTATCGATGACGCCGGTCGTCCCTACAAGTGGATCGGTGCATGCAAGAACATAAACACCGAAAAAAAGCACCAGGATCAGCTCGAATATATTGCCCATTACGATACCTTGACCGATCTGCCCAACCGGGCACTGCTGGTGGACCGGCTGCGCCAAGCCATGCTGCAGGGTAAACGCCGGGACAAACAACTGGCGATTGTTTATTTGGACCTGGATGGTTTCAAGACAATCAATGATACCTATGGTCATGGTGCGGGAGATCGCTTTCTTGCCGCCCTGGGCATCCGCCTGAAACAGGCGCTACGTGAAGGCGACACCATCGCCCGCCTGGGAGGTGATAAGTTTGTTGCGGTGTTAATCGACATTTGCGATATAGACGATTACGTAACCTTGCTGAAGCGACTCCTCCAGGTCGCTGCCCAACCGGTACATTTGGATGATCTGGTACTGCAGGTCTCCGCCAGCCTGGGTGTGACCTTCTACCCGCAGGCCGAAGAGGTGGATGCCGACCTACTGCTGCGTCAGAGCGACCAGGCCATGTACCAGGCCAAGCTGGCAGGCAGAAACCGCTATCACATTTTCGATACGGATCATGACCGCAGCGTCAGGGGACGGCATGAAAGCCTGGAACGTATCCGCGAGGCGTTGGCTGAGCGGAAATTCCTGCTCTACTACCAGCCCAAGGTGAGTATGCGTACCGGAGAGGTGATCGGGGCCGAAGCCCTGATCCGCTGGCGGCACCCGGAGCAGGGTCTGTTGTCACCAATCAATTTTCTGCCCGTAATCGAAGACCAGCCTTTGGCGGTGGAACTGGGGGAGTGGATCATCGACACGGCGCTGTCGCAAATACAGGCCTGGCAAGCCCATGGGCTCGACATACCGGTAAGCGTGAACATCGGCGCTCGTCAGTTGCAACACCCCGATTTCGTCCAGCGCCTGGGTGAACTTCTGGCTGCATACCCGGACATCAAACGAGACTGCCTGGAACTGGAAGTATTGGAGACCAGCGCCCTGGAGGACATGTTCCAGGTATCCCAGGTCATGCATGCCTGCAAAAAGATCGGGGTGAGTTTTGCTCATCGTCCAAATCACACATACTGGAAAGCTTTACACAACCACTCATTTTCCTAAATAAATTGATAGAATTTGTCCTCGAGAGTGCCCGAGTTCCTGACTGATCGCCAGACGAGTCTTCTGATCAATCAGTTTTTGCTCGAATGTCAGTACACTCGCCGTTGGACCACCCGCCGCCGGCGATGGCCAGCCAGTCAGCTCCTCATACCGTCGCTGGGCATAGTCGTGGCGCAGCCCATGCATCCGGGAAAACCCGACATTGGCGGTCAGGCGCTCGTACACGCGAAGCTGTTGAACATAGCTGCGATCCGCGGGGATCAGAGATCCACTCCCGATTTGTTTTCGTGTCCGCTCCAGCAGCTTGCGCTGAGCATCGGTGCGAACCGGTATCGTTCGGCTCTTCCCCCCCTTGGTCCAGGAGGCTTTAAGGCGGATGTGATCTCCCTGATCGGCAAACCCAGGCTGGAATTTGATCGCTTCCTCCCGGCGCAGGCCGAAGGCTTGTTGTAGCTGCAGGCTTATACAGATGTACGGATCCGATATCTTTTCCAGGTCCGAAGTGTTCAATGTTCTCGCTTTCGAAGTGTTGGTCACAAACTGCCGGTTGGGAATACCGTAATGGTCGTTCGAGCGCGCCACCACATTCTGCTTGTTCACTTTCTGTGCCCACCAGCGCAGCACTGCCATCCGGTTCTTGATCGTTCCAGTGGAAAGCTCCTGCTCCAGCCACTGCTTGACCAGCGCATCGTCATGTTTCGGTTTCAGGGAACGGGCATTCATCCCCTGGAAACCCAGCGTGTGCAGCTGATTCGCGATGAGCATCAGGTGATGCCCCCGCTTGGCCTGGGTGCTGTAGCTGCCATCCCGGTTCTGGCGGCAGTGTTGTTTGAGTTGGTAGTTCAGGTTTCTCATGGTGTATTCGCTATCTGGTAAGTGTTTATGACCATCCAGCAGCCTTAGCTGACTGAATCCGCTAATGTAAAACGGTCCTGGGACACCACTCCCTTACAACCTGAACATGCCTGGTCTCAGGCAACACTGGTTTATCCCTGATGGGTAAAGGCCCAGTGCGGACCCAACGTGCCCAGAAGCGGGCGTTCCTCGATGGTGGTTACACCTCCTTTTTTTAAATGAGCGGAAGAGAATTCCGCGGTGGATGAAATATGAGCATCAACAGCCATCGCCAATGGTGATAAAATGATGGCTCGTCGAGTGGATTGCCGGCTGGCGCCTGCGGTAAAAGCAGATCGAACGATCTGTCTGGACTGGAAGATGGATCAACGGCTGAAAGCCACCGCGCTTCGAATAATCCGGTTAAGCGCAATTGCCACTGATACACGTAGTGGCCACGGATGAAATCCTACTGAGGGCGCAGTATAGGAACAGGTAATCCCGCCGTCACCCCGAAATTCTGCCGCAAATCCGCGCCGTTTCCAGGATCGCCGCCCTCGTCACTACACCACTTCGTTCACTAGTAGTGCGTCCCATAAGTTCTGCATAGGATTCTGGCAATTTGATTTCCTCAAATTGCCGTTTCCTCGGTCGAGACAAAATAATCGTATAAAGCGGTGGTCAGGTCCAGTGCCGCATGCTGTGCTTTCAGTTTGCGAACGGGTCCGCTTTCACAGTGAATAAGATCATCGATAGCCTCGGATTGAGCACATAACGCTGCGGATAGCTGCTCCCAACTTTCTTTAGAAACCTCCGATAAGTAACCTCTGAGCAGATTGGCCAACAGCCTCATCTGCTTGGTCAGGGTCCTTAATTCCATTTTTCCAGCTGCTATATGAAGTATTTTCGTGAATCGCTTCACCGCCTTTTCGTGCAGCCCTTTGCCATCGTACGACCATTTAAAAGGATGGGCCAGAAGGAGATTCCATTCGTTCGCAAACGCCTCTACCGCTGCCTTTAGCTCGTCGGACGATCCGAATGATTCGCCGAGCACCTTGCGACCCATGATGCCGAACCAGAATTCGATCCAATTGAGCCAGGAGCCGTGATAGGGGGTAAAGTGAATGACGACCCGTTTGTCTTCTCGGCCGAGCCATTCAACCCGCTTGGCCTGTGTACACAGCTGTTGCTCTGGCGGACACTCGATCCCACTGAGCTCGGCCACCAGTTGGCAGAAGGGATAGCCACGGTGAGAGGAGAGATTGTCCATCACATAGTGGAGTATATCGGTTTGAGAGTATCGGCTCGCATGGCGCCTGAACACGGCCAAAAAGGTGTCGGTTTTGTGATCGGACCGGCATTCAAGGTACACCGTCCCATCAACGTGCTGGAGAAAAGCAAGCACATCCATGGTCCCATTACGAATATACTCGAACTCTTCGAGTCGTTTACCCATGGTGTCGGTTTGCAGATCCGGCGTAAGTCGCTTGAGGATCTGGATGCCCGGACACTCGTCAAAGAAGATCAGATTTTGTGGTGGGGTGCGGTATAAGCCGACAAGATGCTCCATTTTGGGAAAGAAGTCTGGATCGGTGATATGAAGGAAGTAACTGGACTGGTGCGGCTTCAACCGGTTGCTTTGCAGAATACGATGCAACGTGGATTTGCTGGGTGCCGCACCGACCAGGGTACTATCCCCCTTCAGGCGTTGTGCGGCCCATCTCAGCGTCCATCTTCCGCACGCGGGCAACGGCTGGGTTTGGCAGTAAAAGGCCACCATTCGCAGCTGGATCTCCTGCGGGTAAATAGCCGGGCGTCCCAAACGCGCATAATCATGGAACTCGCCTGACTCCTTGGCCCGGCGAATCCAGCGACGCACGGTATCAACCGAATAGTGCACTATGGCGGCAATGGCGTTGACACCAATCCGGGCATTGGCTAATGCGACAATGGCTTGTCGGCGAGACAGCGGCGTGGTCATCGTTTGCGATGCTACAGAGGGAAAGCCCCATACTCCGGCGTTACTTGGCATATCGTCAGCCGGACTCGCTGCGCTGGGTCCACTCGGTGATGCCGGTAAGCGGGTATCCGCCTCAACTACGATCCGTTGGAGTTTTTTTTAGTGTCTCCACCAATTGGGGGAGTGATTGACGGATATCTGATAACCCGAGGTGGCGGATATGCCAACGGATTGTTCGCGCCGATACCCCCGCTTCGGTCCGTTCGTTCACTTGCTCAGCCAGAACCTCGCTTGAGGTGTCGTGCCCGGTGATAGAGCGGGCGGCCAACTGCTGAATGAGCTCCGCCTTCTGCTCGGGGCCGACGCGGAAGTCTTGCTTCTGGCCTTGACGCTTATCGACCAATGCATCTGCCACGTCGTGGCTCGCCAGCTTGCGGGCCAACTCACGGCAATGCGCGTCACAGATTCCCAACACCGAAGCGCTCTGCGGCAGCGTAAGCACTCCGGCATTCAACAACGACAACACCACTGTGCGTGCTTGAATCGGGTGAGTAGCGGGTATGCTCAGAGTTTCCCCCTGAGTACCGAATTCGACAATCCATCCTTCATGACCGTGGCTGACGATTATCTGAGTCGGACTTGGCGGCGCAACAGCAATCGGTGGCGCCGCTGACAAACGGCGGTCGCGAAGCGCAGAAAAGCCGTCGCGCAACACCACGCGCAGCAACGTCTTCACCGACTCCTCCGGCATCTCTACCAACGCGGCCACCTCTTTGCGGCTTGCCCCCAGCAGATGGAGCGCAAACGCCAAGACCCGCATCAGCAACTTATGCGGAAATATTTGTAAGGCTTTGTGGATTCTTTCCTGGGATTTCTCAGGTGAGAACGTGACTTGACGGCAATCCATCATCTGCACCTCCGCGTTGTAATGAACCCATTATTAGCTAAGAATAGCCATATTAATGGGTTATTACAAGGGATTATCGCAGAATTATGGGTTTATTATATCTTGATTTCGCAGATCTTGTATTGCCAAATAAGAGGGCAGAACTTGTGGGACGCACTACTAGATAGTAAGTTCAGCCCTGACGTAGGAATGCCTCCTGTTGCGGATCCCAAGGCATCTGAAGATTTTCTGGATGTTGTAGAAATTTTAACTAACGATACACTTCTCGAATATCAGCCTGCAAGCAATCAGAGTGGTGTTATAAGCCAAGCCTGTACTCGGATATCCAAAGCCACGGAAGCACATCGAAGTCCAGCACCTCATAGAGA
>JAAELC010000605.1 GCA_024227135.1 Gammaproteobacteria bacterium
AATAGCGGTGAGCTGGATCCAGTTTCGAGCACTCTGCGCTTGGAATCGTATGGCACTTTGCTATGTATAGGCAGAGGACTAATTCCAGGTCACTAATGAAAGCCCAGCGTGGTAGAGAGCTCAGAGATCCCCTCATTTTTAGAGACTCAAATAATTCCAAGTGTGCGGGTATATAAGCGGTGTTGCTTCAGGTAGTAGATAAATTTATCCATCAACAAGACCGCATTGGCTACTTTCATTTTAGGCAGCAACTGGTAATAGATGACCCCTTGCCGAAAGAACGAATAGGTTCGGCTCTTGCTGGTATTGACCTTGATCGTTCTCTCTAGACCGACACTGTCTCCAGCCTTACCCAGCAGCGTCAGCAAGACGATGGCCAAGGCACTGAACAAAAACAGTCGGTCACGCCGGACCGGATTACTGATGTGCACATCTCCCATACCCATGCCGAATTTGTAATCTTTGATATCACGAAAACTGGTCTCGATACCCCAGCGCTGGCCGTATAGTTGCAACGCCTTGGCGGCGCTCAGGTCGGTCCGGTTACTGGCCAGAAACCACGCGTCTTTCATGCCACTCTTATGACAACAATAGACCCGTTCGACAGGCTGTCGCTGCCCAGTTAGCTCCACCGCTTTGAGGGTTCGGGTGCGCCCGGTCGGCGTTAGCCAGTCCCGAGCTGGAACCTGCTCTACACCAGGGTAACCAACCAAAACATTTCCTTTAAATCTAATGAGATAAGCAAAGCCTAGCTCTTGCTCCAGGCGTTCGAACAGCTCCATGTAACCAAAGCCGCGGTCAGCGACTACCGTCACGAAGATACCCTCTGGCAACGTCTGCTTGAGCTTGGTGAGCAGCTCTTTCTCATGGGCATTGCGTTGCCCTTTGAGCAACGATTTCCGATGGGTTTTCCACAGCAGCGGAGTACTGCGACCGTGGTTGGTTTGCAGGCTGATAACCAAGGTACTGTGATCATCGGCATCGAATTCGGTCCAGTCCATGGAGACTACGATCTCGGTACGTTCACCGACCACATAGGGCACCCAATCGTCAAAGAGGCTCCAGACATTGAGCTTGGTGTTAGTGAGCAGGCGATCCACCTGTTTAACCGCATGTTTACGTTCGAGACCGTTGGCCAAGGAGAGGCCACTACCGATGGCGTGGATGGCCAGTGAACCTGACTCGATAACCCCGAGGGTAGCATTGGCGAGGGAAAGAACACGCTTGGCATGCATGTCTTGTCCAAATATATCGTCGATGTGGTTGAGGATTAGTTCGTGGTTAAACATGGGGATAGTCTGTTGGGTATTAGCTGGTCAAGGATGGCGATCATACCTC
>JAAELC010000606.1 GCA_024227135.1 Gammaproteobacteria bacterium
CTACCTGCAGCCCTTGAGAGCCGTCCTCGAGCATATAGGTCATGTGGTAGAAGGCCCCGTCGACATCCTTGTGGATGACCTCGATGTCAGAAAGGGCTGTGCGGGCCGCTGGATCCCAGTTGATGATAAATTCACCGCGGTAGATCCAGCCTTTTTTATAGAGTTCGACAAAAACCTTGCGCACCGCTTTTGACAAACCTTCGTCCAGCGTGAAACGGTCCCGCTGATAGTCTAGGGATAGGCCCAGCTTACCCCACTGCTCACGAATGGTGGCCGCATACTCGTCTTTCCATTCCCAAACTTTCTCCAGGAATTTTTCCCGACCCAGGTCATAACGGGTCACGCCCTGCTCCCGCAAGCGCTCCTCCACCTTAGCCTGAGTGGCAATCCCCGCGTGGTCCATACCCGGCAGCCAGAGGGTATCAAAGCCCTGCATGCGCTTCTGACGGATGATGATGTCCTGCAAAGTCGTGTCCCAGGCATGCCCCAGGTGCAACTTACCAGTTACGTTTGGCGGTGGAATCACGATGGAATAGGGCTTAGCCTCCGCATCGCCTGACGGCGCAAAGACATCCGCCTCCAGCCACTTAGCATAACGCCCAGCCTCAACCTCGGCTGGATTGTATTTTGGTGATAATTCTTTCATTTTAGGTTC
>JAAELC010000607.1 GCA_024227135.1 Gammaproteobacteria bacterium
GAATCTGGACAACAATTCGGCGCCATTTTGGGACAAATCATATTTTCCGAGGCCCTAACGGTTCAGTCAGACGTATTCAGACCTGAAAACCGACCACACCGGTTTGTACCTGTTTTCAGTCAGGCGGTTGTCAAGCTGTTACCGGTTTGCGGAAATCACCCCTGTAAACTTTAAATGCGACCAGCACAGCCACCGGTATCAACACAAACCCAAGCACTTTGCGTAATAGACGAAACAGTGCAATTCCAGTCCAGAGCACACCAGCGTAGAGAAAAAAACGTTTTCCGTCTTTCGAAAGCACTCGTTCGATATTGATAGCAGCCATGGCCTCTTCCAATCCTCAACGCCGGTTAGTAACAAATTGCGCAAAGGATACCATCTGGCATAACAGAACGCCCATGATCACCCCCATGCAGTCTCTTTTTTTTTACTCGATAGACCACAAGGTGTCTATTCAACCCTCATGGGCGATCTGTTCCAGAAGACGTCGTAAAACCCTCCCTGCAGGCTTGGCTTTGGCATCCCTGTCAGAGATACATCCTCCACAGACCACCCATGGGGTGTGGTCTCTCAGGGGCGAGCAGTTACACCACAAGTAGACAAGCAGAGACCCACTTGTTCCATAAACTGGGTTTTGCCAGACTGGATCGTGAGCACGGCAGGCCCTTGTGATCACCTTACCTGCACCCCCATATAGAGATTGAGAAACCGTTTCCCGCGACCGTTCAGGCTTAAGAGGTAACACATGGAGTACAAAGATTACTACAAAATCATGGGAGTGAAGCGGGATGCTACCCAGAATGAGGTCAAACGTGCCTATCGAAAGCTCGCGCGTAAGTATCACCCGGACGTGAGTAAGGATCCCAAAGCGGAATTACGATTCAAACAACTGGGTGAGGCCTACGAGGTTCTCAAGGATCAGAGAAAGCGGGAGGCCTATGATCAACTGGGGGCTAACTGGAAAGCAGGCCAGGAGTTTCGACCACCGCCTGACTGGGGTGCGGGTTTCGATGTCCACGGGGGGCGATCCCGTAGAGGGGGTAACCCGAACTTCAGTGACTTTTTTGAATCACTTTTCGGGCAGGGCTTCGACAAAACCAGAAGTAGAGGATCTTCTATCCACACCAAGGGTGAGGATCAGCATGCAAGCCTGTCCATCGATCTGGAAGATGCTTACCGGGGAGCAACCCGGACGATCAATCTGGGCAAGCCAAAAAACAGTGCTTCCGGCGGAGACCGAAAACTCAAGGTGCGCATACCCAAGGGTATCAAAGAGGGTCAGCAGATTCGTTTGTCCGGTCAAGGTTTCCCGGGAACCGGTGGAGGAAAAACCGGCGATCTCTACCTGGAAGTGAAATTTCAGGCACACAATCTGTATCGCATCGAAGACAGGGATGTGTATCTGGATCTACCGGTTGCTCCCTGGGAGGCGGCACTGGGCGCCAAGGTTACAGTCCCGACACCCGCAGGCGATGTAGATCTGCAGATTCCCGCCGGGTCTCCTTCCGATCGAAAGCTGCGACTCAAGGGTAGAGGTATTCCCGGGACCTCTCCTGGAGATATCTATGTCGTACTAAAGATCGCTCTGCCAAAGGCATCCAGCGAGAAAGCCAGAAAACTTTATAAAGAGATGGAACGGCAACTCGGGTTTAATCCCCGCGCCGAAATGGGCGTTTAGATTAAGAGTATCGACTCACACCCCATGAGTGATCTGCTCCGGAAGACGCTGTAAGTACCGCCCTGTAGACT
Source organism: Gammaproteobacteria bacterium (assembly GCA_024227135.1). Classification (GTDB taxonomy): domain Bacteria; phylum Pseudomonadota; class Gammaproteobacteria; order Chromatiales; family Chromatiaceae; genus JAHEHQ01. The sequence goes on from JAAELC010000607.1 coordinate 1,750, forward strand.
TGGCTTTGGCATCCCTGCCAAAGCCACTTCGTCCACAGAACTCCCGTGCGGGGTGATCTCTGGGGGGTAAGCCGTTGCGAATAGTCTTTTCAGACACTGCTCATGTGCCAACTCTGGCTCAGAGAATCCATCTGGGCTCATAAAACAAAGGGTCCCACTCCTTCCTTCACCGATAGGGTCAAGCTGAACGACCATTCCCGCGAGACTGGGTTTGTCGAACAAACCGCTGGAGATTTACCTGAATTCAACTGAACCGGTTGTACTGCGTATCAGAATCCCGGTGCCTTCAAACCGGGTCTGAGAAACTATTGAATTCATTTTCAACGCCCCTATATCAATAATCAGGAGAGGTCCTAACATCGTCCTGCTAACAGAGGAGGTAATAGAAATGTTCGATAGTCTGATCAATCCCGAAGGATCGCTTTTCAATGATTTCAGGCGTATGCAGCTGGAAATGGATGAGTTAATCGCCAATGGCCGCTGGCCTTCCAGTATACGTGCCGTCGCTCAAGGAACCTTTCCACCCATCAACGTGGGAACTACACCTGATAGAGTGGATGTGTTTGTCTTTGTTCCCGGTATCGATAGCAGCAGCCTGGATATCTCTATTCAACGCAACCTTCTGACGATTGCCGGTGTAAGGCGTCTGATCACAGAAGAAGGTGCAAACTACTACAGGAATGAGCGTTTCGATGGTGAGTTTCGCCGTGTCATCACGCTGCCCGAAGATGTGGATCAGGAGCATGTGGAAGCAGACTACACCAACGGCGTATTGCACGTGGTGATTCAGCGTCGCGAAGTCGCCCGACCGAAACAGATTCCGGTTAATTGATTCAGGGAGCGTACCAGAATGAACGACAAGACAGCTGTGGCAAAAACACATCCCGATGACGTCAAGGAGGTATCCAAAGTGACACGGGTATTGAGACCCCAGGTGGATATTTTCGAAGATACTTCCGGCATTACGCTCCTGGCGGATATGCCCGGAGTGACCAAGGAGCAACTGAATCTCAAGGTAGACAAGGAAACGCTTTCCATCGAAGGCGATATGGACACCAGAATTCCCGAGGGTATGGAGGCCGTTTACTCAGACGTTCGCACTACTCGATATCAGAGGAGTTTTGTCCTCAGCGGAGAAATGGATACCGAGAAGATCGAAGCGGGGTTACACGATGGTGTTCTGAGTCTGCGAATACCCAAACGGGCCGAGCTCCAACCCCGGAAAATCGAAGTGCGGGTTGAATAGCAAAGGCCAGGTGGTGAATCGACTGGTAGGTAAGGGTCGTGGAGGTGAGCCTGTGTTTCAGTGGACCTGACTAATCAAAGGTTTGCTTTCACGACCCTTGTTTCTTCAAGGCCTTGCGGGTTTGCATCTGCTTTTACACAAGCGCTCTATTCAAGGGGTGACGGAGGTGGGAGATCGTCTGCTGCTATAACAAACTGCTCACCAACGGGGTTTCTGGTTGATGGGCGATCGATAGGGCAGGCCCTCAGGGAAGTAACCAGCCGGGGCTTTAGCAATTCCTGGAACTTATCCACCTTGTGAAATTCCGGATCAAGCCATCGGTTGACAGTAGCTTCATCGCCGATGTCCAGCATCATCGGGAAAGCCTTCTCATGTATACCGGAAAACCTGGGATGGGGAGCAAGGGTGATAATCGAGGCCGAGTAGGTAATCTCTCCGGTGGTCTCGTCGATCCATGTCCTGTAAAGCCCAGCGAATCCAATGCCTTCCGTCCCATCCAGCTGATGATAGGTTTTCGTTCCCTGCAACCCTTCCACAAACCCTGATGCCGGAATGATGCAGCGACCATTCCGAAAAGGTCGGTAACCCACCGACTGCTTCTTGTGGAGTTTGTCGTAGCGGGTATTGAAAGTTGCGTAACGGTGATTGGGCCGCCAACCGGATGGCGTCTTCTCGAGCAGCAACCACCAGATGGCATCATCGACTCGCCGACCCTCTGAGTTTTCCCTGATCAGGGATATTCTACTTGAAGGTGCAACATCGTTGCTGAAACGCAGGGGCCAACGCGCCGTGTCGATACCAAGTCGCTCACAGAGTATCTGCACGGCCAGATCGTCAATGATGTTGAAGCGTCCACACATGGAGACAGACCTGTTTCCAGCACTGGGTGCATTGGCGATGATTTCCAGCACCCGCCATGATTTGAGCATCTGGCTCGAGCGCTGAAACAGCTTGTCATCCTGCGGGTCGCGGGATGACAGGCTGAAACCGGATTCAGTGATAAAAAATCAGAGAGCGGTTAGCTCTGGTGTTGCCATCCGCTCTGATCTCATTGACACACAGAATCCGTGAAGGAGTTAATCCTCGGGGATGATAGCCAGATTCAGCACCGCATCCACATCCGTATGCAGATGGATCTGAACCTCGAACTCACCCGTGTGATGGAAAGGACCATCGGGAAGTCTCACTTCACGCTTGGCGAGTTCGACGCCAGCGGCAGTAGCGGCATCTGAAATATCTGCGGTGCCTACCGAGCCAAACAGCCGGCCTTCATCACCGGCTTTTCGGGCAATCGTGACAGCCGACAGTGCTTCGATGGCCAGTTTGCGTTTCTCAGCCTCCGCCAGCACTACACTCGCCTGCTGCTCCAACTCAGCGCGTCGGGCTTCGAATTGCTCCACGTTGGCCTTGGTCGCGGCAACAGCTTTACCGGAAGGAATAAGAAAGTTCCTGCCGTATCCCGGGCGAACCACGACTTTGTCCCCCAGTCCCCCGAGATTATCGATTTTTTCCAACAGAATGACGTCCATAACTATTACCTTTGAATCTGGTGTTAACTCTTCAGCCTGCCTCGCCCGAACCTTTTTTGGGTCGGAGGCGGGCCCTGAAATCGAACCAGGCATCAATAAACCCTACCAATGCCAGTATTGTTGCGGTGTGGGGCATCGCAAAAAGAAGCAGTATGTACATCGCCACGAGCCAGCCGGTATTAGCACCGAGCAGCCCTACCATGCCATGGACCAGGGCAAGCCCTACCAGGAACCAGCCCGCCAGCAGTAATAACCCGATATAATCCGCAAACGCGCCGGAAAACTCGCTGTTCAGCAGGCCGGGGAGCAGCAGCAACAGCGTGAGCACCCCAAGGGTACGGCCCATTCTCAGTCGATGAAACTCGCTCCTGAATCCACCGGGATTAAACAGTACCGCCTGCCACCATCGGGCCAGAAGCACAGAGACCATGGTCTGCAGAAAAAACCCCGCGGCCATTGCTCCCGGCATCCACTGGGACATGACATCCAGGAGTCCCTGTTCATGGGTCTCACTCAACATCTCCGACTCGACCATCGAATGAACCAGTGGTTCGAGTATCTCTCTCCATGTGGCGACCGGATCGTCATGCTGCAGGTATTGCCAGATGATAGCCGACAGTCCCAGGAGCAATCCCCCCTGAATGGTGATCGCCAGGGATCGGCTGCTTCTCAGCAGGTTGGAAAGCAACCAGCCAGGCAACCACATCACCACGACGAACCCGGCAACCAGGGCCGCCTGCCCCAACGCCAGGTAAGCCAGCACCATGCAGGCTCCTCCGGCGAATACCATGAGCAGCGCACCCTCCTTCGGCCCCTGGCGTAATGTCACCAGTGCGACCACGGCGGTACTCAGGATACTGGCAGGTGGAAACACCAGCGACAGCATGGCCAGCGTGGCAGCAATCATTATTGCCTGCGCCCTGCCCCGCATAGCCAGGGATGCGAGAAACTGCATCTCTTGTACCTTAAACCAGCGTCAGAGGTTAGTCAGCACAGTGGCCGAAAAAACCCTGGTACGCAGTCAATGACCGTCGGTATAAGGCAGCAGAGCGAGAAAACGGGCACGCTTGATGGCCTGGCCCAGCTGACGCTGATACCTGGCTTTGGTTCCCGTGATCCGGCTGGGTACAATCTTACCGGTCTCGCTGATATACGCCTTGAGCAGGTTGAGATCCTTGTAGTCGATCTCTTTGATACCTTCAGCGGTAAAACGACAATATCTTCTGCGACGAAAAAAACGTGACATATCTATCCCTCAAAATCTATCCAGTGGCTGCTTGAAAGAGCGGAAGCTAATGAAAGCCTCAATCTGAGCTTTTAGCGTCATCGTCTCTGGAAGGTCTCGGCGTTTCATCTCTCTCATCCGGGGCCTTGGCCAGGGGGGACGGTTCGGTATCCGGACCTTTCCGGGTCAATACCAGATTTCGGAGTACCGCATCGTTGAAACGGAAAGCGTTTTCCAGTTCGGTCAGAGCTTCCCCGTCGCACTCGATGTTCATGAGCACGTAATGGGCTTTGTGGAGTTTCTGAATAGGATAAGCGAGTTGCCGACGACCCCAATCCTCCAGGCGATGAATCTTGCCGCCTTTGGATTCTATCCCTGAACGATAGCGATCTATCATGCCAGGTACCTGCTCGCTCTGGTCCGGGTGGACCATGAACACGATTTCGTAGTGTCTCATTGTATCTCCCTACGGATTAAAACAGCCTCTCGAGTTGGTCGATGAGGCAAGGAGGTGCCGGTGGCCTGTTAACAGACGTTCACCAGCAAGCCGCGCATCTTAACCCGTAAATATACTCGGTGCAATAGTATCTTATTGGATACAAATGATTTTTCCTGTCAACCGGCAGGGTCTGTGAATCTCCCCGGGGCAGCCCCCAGGGGTTCCAGCCAACCCGCCCGAGCTGGAGGGCCGATCCGGAAGGAGATCCAGCCACTAACCGCTCCCCTGCCCCCGCTGTCTGATCACCTCGAACAGAGTGATCCCGGCGGCCACCGATACATTGAGGCTTTCGACCTGACCGGCCATAGGCAGCTTGACCAGCATGTCACAGGACTCCCGGGTCAATCGCCGCATCCCTTTTTCCTCGCCCCCCATCAGGACACCCAGATGACCATCCAGCCGGGTATCAAACAGGGTCGCCTCTGCATCTCCTGTGGTTCCCACCAGCCAAATCCCGCGATCCTGGAGCCGTTTCAGCGTGCGTACCAGATTCGTTACCTGAAAAAAAGGGACTGTTTCAGCTGCACCGCTTGCCACTTTGCAAGCCGTGGGTGTCAGGCCCACGGAACGGTCTTTTGGCGCAATCACCGCCTGAACACCTGCCGCATCTGCATTGCGCAGACAAGCACCCAGGTTATGAGGATCCTGCACACCATCGAGTATCAGCAGTAAAACCGGTGCCTGGAGCCCGTCAAGAAGATGATCCAGTTCCTTCTCGTCCCGGGCAACCGGCATCAGGGTCCGCGCGACCACCCCCTGGTGATTGGCCCCGGAGACCAGGCGATCCAGTTCCTCCCGACCCACCACCCGTACTCGAATACCCTGCTTTCTGGCCAGGCTGGCCAGTTCACGGACCCGCTGATCGCGACGCCGTTCCTCTACCCAGATTTCCTGTACCGATTCCGCACCGTGTTTCAGGGCGGTCCGTACACTGTGCAGACCACCAATCAGTTGGGCTGTCAATTAACCGCTCCTGCTCTTTCGGGGCTTGCGTTTCCCCCCGGTCCGACTCTTTGGCGCTTTGGATTTATTCCCGAGGCCTCTGCTTTTCGTTTTGGGGGCAGCGCCCCCGGTTTTTTTCCGGGTGCCCCGCTCGGAAACCGCTGCAGCACCTTTTTTCTTGCGCTTGGGCTTGCGGCCTCTCTTTTCTCTTTTTTCCGTCATCCCGGATGGCGATCCCAGGGCAAAATCAATCTTTTTTTCGTCCAGATTGACCGCTGCCACCTTGACCTGGATCGGGTCACCGAGGCGGAATACTTTTCCTGCCCGCTCCCCGGTCAACCGGTGCCCCACCGGATCGAAATGATAATAGTCGTTTTCCAGGGAGGTTATGTGCACCAGCCCCTCCACATGAACCCCCTTCAGCTCAACGAACAAACCGAAAGAGGTGACACTGCTGATAATGCCCCCAAAGCTCTCCCCTATCTTGTCCATCATGTACTCGCATTTCAGCCAGGCAATGACGTCCCGGGTGGCCTCGTCGGCTCGTCGTTCAGTGGCCGAACAGTGCTCGCCCAACCCCTGCAGCTCGGGTTTGGGGTATTCGAAATCCTCGACCCCCCCGCCTGTGAGCAGGTGCTTGATCGCCCGATGGACGATCAAGTCCGGGTAGCGCCGGATCGGCGATGTAAAATGGGTGTATGCCGGGAAAGAAAGACCGAAATGGCCTGAGTTCTCAGAACTGTAAACCGCCTGGGACATTGATCGTAACAGTACGGTCTGAATCAGGTGAGCATCCTCACGTCCCTGCACCGACTCGAGAAGGTCAGCATAGTCCTTGGTTTCCGGATCAGTCCCGCCAGATAACTGCAATCCCAGCTCGCCGAGAAAGGTGCGAAGGTCCAGCAGTTTCTCCACCTGGGGTCCATCGTGAATCCGGTAAAGTGCCGGCAGCTTCTTGCGCAGCAGCAACCTGGCCGCTGCCACATTGGCGGCCAGCATGCACTCTTCGATCAGTCGGTGGGCATCGTTTCTCTCGGTGGGTACGATACGCTCAACCTTGGCTTCGTCGTCAAAGAGTATCCGGGTTTCAGTAGTATCGAAATCGATGGCACCCCGGGCACTCCGGCCCTCGTGAAGCATCCGATACAGGTTATAAAGTTCTTCTAAATGGGGCAGCAAAGCGGCGTGCTGATTGGGGGCCTCAGGATTCCCATCGAGCATGTCCGCCACTTCGTCATAGGTGAGCCTGGCGTGGGATCTCATTACCCCGGGATAAAACTTTGATCGGGCAATCTTCCCCGTTTTATCGATGTAGAGCTCGCAGGTCATACACAGGCGATCGACCTCTGGGTTGAGTGAGCATAAGCCATTGGAGAGCACCTCCGGCAGCATGGGAATTACCCGGTCGGGAAAATAGACCGAGTTACCCCGGCGTCTTGCCTCCTTGTCGAGTGCGCTGGAGGGCTGGACATAACTGGACACATCCGCGATACAGACCAGCAGTTTCCAGCCTTTGGGCTTTTTCTCGCAATAAACCGCGTCATCGAAATCCCGGGCGTCGGCCCCATCGATGGTGACCAGCGGCAGGCGACGCAGATCCACCCTGCCCGCCTTTGCCGACTCCTCGACCTCTTTTTTCAATGATGCAATCTCGGCTTCCACCTCCTCGGGCCAATCCAAGGGTATGCCGTGGGAACGGATGGCCACATCAGTCTCCATCCCGGGTGCCATATGCTCACCCATCACCTCCATGATGCGACCCACGGGCTGGGTGCGTTTGGTGGGCTGCTCAAGAATTTCCACCATTACCATCTGCCCGTGGCCTGCTCCCTGGAGATCAGCCTCCGGCACCACGATATCCTGGTGAACCCGTTTATTGTCCGGTACCACAAAGCCGACACCGTGCTCCAGATAAAGCCGACCCACCAACTGGCTGTGGGCACGCTCCAATACCTCCACTACAGCACCCTCACGACGTCCCCGGTGATCCACGCCCACCAGGCGCACGACCGCCCGGTCTCCATGGAGCAGTTGCCGCATGTTCCTTGGAGAGAGAAACAGATCATTCCCCCCCTCATCCGGTTTAAGGAAACCGAAACCGTCCGGATGCCCAATCACCCGACCCGCGATCAGATCCTTGCGGTTGACCAGGCAATAGGCACCCCGCCGGTTCCGGACCAGCTGCCCATCCCGGACCATGGCGTTGAGACGCCGCCGCAAAGCTTCGATTTTGTCGTCATCTGCCAACTTGAGCCTGTCCGCCAGATCCGCCCGTTGCAAAGGCGCACCAAATTCGGCCAGCAACTCCATGATGAACTCCCGGCTCGGAATCGGATTCTCGTACTTCTTTGCCTCTCTGGCCCGATGGGGGTCTTTTCCCCTGGAGCGTTTACTGTCAGCGCGATTGGTCACGGTTACTATCCCTGCCGTTTAATGTTGTTTGTATTTTCATAGGGTCGCATTCTACTCTCAGGCACCCCATACCCCAAGGACAGGGTTGATCGTCCCTGTTCTAGTGTTTCAGGGTTGGGGCCCCGACTCTGAAGGAAATCTCACGATGGACCTTTTTTCCAGCGCGCCATCAGCTGATCCGGTCTTCCGCCATTACCCGTTCCCTGTTTTTCACTTTCCAGGATTCAGGGAATCCAGATACAGCGTTCAGTCATCAAACTCAGCCAGCTATGGGCCAAAGTGCACAGGGAAACTCCCATCCTGTCCGGAATAACCACCCGCTCAGAAGCAAACTCTCAACTGCTCGCCCCCCCTTGGGAAGCTCCCAAACCCGTGGGAGTCGATGGGACAACGTCATCCTGCATCACCACAACTATACCATTGACAATCCAACCAGGTATCGGTAAAGTTCGCCGTCTCTTGTGATTGAAGGCGCTTGGTGCAGCACTCGCAAGAGCATTGCCGAGATGGCGGAATTGGTAGACGCGCTAGCTTCAGGTGTTAGTTGGGGTAACCCAGTGGAGGTTCAAGTCCTCTTCTCGGCACCATTTGACCTTCCCACACAAACCCGCAAAAACCCGTTTTCTACCATAATTCAACGGGTTCCAAGTGATATCCATCTAAAGTCTCACCGCAAAATACCGCTGAAAACCACCGTTTCCCCGCTTGCATTGTGCCAGTTTTGCTCCAAAATTGTGCCAAGGGGGGTGGAATATGGCGGCGATAACCAAGCGTGGTACCAGATGGCGGGTGCAAGTCAGAAAACGTGGATCAAGATTGTCAGCAACCTTTCGCACCAAGGCCCAGGCCACCGCTTGGGCAATCAAAACCGAGGGGGATCTGCAACAGGGTGTCAAGACAATAGTCGACAAGACCCTGAGTGACCTGTTGGAACGTTATGCCCGGGATGTCTCCACCACGAAGCGTGGTCACAAATGGGAGAACGACCGGATAAACCTTTTTCTGCGCGACCCAGTATCGCAAGTCAGGTTACCAGAGCTCAGCGC
>JAAELC010000608.1 GCA_024227135.1 Gammaproteobacteria bacterium
AATCCCCCTGAGTTCATCGGAACTTATGACACAAGTCTCCTTCGGCCGCCCCCCTTTCAACTTCCGCATCTTCACCTCCCCCGAAGACCAGCCAGTACCACCGGGCAGCACATTGCCGATATGCAGCGCTCCCCCTGGCTTCGTCCGATGCACCGGTCGCAATCGGCCATGAGCCTGCTCGAGCTCGGCACGGCAGAGCGCTTCCATATGATCCACCCAAGGCTTCTCGAACCCCAGGAAGGCCCATTCGTTGCGCACGTTGCCAAGGTGCGGCCAGGGGTCGCCAAGCGTGGCTATGCAATCGATGTCGGACATGTTGTCTGCCTCCATATGCCTGTAGACATGCTGAATGTTGTCATGGGCATCTGCTGCAGGACGACATATGAGTAAACAGCTGGTAAGGGGACCGCTTCTGCTTGCCTGCCGCCATGCTGCTCCACCGCCGATGGGCAGCCATCCTGCTTAGCGGCGGCCCGTTGGCTGACAGTGGAACAAAATACCACGGAGAGTCCAGCTACAGAAATGCATCAGAAGTAACAACACGTTCAATGAGATCACGTGACCACACATTTTCTTCTAGACCATGAGTGGTCACCAACGTAAGAACGATTTGTTTGCTGGTTTTTGTTATCTTCTCAAAGATGGCAATCTTGTCCTGCAGGTCTCGCGCGTAGTCTTTAGTCAATCGAAATGGGCCAGGCGCATATTTAATCTCACAGAGATTAATAACACCATCATCACGGTCGAATAAGAGGTCTACTTGTGCACCCTGGCGCATTTTGGAATGCGCTTTTGGGATAGATATCCACGTGGCCACCTCTGCTGGAATAGCATCGATGCCGAGGGCTCACTAAAAAAACAAGGCAGTTGATCTTTGGAGGGCTATTTCAAGCTTCCGCGAACACCTCGGCGATCGAATTCACCGTTGTCGCACGCTTGATCCACTGCTCGAGTTTCTTGGCGTCATTGCATACAAGGATTTTCTCTTTGTCTCT
>JAAELC010000609.1 GCA_024227135.1 Gammaproteobacteria bacterium
AGGGCCGCGGAAATTATGTGTCGGCCCGTAGTGGGCAGGGTATCAGCTCAGATTCAATGCGCATATGACAGCGCATACCATTGACTATGCAACTGAATCTGCAACCCAGACAACGCCCATCGATGGACTCGCTTCACGCGAGGCAGGATGCCGGTAGTGATAGCTGAGGTGAGAGACCAGCAGGATGGGATGATTCATTTTTTCCGCGGCCCTTACATTCACATCGAAGGAACACGCTGGAAGCTTCTGCTGCAACGATTCCCAGTGGATGAAAGGCAGCACATCTTTGTACCGCGAAACCTCTCGACTTATTCAGCGGTTCCTAACCGATTCGGACGACGGTGCGCCCGGTGACCTGCCCATCCACATACGCACTGAAAGCCTGAGGCAAGTCATCGAAAGCAATTTCCCGGTTGGCGATCTGCGCCAGGTGGGCCGGCTTGAGATCGCTGGCTGCACGAGACCAGGCACGATCGCGTACATAAGATGGACACTCAACGGAATTGATACCGAGCAGACTGACGCCCCGCAGAATGAAAGGCATAACGGTGGTCTCCAGCTTGTAGCCACCAGCCAGTCCGATGGAGGCGATATTGCCCCAAATCGACGTCGTTCGTGTCAACCAGCCAAGAGTTTCGCCACCGACGTTATCCACCGCACCACCCCACTGCATGCGCTCCAGGGGCTTTCCACTCATTTCCAGTCCATGTCGGTCCAGGACCGAATCGGCGCCCAGGGTTTTGAGATAGGCCGCCTGTTCCTCGGCCTTCCCGGTCAACGCAACCACGGTGTAGCCCAGTGACTGGAGCATGTCGATAGCGAAACTGCCCACACCTCCGGTAGCGCCCGTCACCAGGATCGGTCCAAATTCCGGCTTCTGACCATTGTCTTCCATCCGTTGAACAGCGATGGCTGCCGTAAAGCCTGCAGTACCCAAAGCCATCGCTTCACGCAGGGTCAGTCCATTGGGCAGGGCGACCACCGCCGAGGCAGGTACACGAGCGACTTGAGAGTAACCACCATCGCGTGTTTCGGACAAACCGGAACCGCACACCAGAACAGCATCACCTTCCTTGAAGCGGTGGTCACTGGACTGAATGACATGCCCGGCAAGATCGATGCCGCCATTCAGAGCTGGCTTACGCAGAATACGGCCTTTACCAGTAGCCGCCAGCGCATCCTTGTAATTGATATCTGACCATTCAACCGCGACAACCACCTCACCTTCGGTCAACTGCTCCAGGCTCAGTGATTCGAAACCGGCCTCAACCTGGCCTTTGTTATCGTGTATCCGAAAAGCACGGAAGTCCTTCATGGCAGCGTTCTCTTGATTGGGAGAACTCAACACTAACCGGTTTGGAATTAGGCCGCAACATCAGGCACTGACTGAGATAATTGAGTGACGAATAACCGGTACCAAAATCATCGACCGCGATTTTAAATCCTCGTTCGTTAAGTTCGTTCAGGGTCTGAATCGCACTGTCGATATTGCTGAACAAGGTGGATTCGGTCAACTCGATTTTAACAAACTGCGGGGCAAGACCGGTAGAATCAACAATATCAGACAGGTTTTTTGCCAGACTGCTATCTTTAAAATCGGCAGCCGAGAGATTGACAGAAACAACAATATCCGACAGCCCTTCGCTATGGCATTGGCGGGTGTATTGGCAAGCCGCTCGGGTAATCCAATCTGTCATGGGTCGAATAAGCCCTGTCTCTTCGGCTATCGGAATGAACTCGCCGGGGGAGACAAAACCCAGATCGTCGTTGTTCCACCTGACCAGCGCTTCCATACCCACCAGGGCATTGCGTTTAAGCTCAATCTGCGGCTGGTAGTTGAGCCTGAGTTCGTCACGTTCCGGCGCCTTTCGCAACTGTACACCGAGGGGCAACAGTCTTCAGGCCTGGACGTACAGTGAATCTGTATAGAAATGAAAACAATTTCGACCATGTGTCTTGGCGTAGCGCATCGCGGCATTCGCCTGCTTGAGCAATGCCCGGAGCTCCTCACCGTCTCTGGGATAGAGACTGATACCAATGCTTGCCGTGAGGGATACTTCCAACCCGTCAACATCGAAACTGGCGAGAATATCAGCGATTCTCGTGGCAACAACTATCGCATTTTCGACACTCTGAATTTCAGACAGCGCTACCGCAAACGTATCCCCCCAAGGCGGCCGACAGGGTCATCATGCCGAACGACACCCGAACCGACCTCTGACGAGAGTGTGGTTCTTGCCGTAATGTCTTCTGCCCGAACCATATCAGGGAGGCGCAATCCAAACTCTCGCAGAAGTCGATCGCCAACCACGTGGCCAAAGGGCGCATTGATTCTTTCAAAATTATCGAGTCCCACCAGGAGCAGGGCTGCGATACGGTCGTGGCGTCTGGCCCGGGCAAGTGCAGTTCCAGAAACAAATCACGTTTTGGCAACCTTGTGAGATTGTCGAAACGGGTGTAATGGCGGTGAGTGCGATGGGCTGCTCAGCCTGCCCGGAAATTTCGATGGGCGAGGGGGTGGCTTTGCTGTTTGATGTCATAGTTTTAGATACCGTGCTCTTGTATCCTGCCAGTGTCCATCAGTGTACCGGCCACTGAACAGAACCTGGCACATAAGAACCTTGATCCTACACAAAAGACCTATCAAAGAATTAGCGTCACTTAGCAGCGTTACTTTAGGGATCGACCTCGATGTGAGAGTATTGAAAATCCGCAACATTTCAATTCGTGGAAAAAGAACCCTGTTCTTTCTATACTCGAGATTAACAACATATCAGCCAACTCTTTCTCACCATGTCTCTGATACGAAATATTGCGATGGGGCCTTTGTGGGTCCTGCAGATCTTCAGCAAATCCAAGTCTTTCATCGCCAATCCGGTAATCGGTTCACGTTGGCTGAATCGGCTGGGCCTGCACGTAGCCAGAATTCTGCTTGCTCATGCCATGCGACGTATGAGATTGATCATGATTGCACATCGAGTCCCAAAGGCGCAGAGAAAAGAGTTCTGGCGGAACGGCTTCGTAGTCGTCGAGTAATTTCTGGATACTGAGGACTTCTCCAGGTTGGTGGATGATGTACGAGACCACTCCGAAAACCTGGAGGTAAGGGAGAACAGCCAGGGCAATACCCTTACTCGCCGGGTATTACTCGACGACGAGGCCCTGGAACAGGTGCCGAACTGCCGTAACCTTCTGGAAAAAAAAGAATACTTGCGACTGCTCAGTTATGTGGCTGCTACCTTTCGACAACCCTTGTTCTATATCCAGTCGATAAAAAACGGGTTCGGCATCGACCAGCCGGACCCCCAGAAAACACTGCACTCTGACACATTCCACCCCACCATGAAATCCTGGTTTTTTCTGGACGACGTAGCCCCTGAACAGGGCCCGTTTACCTATGTCCCAGGTTCTCATCGCCTGACACTTGGACGACTACTCTGGGAGTACAGGCAAAGTGTGAACGGGAAACACCTTGAGGTCATCTATGCCCGGCGCGGATCATTTCGCACCAGCCCGGATGAGCTCGAGGCCATGGGCTACGGGAAGCCGGTTGCCCTGGCAGTCAGGAGAAATACCCTGGTAGTTGCCGATACCCATGGCTTTCACTGCCGGGGACAGGCAACCGGAAAGGTAAGCCGCCTGGAGATCTGGGCCAATCGCCGCACCAATCCGTTCAATCCACTACCCGGCACGGGTGCCCGATGGATAGCGCGCCTGGAAAAACGGTTACACCAGAGGTGGTGGCTGCATGCAGACCAACGTGCCGCTGCAAAAGGAGAGCAATCGACCTGGCACAAGGTAGCCAACAAGAAACTGCTGGAGTTGGACAATTGACTGTGTCGGCTGCCCTGGGTTCAATAGGTACAGGTTATTGTTACAACGCTGATCACAGCCGTACCTGCTGTTTAAAATACGCTACTGATTAACCGGGGTCTAGGCGGAGATTGTAGAGAAATCGAGCCGGCACATGCCACTGAATCACTCAGCACTGAGGTGTTGTTCCAGTGCTTTTCGCATACCCCCATCCAAGGTTAAGGACTTTTTCTCTTTATAGTCAAAACTGACCAGCGTAGTCTCTGCCCGAGCTGCACACTTCCCTTTTTGTGACAGCGATCGCTTCAGGCGGAAGGAAGAACCTCCGATTCTTTTCACGGCGGTTTCAACGGTCACCTCATGGAGATGATCGATCTCTTCGAGGCACTCCATCTCAAATTTTACGACAATCAGATTCCACCGCTCCGGTGCAAGATCGGGAATGAAAAGTCGATAAATACTCTCCATTCCCTTCTCGAACCAGGCCGGAAATACCGTAAATCCGACATGGCCGGCGGCATTGGTCTCGCTGAAACGGGGCTAAATGGTTTCAATGAACATACCTGATCCTTCTCTGAGTGTGTACACCGGACCTCGAATAACGAACAGGTCAATCGAGACTCCGACGAGTGCTGCTGACAATCAATCCGGCCAAATCACTTTGGCGCTTCAACAAGGCCTGACCAAAGAGCCACTAAAACAACTGTCAATCAATACGTTGCAGCACACTGCAAGTTAAACTCCTGCTCCGGCCAGCCCTGCAATGCCTTGATTTCACAATAGGGTAATGTGAGAGTGGCAGTCTTTGGTAGTTTATTTTACTAACCGCTGCTCCCCACGGAGGGAGGATTCGCATCGGAAGTGAAGGGAATTCTATACCATGAAGTTGCCTGCTGCCGAAGACATTGCATCCCACATCGATTGCCCCCCGCAACTACCACTGCTGTGGCTGGCGAAAGCACGCTACTGAATCTCGACGCCATTTACCCCAAAGTAACATACGAACTCCACCGATGAATGAAAGCCCCTCAGTTTTACATCTGGATACCCTGGTTCGTGCGGACAAGCTGAAACTGCTATATCAGCAGTTTTCACCCGGGATAATCAGCAGTCTGGCTTCTGCAGCGGTGTTTATTATCGCTCTTTGGCCGGTTCAATACCCCCCTGTGCTCATAGTCTGGTTCCTGATTATCTTCGCCACCGCTGCCGGAAGGTACATTCTCTTCATCCGATACCGGCGTACCAATCCACAAGGGAAGGAAATACTGGCCTGGGAAAAGTCTTACTTCCTAACACTCTTTTCTACAACGCTGACCTGGGGCATTGGAAGCCTATTCATCATTCCTGCCGACTCGCCAATCCACCAAGTGCTTGTTTTGACTTTCATGATTGGCTTGTCCGGCGGGGCGATATCCCTGTATTCAGCTCATCGATTGATCACCACTACCACAATTACAATTCTGTTGGCGCCCGTCACCGTTTGGTTCCTGCTTCAGGGTGACACCCTCTCGCTCGTACTCGTCACGGGCTCGATCATATTCTTTTTCTCCCTCATCCGGGCAGCCAGATTCATTGACAACACAATTCACAATAACTTTACTCTGACCAGCAAACAACGGGTCAGTGAAAAGCAATTGCGTCTTGCTGCAACTGTGTTCAACCACTCTCAGAACGGAATTCTCATTACAGGCGTGGACGGTACCATTGTGGATGCGAACCCGGCCTGCTCCGAAATAACAGGCTATACCAAAGAGGAGATCATCGGGTGCAATCCCAGCATCTTCAGTTCCGGCAGGCATTCGACGGCATTTTATGGGGATCTCTGGAATGAACTGATCGATTCAGGCCGCTGGCAAGGCGAAATATGGAATCGTCATAAGGATGAGGGTATATACGCTCAGAGAACGAGTATTGATGCGGTAGAAGATGACTTGGGGAGACGGTCCCATTATGTGGTTGTCTTTCACGACATCAGTCATCTGAAGGAGCATGAAGCTGAACTGCGTGAGATGGCCTACCATGACGTCCTGACAGGCTTGCCCAATCGTCTGCTGTTCCGAGACCGGCTGGAGCTGGCATTGAAGCAATCCAGGCGTAATCAAAGAATGATAACCGTATGTTATCTGGATCTGGATGAGTTCAAGCCCGTTAACGACAGGTTTGGGCATCACGCGGGTGACCAGCTGTTGATCGAAGTTGCCGGTCGGCTGGAGAGAGCAGTTCGCGAAAGCGATACAGTAGCCCGTATGGGAGGGGATGAGTTTGTGATTCTTCTAATTGATTACGAAAACAGTGACTCTGTGGAAGCAACCGTGCAGCGTATCCTGAAGATTGTCTCTGAGCCGTATGTTATGCCATTTGGCCGGGTTACCGTCACCGCAAGCATCGGAGTCGCGAGTACAACCCAGGATACCGATGGATCTGGAGAAATACTGCACCAAGCTGATTCCGCAATGTACATGGCTAAATCCGAGGGCCGGAATCAGTACCAGTACATTTTGAAAGACTCAGAATCAAGCCTGCCAGGTTAACCCGGCTTCGGGTCGCGGTCAGATAATCCTGTCTTGTTTGTTGTCTCATTGTGCAAAATGCGGAGATCCTGTTGAGAAAGAAGGTTTCGCCACCTGGATGATAAGAACACAAACGGCAGTGGATATAGCTGCTATAATACGGTAACCTGTAGCAATAATTATAAAATAATCAATAGGATATACTTCATTTACTGACCTGCCGACGGGCGGTCTTACTACGGAGATTGGAGTTTTGATCAATAAGCTGCTAATCGCCAATCGTGGTGAAATTGCTGTACGTATCATTCGTGCCTGCGCAGAGATGGGCATCCGGTCACTAGAAGGCGGGGTACGCTCGGTAGCCATCTACACCGATGCTGATCGCTGTGCTTTGCACGTCAAGAAGGCCGATGAAGCCTATAGCCTGGGCCCCGATCCCGTCGCCGGCTACCTGAACGCCCATCGTATTGTGAATCTCGCTGTGGAAACCGGTTGCACGGCCATCCACCCGGGTTACGGATTTTTGTCTGAAAATCCTCAGCTGGCGGAAATTTGCGCTCAGCGCCGAATCCGCTTTGTCGGGCCCAGCGCCGATGTTATTCGTCGCATGGGTGATAAAACAGAGGCTCGGCGGTCGATGATCGAGGCAGGTGTGCCGGTCATTCCTGGCAGCAACGGCAATTTGGACAATCTGGAAGACGCGTTGCAGCAGGCTCAGCAGATTGGCTATCCGGTTATGCTGAAGGCGACTACCGGCGGCGGGGGACGGGGTATACGTCGCTGCGACAGCGCGGATGATTTGAAACGAAACTACGACCGTGTCATCTCCGAGGTCAGCAAGGCCTTCGGTAACGCAGATGTGTTTCTGGAAAAATGCATCGTTAACCCGGTACACATCGAGGTGCAGATCCTGGCGGATAGCCACGGCAATGTAATCCACCTTTTTGAACGGGATTGTTCAATCCAGCGCCGCAACCAGAAACTGATCGAAATAGCTCCCTCCCCCCAGCTTTCCGGAGAGCAACGCCAGATGATTGGTGAACTCGCGGTCAAGGCGGCAAAAGCGGTCAACTACGAGAATGCCGGAACGGTTGAGTTCCTCATGGATGCCGAAGGCAGCTTCTATTTCATGGAGATGAATACCCGGCTTCAGGTAGAGCATACTGTCAGCGAGGAAATCACCGGTATCGATATCGTCAAGGAGCAGATTCGCATCGCTTCCGGAAAAACCCTGGGTTATCGTCAGGAAGATGTCAAAAGAAGAGGATTTGCGATGCAGTTTCGCATCAATGCCGAGGATCCGAAGAACGGTTTTCTGCCAAGTTTCGGGCGTATTACCCGCTACTATTCACCCGGCGGGCCCGGGATACGAACCGATTCTGCGATCTATGCCGGGTACGAGATACCGCCCAATTTCGATTCCATGTGTGCCAAACTGACGGTATGGGCAGGTACTTGGGAGGAGTTGATCCAGCGTGCTTTCCGGGCGCTCAAGGATACCCGGATGGACGGGGTGAAAACCACCATCCCCTATTATCAGGAGATACTCAAATCAAGCGGATTTCGCAGCGCCCGGTTTGATACCAGCTATGTCGAAACCCACCCCGAACTCATCGAGTACTCATCAAAACCAAACCGTCATGATGTCGCCGTAGCTTTGGCGGCCGTCGTCGTGGCTCACGCTGGATTGTAGTAACGACATCTCAGGATTTTATTACTATGTCAAAGGTACAGATCACTGAAACTGTTTTACGGGATGGTCATCAATCTCTGCTTGCCACACGAATGCGAACCGAGGATATGCTGCCTGTCTGTGAGCGTCTCGATGAAGTCGGGTTCTGGTCCCTGGAAGTGTGGGGTGGAGCAACCTTCGACGCCTGTCTGCGCTTTCTCAAGGAAGATCCCTGGGAACGTTTACGAACACTGCGGAAAGCACTACCGAATACCCGCTTGCAAATGCTTCTGCGCGGCCAGAATCTACTGGGTTATCGGCACTACTCCGATGATGTCGTCAGAGCTTTCGTGCAGAAATCTGCCGACAACGGCATGGATGTGTTTCGAATTTTTGACGCGCTCAACGATGTACGTAATCTGCGTGTGGCGATCGAGTCGGTCAATAAGGCCGGCAAACATGCTCAAGGCGCTATCAGTTATACCACCAGCCCGGTACACGGTATCGAACAGTTCGTGGCGATGGGGAAAACGATGCAGGAAATGGGCTGCGACAGCATCGCCATCAAAGATATGGCCGGTTTGTTGACACCGATGATTGCGGGCGAGTTGAGCCAGGAACTGGTAGATGCGCTGGAGGTACCGGTGCATATTCACTCCCATGCCACCAGCGGCCTTGCCGAGATGTCTCAGTTGAAAGCTATCGAAAGCGGCTGTCTGCATATCGATACGGCAATTTCTTCAATGGCTGGCGGCACCAGTCATCCTCCCACGGAGAGCATGGTGGCAGCGCTGCGTGGTACGGAATACGACACCGGGCTAGATTTGGAGTTGCTGCAGGAAATCGGCATCTATTTCTACGAAGCACGCAAGAAATACCACCAGTTCGAAAGCGACTACACCGGGGTGGATACCCGGGTGCAG
The DNA here is from genome assembly GCA_024227135.1 of Gammaproteobacteria bacterium. Classification (GTDB taxonomy): domain Bacteria; phylum Pseudomonadota; class Gammaproteobacteria; order Chromatiales; family Chromatiaceae; genus JAHEHQ01. Next base: position 8,919 of record JAAELC010000609.1, read on the forward strand.
GTGAACCAGGTACCTGGTGGGATGATTTCAAACCTCGCCAACCAGTTAAAGGAACAGGGGGCACTGAACCGCATGAATTCGGTGCTTGAAGAGATACCAAGGGTGCGTGAAGATCTGGGATACCCGCCGCTGGTCACTCCCAGTTCGCAGATCGTGGGTACCCAGGCGGTGCTCAACGTACTCACCGGTGAGCGTTACAAGACCATTACCAACGAGGTGAAGCTGTGCCTGCAAGGTCGCTATGGCAAGGCACCCGGATCGGTCAACGAGGCGGTCCGTCAGCAGGCCATCGGTAACGAGGAGGTGATCGAGTGCCGACCTGCCGATCTGCTCGAGAACGAGATGGATGAACTGCGGCAGCAGATCGGCTCATTGGCAGGGACCGAAGAAGATGTATTGAGCTATGCCATGTTCCCCGATATCGGTCGTTTGTTTCTCAAGGAACGTGCAGAAGGAGCCCTGCAACAGGAGCAGTTGGAACCAATGCCGGACAAGAACGGTGCGGCTTCCAGCACCGCTCCTACAGACTTCAACGTGGTCTACCATGGCGAGACCTATCACATCGAAGTCAAGGGCACGGGCCAGAAGAACGACAGCCAGAGGCGCTTCTTTCTGACCCTGGATGGCGTGCCCACCGAAATTCTGGTGGAAACGCTAAACGAGGTAGTACTCACCGGAGGGGCGCATGGAGCAGTACCCAGCAAGTCCGGCAGCAACAGTAAAGCACAACGTCCTCGTGCCACCAAAGAAGGCCACGTGACCACATCAATACCCGGTATGATCGTCGAAGTGCTGGTCGAGAAAGGTGACGAGGTGACAGCAGGTCATCCGTTGCTTATCACCGAAGCGATGAAAATGGAGACCGAGGTCCAGTCGCCCATCTCAGGGAAAGTGGTTGCGGTCAATGTCACCAAGGGAGACCATGTGAACCCGGACGAAGCATTGATCGAGATCGAGTGATGCCACCGCAAGCAAACCGGCAACTGGGGATGGTTTACCGTCTGACTAAATCGGCGGTCCATTAAAAGCTGTTTTTCGACCTCGGAGTTTCAGTCTCAGAACCAAGCCTGGCGTTCGAGCCGTGGAAAAAAGAATACTATTAACTCATTGATATAGAAAAGTATTTTTATTTTATCAGGGAAAATTATCAATACATATGAATTAGCTAATAGTATTAAATTTACATTGATTAATTCACTTGACCCTGATACTTTCGATTTGCCCTGTTTGAACTAAGCTTTGCTTATGCGAATGCCATTCACCCTATGGACAAAGCATTAAGTGACATTCGGTAGCGGTGGAAAGCAGTCAGCGTCTGGCTCCAGGCCGGCTCTGCAGGTACCGATAAGATGCGAAACAGGGCCTAGAGAGGCTCGGGATTTTTCAACCGGCTTTTTCCCCGCTCTCTAGCTTCATAGGTTGCTGAACCATGATGCGAGGGCTCCAGGATGTTGGCGTTCATCGATATTGCCAGTGCAACAGGATTCATGCTGATTCTAGGCATTCTGCTGGCGTCCATTCTAGCGTTGGCCAACCGCAAGCTCTATGTCTATGAAGATCCTCGAATAGAAGCTGTCGAGGAAATGCTCCCCCATGCCAACTGCGGTGCTTGCGGCAAGCCCGGTTGCAGACCATTCGCAGAATCCCTGGTAAAAGGGGAAACAGACCCGATCCTCTGTACCCCGAACTCTCAGACTATGACCCAGGAGATTGCTGACTTTCTAGGGGTGGAGCTCGGTGACCATACCAAGCGCGTGGCACGACTCGCCTGTGCCGGAGGCGCCCACGTCGCTTATTTTCGCGCCGAGTACTCCGGTATGCAGTCGTGCCGGGCCGCTGCAATGGTCTCGGGGGGCGGGAAGGGTTGTACATGGGGCTGCCTGGGGCTTGGTGATTGCTCAAGCGTGTGCGATTTCGATGCTATCCAAATGGACAAGTATGGTTTGCCGGTAGTCAACGAGAGCCATTGTGTCGCCTGCCGGGACTGCGTCGAAGTCTGCCCGAAAGAACTGTTTTCCATCCAGCCGGTTACCTACAAGCTGTGGGTAGCCTGCAAGAGCCTCTCAGAGGGTGACGAAGCGGAGCAGAATTGTGAAGTCGCCTGTACAGCCTGTGCCCGCTGCGTTGCGGATGCGCCGGAAGGATTGATCCAGATGATCAATGACCTGGCCGTGATCGACTACACGAAGAATGAGCTCGCCTCGAAAGTGGCGATCGAGCGATGTCCCACTGGCGCCATCGTCTGGATCGAAGACCAGGTGACCATGAAAGGGCTGGGAGCCAGAAAAATATTGCGTATGGAGCCCCTGCCCAGAGGATGACACTGGTAGGGGTACAGAGATAGTAATTTAGATACCGGAAACCATTTTGGTTTCCGGCCCCTTGGGGAAGTCTGAATAGATCCTCCCGGGACTTTTCAGGCCTGCGCCATCGAACAGTTCGAACGTCGATGGCTGTCATTTTGACGACGTACTGTCTTTGAAATGGCCGTGCTTCCCTGGGTAATTTACCGCCGTTTCGGCAGTGAGAGAAAAAGAATGATGAGAAAAACACAGAATAAGCAATTCAAGTATCCAGGCATACCTATGTCGACGGACGGCAACAGCGCCGTAATTCTGTGCGAACGGGAAGCCAGTGACGCAGCGGGTGCCTACCCGATCACACCCTCAACCCAGATGGGTGAGTACTGGGCTGAAGAGACGGCTAAGGGACATATCAATATTTCAGGTCGCCCGTTGATTTTCATCGAGCCCGAAGGGGAACATGCGGCAGCTAGTGTGACCGCTGGAATGGCGATGACCGGTTTACGGGCGACTAACTTTTCCTCTGGTCAGGGCATCGTGTACATGCACGAATCGCTCTATGGTGCAGTGGGCAAGCGACTGCCTTATATTCTCAATATCGGTTGCCGCGCCATCACCAAAGCCAGCCTGAATGTGCATGCCGCCCACGACGACTACTTTGCAATAGATGATGTGGGCTTTTTTCAGGTGTTGGGTAACAGTGCCCAGCAAGCGGCGGACCTGAATGTCATTTCCCGCAAGATCGCTGAACTTTCGCTGACCCCGGGTGCAGTGGGACAGGATGGCTTCCTTACCACCCATGTCATTGAGTCGGTGGCGGTGCCTGAACGGGAACTGATCGCCGAGTTTCTCGGCCGCCCCGATGACCAGATCGAATGCCCGACCCCGGCACAGCGGTTACTGTTCGGCGAAACCCGTCGTCGTATCCCTCTGGTGTGGGACGTGGACAATCCTGCGGTCGCAGGTTGTGTGCAGAACCAGGATGCCTATATGCAGGCGGTTGCTGCCCAGCGCCCCTATTTTTTCGAACATATTCCAGCGATCGCCGATCAATGTATGGATGAGTTCTATGAACTCACCGGTAGACGCTACCGGCGCATCATGGGCTATCGCACCGAGGATGCCGACTACCTGATCGTCGGCATGGGCAGCATGCTGGTACAGGCACAGGCGGTAGCTGACTACCTTCGAGAGACGCGCAGAATCAAGGTCGGTGTCGTTAATCTGGTTATGTGGCGCCCGTTCCCCGGGAACCTGATGGGTCGCATGCTGCAGGGCCGAAAAGGGGTGGTTGTGCTGGAACGTACCGACCAGCCGTTGGCCGAAGATTTGCCGATGATGCGTGAAACCCGGGCCGCTCTTTCCAAATGTCTGGAAAACGGAATCATCGGCAAACGGGAGGAAATCCCCCATCCGGCTTATC
>JAAELC010000610.1 GCA_024227135.1 Gammaproteobacteria bacterium
ATGCTTTTCAGTCCAGACGCGCACTCAGAAACACTACAGATGCACCTGAACCCGAAATCCTGGTGAGAAATGCGGGCTAGTCCTGCCATTTACCCACAAACCCCAATACCACAACAAGGGATCATCCATCGTCTATCAGGGAGTAGCCGACACTCATGTACTGCATGGCAGTATAGCCTTGCCATAGCAATTGGTGTCCCGGAGGCGGGTCGTTTTTTCGATTCAGGTAGCCGCCTATTGAGGCGACCAGTCGTACAACCTCACCAAGCAGTGTCGGTGGCTTCAAGCCTTTTTTTTGGCGTAGGCACGCAGGGTTCGTATTTCAATGTCAGAGAATAAGACCTCGGCGGGCAGGCCGGGGGTTTCTCTGCCCAGGAGTGTCATCAGCATGATCCGCCAACCGATAACCAGGTTGATGGCGATGGCTCGACGCAGGCGTTCTGCGGTCTCATGCATCAGCTTGTCGATAGAACAACCCGATTTCAGTACCCGGTGCCAGTCTTCTATGCGCCAGCGTAATGTATACCAGCGCAGACATTGTTCGATATCGGCGGCGCTGTTGATGGCAACCGTTGTCAGCAAAAACCACTCAACGGCATTGGTGTTCGCAGGCGGGTTTTCCTCCACCGCATGAATCAGGTTGACCGTGACGGGAGGCCTATCGGCGTAATACTCGGGAGCCGGCAGTTCGATCTGCCGGTAACGCAGGGTGAGATCCGCCAGGCGTTTTGGCCGGACGGCACGGGCTTTTCGCTTACCCTTCTTGGTTCGAGCACTCTGCTTCGGGATCGGCACCTGGATGTGACCTTCTATGGGGGCCTGACGAACAGCAGCAAATAGCTTGAAGGGGGCTTCTTTGAGGTTGCGATCATGCTGGGCGCGGATCAGGACATCCACGCAGGGGTTGGTACGCTGCTCGTCAAAGAGCTCGAAAAAATCAGCTTCCCGATCACACACGTCAACGAGCCTTGTCTGTGGCATCGTGCCGGCCAATGCCACCAGGTCACGGTGATGCTCGATCCAGACAAAGGTCTTTTTTTCCTCGACCGGGATCTGTGATGGTTTACGTTTGTCATCGGCTGATTTGGGTTTGGGCGCCAGGCACTGGGCCTTCAGAACACCCAGCGGTAGACCGTTGCTCGTTACCGCCAGGGTCGAATGCAGGTTCAGCCCGTAGGTCTTGGCACCCGTTTGATTGGCCTTGAGCTCGCCCAGACCCGTACAGCTATCCAGGTTGGTGTAATTCAGTTCGCTACCGTCTTGCAGACACAGCACCGTTTTTTGAGCCATCATACGTCGCGCGGTTTGCTGACGGTGAGGCGCCAGTATATTAGACATCGTCACCGCTGAGGTGTCCGGTTGTTCGATCATCCGGTAATAGCCTTTCATGGCGGCCTGATCACCCTTGGCGGCACCACAAAAGGCGCGGCTGGGCGCCTTGGCCTTGGTGTTGGCCGATGCGACCAGTCTTCTGCTCAGTCGTGAGTCACCCAATTGAGCCCCACCAAACTCCTGTTCTGCCCACTGCTCGGCATCCAACCCCTCGCTGAGATCGAGTGCGCCTGATCCAGCACTCGGTGATAATCCCAGTTGCTGCCTGAATGCCTTGTTCAGTGGATAGACGTAAATGGCCTTGCGACTGAGTGCCGATTGCGTGAACCGGTCCTGCCTGCCACGTCCTTTTGTCTGCCCGATGTCGATCCAGTTGGCCGCCTGATAACTGGTGCCGGAATAGCGTTCCAGGTCCACAAAGCTCTCGATCAAATACGGGGTGTAGTGATAGCGCTGCTCGAAATCCACCGCCAGGCGAGCCACGCTCATGCTCAACACCTTCGACGCCAAATTATGACAATCCACGCTTGGCCGGATCAAAAAACGACTCATCCCGATCACCCGGTGCAGGTGGGTTTGGCGTTGTTCTTTATCCCACCCAATCCATTGATCCCGAGCCTCGAGCTGTAAGGCGGCAGCAGAAAAGCCAAAACCACCCAGCCAGCCGTGCCGGGAGTTGATCAGATAGCGTAATTGCCGACCCACCAGGGTGCAGGTCTCCAAAGAATGCTCTGTCAGCATCAACTCGTTCCATATACGCCGCTCTTCATCGGTACACACCAGTACCAGTCTCAAATCCTGGACGTCCCCCACCTCCTGGGGGACGTCAACAGGCAGTGCAACGGCTTCAGGTAAACGTCGAGGTGATTTCCTGGCCTGTTCTTTTCGTTCGACGCGGGGCAGGATAATGTGTCCTGCCTTCTCCAGCTGCCGCAGTGCCTTCACGCAACCACTGATCTGGATCTGGCCACGGGCATCATAAAACTCGAACTGCTTGCAGACGCGTGTCGCTAAATCTGTCCGATGAAGAATGTCTTCGTTCTCCAGCAGATGCCTGATATATTCTGTATTCGCGGGCGTCGAGAGCGTCCGCTTGATTTGGTTTTGTATAAACATGTCCCATAGCTTGCGCTATATGAGACACATTGTCCAGTTGTTATCTAGGGGTAAGTGGCAGCCCTAGTAAGGTAACTACTATAGCGCCTGTACGCTGATTTGGCTCAACTCGTACAAACAGGAAGAATATCGAACAGGTAAA
>JAAELC010000611.1 GCA_024227135.1 Gammaproteobacteria bacterium
AGGGCCGCGGAAAAAATGAATCATCCCATCCTGCTGGTCTCTCACCTCAGCTATCACTACCGGCATCCTGCCTCGCGTGAATCCAGTCCATCCATGGACGTCGTCTGCGTTGCAGATTCAGTTGCATAATCGATGATATGCGCTTTCATCTGCGCCTTGAATCTGAGCTGATACCCTGCGCATTATGGGACGATACATCATTTCCGAGGCCCCTATCCGGTATCTGCACCCGTAGTTTGGGTTAGTTGATTCGACAACTCAGTAACAGACTACTGGATAATCGAGCTATTGCAACGACTATGATATGTCCCGGAAAATACCCCGGGCCATCGGTAAGATACGCCCCTGGCCCGACACCTTCACACATGCACTGAATCACACAAAGATCTATACGCCAAAGGAACAATCCGTGTCTCTCAAAACCGAAAAACTGCGCTCGCTGTTCGTCGATGATGCTCTCCATGTCACTCCCTGCTGCTGGGATGCACTCTCGGCAAAACTGATAGATCAGGCCGGCTTTCCTTTGACATTCATGAGTGGCTTCGGCGTCTCGGCATCCCGCCTGGGAATGCCCGATACCGGCTTGATCTCTTTTGGTGAAATGCTGGACCAGGGTAGAAACATTGCAGGGGCTGTTTCAATACCGGTTATCGGGGACGGCGATACTGGTTACGGTAACCCGATGAACGTCAGGCGAACGGTAAAAGCTTACGGGGATGCGGGCATAGCCTGCATTATGATCGAAGACCAACTGGCACCTAAACGCTGTGGACACACCCGGGGCAAACAGGTTGTCAGCCAGCGGGAAGCGGTGCAGCGTATACAGGCTGCCGTAGATACCCGTGACGAAGGTTCAGACATCCTGATCCTGGCCCGTACCGATGCCCGGGAAGCCCACGGTTTGAGCGAAGCAATCGAAAGAGCCAATCATTTCCGGGAAATCGGCGCAGATATAACTTTCGTGGAAGCACCGGGTGACGAGGCGGAACTGCGCCGGATCTGTGCCGAGGTCGAAGGGCCGGGAATGGTCAATATCGTCGAAGGGGGTAAAACCCCCAATCTTTCGCCATCCACGCTTCAGGAGATCGGGTTTTCCATTGCCACCTATCCGCTGACCGGTCTGATGGCAGCGATAAATGCTATCAACGGCACCCTGGAGCAGCTCAAAACCGGCCAGCCACCCTCACCCCCCATGGGTTTTTCGGAATTGCAGCGACAAATCGGTTTTGACAGCTACTTCGAGGCCGAAAACCGCTATCGCTGGTGAATCCATGCTCCGCAAAGACGGGGTGGAACCGGCTGACACCAGCCTGATCGTGGGAATGATTGTGCATATCAAACCATGAAAACGGTAACCAGACAAATCAGTCCTGGTCCTTATGGCTCAAGCAGAAGCGGACTCGCCTCTCTCAGCCGACACCTCCGGTAGGCGGAAAGATAACAAGGCCGCCGCCACGACGAATCCGGCCGACCACCACAGACATCCCTCAAGACCATAGGCCTGATAGGCCCACCCGGACAATACCGTACCGGCGAGCCGCCCGCCGGCATTGGCCATGTAGTAGAAACCCACATTCATCGATACCTTGTCAAAGTCCGAATACGCCAGTATCAGGTAGGAATGAACCGCAGAATTGATGGCAAACACAACACCAAACAGGATCAGACCGACAATCAGTACTGCGGCCGGATCCAGACCCTGGCCCAGCGCGACGGCAATACCTGCCGGGAACAGGGCCAGCACCAGGACCCAGAATCTTGCCGTGCCCCCTCCGGGCGGGCGGCCCTTATGCCCCTGCCGTATTAACCGGGGGGCAGATGCCTGAACAAAACCGTAACCGATCACCCAGACCGCCAGAAAACCACCGACCTGAGTGTGACTCCATTCCAGAACCCCGGACAGAAATACCGGAAGGCCGACTACAAACCAGACATCCCGGGAGCCGAACAGAAAAAAACGGGCTGCGGACAACCAGTTGATAGCCGGTTTGTTGGAGAATACCTGGGTAAATTTAGGTTTTGACTTCATCTTACCCACACCGGACGGGAGCATCAGGGCGGTGGTAACGAGTACCAGAAACAACATGGCGGCCAGGACCACCAGTGCACCACGGAATCCAATGGACTGCAGCAGTGCCGCACCGACAAAGAATCCCCCTCCTTTAAGGGCATTCTTAGAACCGGTCAGAAGCGCGACGTATTTAAAGAGCCTGGACTCGCCCCCCCGGCCGGTCAGCATCTTGACGCTGGCCTTGGCAGACATCTTGTTCAAGTCTTTGGCAATACCGGACAATGCCTGGGCCAGCATCACATAGGGTACCGTCAACCAGATATCCGGTACCGTCAGCATGAGCAAAGCAATCACCTGCATCCCCATCCCGATATGCATGGTGAGATTCAGGCCGATTCGCGCCCCCAGCCAGCCGCCCACCAGATTGGTAACGATGCCGAAAAACTCATAGAACAGGAACAGCATTGCAACTTCGAAGGGCGAGTAGCCCAACATATGAAAGTACAACACCACCAGCATCCGGATAGCACCATCGGTAATGGTGAAAGCCCAGTAACCTCCGGTGACGATGAAATAATTACGAATGGCTGTATCCACGATCAGAGATCTTGTGAAATCCGGTCAACGAACTCCATCAGGCGGTTTACATATCCCCACTCATTGTCATACCAGGCATAGATCTTTACCTGAGTCTCGTCTACGACCATGGTGGAGAGCGCGTCAACAATCGAAGAGCGCGGATCATTCACGTAATCCACAGAGACCAGAGGCCGCTCCTCATAGCCAAGAATCCCTTTCAAATCACCCTCTGACGCCTCCTTGAAGTAGCCGTTCAGCTCTTCTGCTGTGACCGGGCGTGCGGCTTCGAACACAAAATCCGTGAGCGATGCGTTGAGCAAAGGGAGCCGCACTGCATGGCCGTTCAGTTTGCCGGTGAGTTCAGGGAAGATCTTGGTGATGGCTTTTGCCGAACCGGTGGTGGTGGGTATCAGGGACTGGCCGCAGGCTCGAGCGCGACGAAGATCCTTGTGACCTTTGTCGACAATGGTCTGGGTGTTGGTAATGTCATGAATAGTGGTCATACAGCCATGCAGGATACCAACCTTTTCATGAACCACCTTGACCACCGGGGCCAGGCAATTGGTGGTACAGGAAGCGGCAGTCACCAGGTGGTGACTGCCCGGATCGTACAGATGATCGTTGATACCGAAAACCACATTCAGCGCACCCTCGGTCGGTGCTGCGACGACCACTTTTTTCACCCCCTGGTCGAAGTAAGTCTGCAGCGCCTCCGGCTTTTTATGGTGCCGGCCCGTGGCTTCTATAACGATATCACAACCGGACCAATCGGTTTCTCCGATAGTCACATGACTGCTGTGAGCGATTTGCCGCCCTCCAACTGTCATGGTTTCGGCATCCCCCTCGCAATCCACGTCCCAGGTTCCGTGCACGGAATCGAACTTCAGCAGATGAGCCGATCCCCTGGCATCGGTGGCGATCTCATTGACCTGGACGAACTCGACGCCCTGCATCCCCCATCCGGCCCGAAGACCAAGACGGCCCATTCGGCCGAACCCGTTAAATCCTATGCGAATTGTCATTTTTCTTTATCCCCCAGGTTCGATCTGAAAACAATAAACGGCACCCACCCCGAAAAACCGGACAATCGGACAATCGGGCGGTACCGGGATTGATGGTGGCTGCTTAATGGCACAGGCGGTGAAAAACCATGGCACGGAAAGCCGAACCCTGATTTTACAGAATAAACGCCCCGGCACTCGGTTACCGGGAACCCTTTATACAGAGATAAACCCGATGTTATCTGGTCTCCAGACCACAAAATACCCTTTGCTTCGTGAAGAATATCGGATACGCACCCTGCAAGCCAGCACCTGCGCCCCTGAATGCTTCGCCCCCAAAACGGCGTCCGGCAGCCCCCAGACTCCCCGGCACGGAACCGGCCGCCCGCCCGGGGGGCTTCGACGGTCATTCCAAACGGGAACCAGGGCGCAGCAGATAGATCAACCTGTCATTGAAATGCAGCTCTTCAAGCTCTGACCAGGGTGCTGGCGCGGGAGGCCCATCGATCACTACCGGTACGATAACCGGTTGGTCTTTGCTGCTTTCGGTTCTGCAATCCAGGGCATAGAGCGCTTCCTTGTACACCCATTCAGAGTCCCTGGCCGCCTCCGACCAGAACAGCATGAAGAGGTCGCACTCCTGGATCTCCTGATACAACCGCTTTTCCCAACGCTCACCGGGCTCCAGATCGAGCACATCCTGAAAATAGTCGATCTTCAGGGCCCCCAGGGTCTGGACCCGCTTCAACACCTCCCCCCTGTTCTCCGATGCATAGGAAATAAAGGCTTTGCGATAACGATGGGCCGAATCTCCGAGGGGAATGGATAGCTCCTCGAATCCCAGCTGTGATTTGAGTTTGATCACGAAATGGATCTTTCCGGCAGGGACACCGTCGACTGACAGATGTACTGTTCCAAACTTTTTACCCGGTCGCACACCCTCCGGTGCACTGACAAGAAAGGATGTGCCGATCACACCCCCACTCCATCGAATCTCGTTACAACCGTCATCGCTGACATGCAGATCCCCGGCATCGAGCTGCACCACCACCCTGGAACCACGGGTCAAATCCAGATTGAGTGAACAGAAACCCCGCTTCTCCGCGTCTGAATCAAACTGCCTGGCACCGGCTTCCGCCGCATCCGCCGATTCAGGTGGATGGAGGAAAACCTGAATCATGATCTGTTGCCCCAGGGCGAGTTTAGGGGGTCCGAAAACACTGCAATCCACGGGTTCAGTGTCTTCAGCCGAATCCTCCCGCCTGCCGGGTTTCACCGACCCGGTCATACCGAAGAACAGCGGAAACAGCTTGAACCCCATCCATCCCGCCAGGGCCACCGACCCGGCCAGCAACGCGTACCTGAACACCGTCCCCGCCAGGGAGCGCTGCTTGCTTCCCGCCGGGTCCTGGCCCAACCCCGGGGCAGAAGGCAGAGGTAACAGTTCACTGTTCATCGTGCTTTCCGAAAAGGGTGGCGATACCGATGCTGGAGGGGGGACACCGTTTCTCTTATCCTCCAGGGATCCCAGCATGAGTTGCTCACGCAATGCCCGGGGCAGCCGACTATCCGATTCGGGTGCCACCGGGTCCTCCAGATCTGGGGGAGGGGGTGCAGGCAGAATCCCAGTTTCAGAGCGACCTGACTTCGGTGGCACGATAAGCGTGGGTACCTCCCCATGAGCATTCTGATCCTGGTGTTCGGGAGACCTGACAGGGTTTTCCACACGGAGATCATGGTCGTATGCCGTATCAGGTTCATCCAGCCTCTCTGGACCAACAACCGGCCATTGCCCAGACTGGGTATTGTCGTGCGACCCATCCGATATCTCCTCTGGACTAACCGCACTAGGGCTTACCGAAGCTTCCTCCGGCGGAAAAACCGACGAGGCAGGCGCAGGTTTTATCGGGGTCCCAGGAAAATCCTCGGCGCTCTGTTGTGTCGTTTCATCAACGCCCTCGCTTTCCGACAGGGCTTTTAACAGGGGTAACAGGGACTCTTCGAATTCTCTGAATGCCGGAGCTGAAGGGTCACCATTCCAGCCACACAGGTCCCGGGGGGTGGCTGGATCAAGCAGCAGGGGATAAGACAGCCCCTGATCAATGACAACCGATATCAGTCTATCCCTTTCCAGTGCCCGGTAAGCTTCGGTCTGCACCCATTTTGAACCAACTGAGGTAAGTGACCAGATAGCAACCACGCAATGAGACCGCTCCAGGGCATCGTGGACAACAGCATCGATAGGAATGCCAGAGGGTGACACCGGAAAATCCCACCAGACAGCAGCACCCAACGACTCCCCAGCCTCGGCAATCGGTCGTACGCGCTCCCGATCCTCGCTGACAAATAACAGGAAAATCTCCGGACTGTTCTGATATTTCGCCATTGTGGAGGCCCTTTTCCGTAACTGCCGTACAGCACCTTTTGTGAAGACATCCCATCAAAATCACCAGGTGCTGCTGATTAGCAAGAGTTTATCGTCTCTGATATCTATTAGCACATGGGGAGGAACTTTCAAAAAACGTATCTACTCACCCCCCATGGGCGATCTGCTCCGGAAGACGTCGTCAAACCCTCCCTGTAGACTTGGCTTTGGCATCCCTGCCAAAGACACTTCCTCCACAGAC
>JAAELC010000612.1 GCA_024227135.1 Gammaproteobacteria bacterium
CTGCCGATGTCCAATGCTATCGCTGCCGGGAAACCGAATGTCGGATTGGTGGATATGGAGGGCAACAATACCAATATAGATGCCTATACCGGAAACGGAAAATGGCTGGTGGTGATGCTATGGTCGGTTACCTGCGGTATCTGCGCCCGTGAGGTACCGGTGTACAGTGAATTTCACGATGAGCACAAATCCAAGGATATCCGCATACTGGGTGTATCCCTGGATGGTTTTGAGAAACGCAACCACATCAGGGATACCATGAGGCAGTGGGATATGCGTTTTCCAACACTGGTTGCGGACCATGGCTTGTTTCCTGCCAACTATGAGGCCGCAACCGGTGAGCGGTTGGTGGGAACTCCCACTTTCATGGTCTACACACCGGAAGGGGAATTGGTGGCAAATAATCCTGGTCCCATGCGCACCAGTGCGCTGGTTGACTACATTACTAAACGTCAGGCACGAAACTGATACTTCTCAGTCTGATTTTACGGGGGATGATGGGTGAGGGCGGGAATACCGGGTTTTTACACCGTATTGGCCAGGGTACTGCTGGTCGCCATGATAGGGGCCAATCCCGGTTTCTCGTTTGCACAATCGGCGGAGGGTTCAAGCCATGCCCCTTCCCGGGAGATTAACACCCAACCTTCCCGTCTGGCCCTGCTGGCAGAGCATCTGTCCGAGTTTGAGGAGGAGGATATCAGGGAGCTTGGGCGTATTGCCCTGTTCGAGCTGATATACGACTACAGGCTGGAACTGGACCGGGCTGATGGTGCCGTATCCAGAAACAGGAAGTCGCGGAACAAGCTCAATCAATGGCGCTATGCCACCAATGCCTATTTCCTGCAATTGCAGGAGACATATCATGCCCTCGACCGGGGTGCTCCCATAGCAATGCAGCTGGACAACCAGCAGCGGTTGCTATTTGTCGTGGAGGGATATCCTGTCGTGATCAGCGGACCCCGTATCGGTTTTGAGAAGGAGTTGGAACATCGAATTGTGGAGCAGTACTGCGGCACTTACATTTGTGATGGCCTCTGGAGTTCACTGTCTGACCGTGGGTCTGCAGCTGATCACTCCGATTCGGGAGTCTGGGTTTTAAGTCAACGGCATGGACCGAAATTTGAAACGGGTGACGGACTGTCAATCGGGTTTCAGAACCTCAGCGACAGAGCACAGAAGGAGCGGGTCTGTATGGGGGTCGTCATGGAACTGAGAGTGCTGGCAGCGGCACTGAAAAGAGCCCGGGAAACCGGAGAGACCCTGGAATGGCCGACACTCAACATCCGGGCTATGCCGGTTGACAGGATGCATCGGATTGTTATCAATACCCGGGGTGACTACCTGAAACTATATCTGCCTGGATTGGCAGAGTCCCCGGAATTATTGGAAAATGCCCGGCCATGGCTTCGCTCTCACTCTAACGGGGGGCAATTCAAGCTGGAGTTGTCTGATGGTGAACAACTGGTCCGGCGGTTGTCTGCCAAGGCGCGATGAATGGTTTCGGTGGATAGCTTTCAGTCGCTGCTGATTTTACCGCTCTTCCGCGCCCCATGAGTTACCGTGTAAAGGCGATCCACTTCCGGGAGAGGGGGGCAACTCGTACCAGCCAGACCTTGTCTGCCATAAGCAACCAGTAAAAAGTATGAATAGAGTGTCAGATAAGAGACTTCCCAATCGTCAGGTGTTATTTGCCCTGTTCCTGCTGATGACGTTCACCACAGCTGACGCGCGCCTGGGAGAGACCCCCGGCCAAACGGTCAGCGCCGGTGAATGTGTCGTCCTTCTACATGGACTCGGCAGGACCAGTCGTTCAATGCACAAGCTGGACAGCGCACTTGGAGCCGCTGGTTTTTTTCCGGTCAACCTGGACTATCCGTCGAGGGAGAAGTCTATCGAAGAGCTGGCGATGCAGGTGGTGCAGCGCGGTCTTGATCGTTGTTCCACCCTGCAATCCAAATCGGTTCATTTTGTCACCCACTCAATGGGCGGTATTCTGGTCCGTTACTTTCTGGGGTACCGAAAGCCTGGGAATTTAGGCAGGGTCGTCATGCTGAGTCCGCCGAATCGCGGTAGCGAAGCCGCGGATCTGCTGCAATCGTCACCGTTCTACCAATGGATCAACGGCCCTGCAGGGCTCCAACTCGTGACCGGTAGCGATGGCTTGCC
>JAAELC010000613.1 GCA_024227135.1 Gammaproteobacteria bacterium
CGTCCGGCTCTCGCCCGCCGCCAGCGTCCCCAGCGTCCAGGTCGCCTCCTCACCCGGTTCACACGTGTAATAGATTCCACTGCTGGATCCACCACAGCTCGCATTATCCGCGTCCGGCGCCGCATTGTTGAATTCGTGGAAGGAGAGGCCGACTGGCGTCAAAATACCCACCACGAGGCTATCAACGGATGTGTCATTAATATTGGAGACGGTGATCTCGAACAACACTGAAGTCCCGGCAACAACGGGATCATGGTCTACTTCAATGGACACCGGTCGACTCTCGGCATCCAAAATACCACTTCCCAAGAGGTGCTCAATGCCGTCGGGTATACCGTCACCGTCGCTATCGTGATTTAACGGATCGGCCCCCAACGCGATCTCTTCGGCATTACTCAAACCGTCGTTGTCGTCGTCGAGATTCCCATCGAGCGTGCGCAATGTGTTGGCTTTGGTACCTACGAAAGAGGAGCTACCGTCCGCTATCGTCGCTACCAAGGTGAAAACGCCGACAGCATTAGAATCGGCCATCACGGAAAGGCTTGCAGCCTTTGCTTGCGGGTCGGTTACCGCCGAATTGATGGTCAGTCCGGGTGTCCCGCCGGGACTAAAGGAGTAGTCTGCACCGCCCAGATGATGGCCAGTTACTTGAAGATCGTTCAGAGTTTCGCCGGCAATGATATAAACCGGGTCGATACTGATGATGCTCGGTAGAATGATGAAGTGATTGCCCGATACCGTTGTATCGCCACCAGTGACCAGACTGATTGGCCCTGTAACTGCAGCATCGGGAACGATCGCCGAAAGCTGGGTTGGGGAGGCGGAAGTGACCACGGCGGGAACGCCGCCGAAGGTGAGCGCGCTGTCTCCAGGCATTGGTCCAAAACCCTGGCCGATGATCTCCACGGTATCTCCGACGCTGCCGCGTGAAGGCGTGAAACCGAAGATGGCGAGTGAAGCAACCGATCCCCGGCGAATTTCCAAGATATTTCCAAGGGGGTCGTAAATATACTCCGCGAATTCGCCGCTATCATCGATAACTTTAACCAGCCTACCCAGGTCGTCATAGATGTAGCGAACAGGGTCCACTTCTTGCGAGACAGAAACACCGCCCGCCGAAAAAAGCAAGACGAGAACGATTAATCTTTGGAACCATGAGCACCAGTTTCGAGAATTCAAGTTTGCATCCTTATCTTAGGGCCGCGAAGCACTATTATCTAACCCCAACTAGTCTAAAATAATCTATAAATATCAGTCTGTTCCCTGTTTTCGAAATACTGGAACCAGCGTCAATGTAATGACTTCTCGCCAGTAGTTGATTAAAACTCTGGTCTGTCCCCTTTTCTTCTAAGAGTTATTTCCTACAACTTCTATCTTTGGGGAGTAGCTCACAGAACGTCGGATCAACTACATCATGCCTTCTACCCCCTTGGCTCGCTGCATCCACACCCTCTGTAAATTCCTTCGGGTGTTCAGCAATCACCCCAAGGCCTGCTGCTGCACTATCTACAGGACTTGCTCCGCTAGGCATATAATCTTTAACTGCGTCCCAAACAGCTTTAATCTCATCCCAAACTGTTTTCTTAGGCGATTGTCCTGTCGGATCTTTCTCTTGTCCAAAGGGATCAGCAAAGTTAATCGGATTCGCACCAACGTAAGCATAAAGATTCATATCCCCAGCGCCATACCCAAGCGGATCTTCGCTAATAAACCGCTTTAGCTGCGGGTGGAAGTAACGTGCTCGATAGTAATAGAGACCAGCACCGTCATTTTCTCTCCCAGTGAACTGAAACGCGTTTGCCGAACCACCGTGGATCATCGTGCTGCCGTAGGGTGAGTAGGTATAGTTGGTCACTGAAGCGCCACCCCCATCGACCATCGCAAGTGCACTGCCCAGCCCATCAGCGAGCGGAAACTCGGCATCGCCATAAGCCAGCAATTCGTCAACATCGAGACTGCGTAGTAAGTTGGCATTCCCGGTATCCGTCTGCTCCCGCACAATGTCCACACCGTCGTAAACAAATGCCATATTCCGGCCAGCTATCTCCTTTTGCGCGCGACGGCCAAAAGCGTCATAGGCGTACGACGCGCTCAGCCCCGGAGCAGCTAGGGCCATTAACCGATCACGGGCGTCCCAGATCAGCCGGGTTACATCAGCACCCTCGATGATCGAGATCAAATTGCCGTTGGCATCATAATCCATCTGGCGAGAACCGAAGCTTGTCTGGCGGTTCGCCGCGTTGTAGTTGGACGTATCAACGGCCTCGGGCAACGCGGTCCGAGCCAGTGAACCACCCACGCCGAGGCGGTTTCCGGCGACATCGTAACGGTAGGTCAAGTCCCCAATTTCGCTGGCATCTGCTCCCAGGTATGTCAAGTCGGTTAGCCGTGAAGCAGCGTCATAGGCATACTCGGTGACAATACCATTGGGCAGAATCAGGCGCGCACGCCGGCCCAGGACATCGTATTCGAAAGCAACCTCCCGAGCGCCTTGTGTAATACGGGTCAGACGGGAGCTGTCGTCATAGGCATAAATGAGGGCGGTTTGCCCCGAAACCGCCATCGTTGAGCGACGATCGAGGGAATCGTACCCGTAGCTCACAACACCGCGCTCGGTGATTTCCTCGATCAGGCGGTCCAGGTGATCATAAGTGAGCAGGATGTTTCCGCCCGACGTATCGCGGACCTCAGCCAGTCGCCCCACCACATCGTACACGTAGTCCACCGCAGAATCGGCATACTCGGCACGAATCAAACGCTCCTCAAAGTCGTACTCGAAGGTGCTCACCTGACCCTTGCGGTCCGTGTGCTCGGTCAGATTACCGAGTTTATCGTAAACAAAGCTCTCGCTTGCGTTCAGCGGATCAGTGCGCTCGATCAATCGGTCCATCTCATCGTAGACGTATGTGGTGATTCGGTCCAACGCGTCGGCAACACTGAGCAGGTTCCCGTTAGGATCGAAACTGAAACGCGTGATCTGATTGAGTGGGTCTGCAATTTCGACCACCTGATTCAGCTTGTCGTAGACGATACGCGTCGTCAGTCCACGCGGGTCGGTAACGGCAATGCGGCGCGATACCGGGTCGAAACTCTGAGTAAGGGTATTTCCCAAGGGGTCAATCGACTTGATCCGATTACCTCGGTTGTCGTACTCGAATATCGTGGTTTGATCCAAGGCATCGGTCACGGCCGTGAGTTGGCCGAAATTGTCGTAGCTGAGTTCGGTCGATTGATTCAGGGGATCCGTGATGCGGGTGAGGTTACCGTTGGCGTCGTACTCGAGGGTTACCGGGCTCCCCAGGGAATCGGTGATTTGAGTGACCTGATTGAAATCCGGTTCGTAGGTGAAACGGGTAGTATTACCCTCAGGATCGGTGGTCTCGAGTAAGTTTCCGCGATCGTCATAGGCAAAATACGTTGTGCGATTCAAAGAGTCGGTCACCGACATTATCTGCCCAATGGCATCACGTTCGATACGAGTTTTCTGGCCGAGGGCATCGACCGACTCGTTCGCATAACTGCCTGGTGCGGAAAAACGGGTAATCGTCGTGGAACCACGCGGATCGGTGACTATCGCAGCGGTCGAAAACTCCTCGGCAGTCTGTACCGGGCACAGGCCAATGAGAGGATGAGGCGTTTCACCCAACTGACAGGGTCGCATGTATTCAAAGTGCCACTGCCCGCCGTCAGCCTGGGTTTGAACACTGACGCGACTGCTGGAACCGTAGCCATTACTCAACCACTCGACGCCGAGTGCATCAGTGATCGAGAGAATGCGACCCTGACTATCGTAAGTGTATCGGGTAACACCACCTGCTGGATCGGTGACGGTTTCCAGACGATTGCCCGCGTAGGAATAACGGACCGTACGACCCAGGGGGTCGCGAATCTCGGAGATCAGGTCATTGGCCCCATAGCTGAGAGTCATGGCGCGACCGGACGGTTCGATCAGGCGAGTGATCTTGTCGAGATTGTCGCGCTCGATGCTTAAACGATTGCCGTTGCGATCGATCTGTGCAACCAGGAATTCCACATTGTCAAGACCGAAAATCCTGCTTTCCGCAAAGACCAACCGTGTACCGTCTTTCAAGCGCAGGGTATGGCCACCTGGCGCAGCAGTGAACACCGCCCCCGCGAAGCGCTGATGTTGCGTATTGATGAAGCTACCGTCGGGCTGCCTGGCAAAGGCATAGCGGGAGTTGCCGGGCAGGACCAAGCGGCGCAGGTCGGCGGATTCAGCCTGCAGCACCATATCCACAGTCAAGGTCCATCCACTGCCAAGACCGAGTTTTACGCCCGCAATACCGCCGAAGGGGTCGTAAGGGTTGTGGATACGCTGAACGACTGCCGGAATACGCCCCGCGAGTGTGAGATCGGTCTTTTCCGTGATCATCTGACCTAGTGCCAGATTCACTGGATCACCATCTTTCGGACAATCCGGACAGTGATTAGGCTCACCAAACTGCTTTCTGATTATGCACCACAGGCCACAGACACCACAGAAACGTCCAATGCCACTCCCCGGGTCGGAGACGATCGTCTGGCCGTCTGCACTTGTTGTCGCAGTACCGCCGTGAATCCACTTACCCGGCGCACCCGGTAGTGGAGCCGCATCGTAGTACCAGAGGTCACCCTGCTCCCCCGGTTTCATATCGAGGTCGTTAGGCGTCGTCACGGGGAGCACGGTTGACGGCACTCCACCCATCGGCGTGCCGAACATCGGGTGATAGACCGACTTGGTTGGTCCCGGAGGTGGTAATACCGGCAGCTTATCCGGGTCTTTCCGGACAATAGCGAGTTGATCTTTGGGTATACCATCCCAGCCCACGATCGTCGCTCCGGCAGGCAGCGTCAGAGACGCACCCGGGGCATTGATACTGGTGAAGACTTGATCCTGTTGAGCCCCCTGAGTCAATGGGGTATAGGCCTCCGGCGGTGGCATCCGGTAATGGATAAGAGGTGGGAGCCTGGTGATCCCGCCTGCTGCCACAGTCACATCGACCGCGTACATCGGCATAACTGGATCGATCGGTGTGGTGTCGATCGAGACGGTTTGAAGGCCGGCAGGTATATCGAGAAACCGGAAATTACCCGCGGCGTCGGACTCCACGGTCTGACCGTCCAATGTGAGCTTGACCCCCTGCATGGGTGTTTTGTCATCGAATCTTAGCTGACCGAGTAACGCCGTTTGCCCGCTGCCAGCCAGCACGGAAAGATCAGCCGCTACGCTGTGGCTCACCACGGATCCATCTATTGGCGCCTGTCCGGTTACATTGAAGGAAGCTTCACCAGGGGAGATGCCGGTTGCAGCCACCAGGCTAATCAACGCTGATTGTCCTGCGGTTATCGTGGCTGGAACGGTCTGCGCGCTAAGACCCTGGGGCAGTCCGGAGACAGCGAGCGAGACGGTGCTACTGAAACCATCGGTACCACTGGCACTGACCCGGAAGGTTGTACTGCTACCCTGCAACAGGGTGCCTGTGGCCGGGGCCAGGGTCAGTGCGAAGTCGCGTGAGAGGGTTACGTCGAACCCCAGTTCGGGTGGCGCGACTGCGGTGCCTCCCGTCGTGGTCAGGCTGAAACTACCGTCCGTTGCTCCTGTCGGCAAAAGGGTTGTCATCTGGTTGGCAGTCACCGACAGGATTGGCAATTGCTTCCCATTGAGCGTCAAAAACGGAAGGCTACAGTTTAAATTCTCACCGGTAATTGTAATGGTTGTACCAACCGACCCGACCAAAGGATCAATCGACGTAATTATTGGTTCCAGGCAGTTCGTACATAACAAGGGATCGTTAGGTTTAAAGGCTGTTTGTGCCGCTCGGAGTGATACGAGATAGGCCTCACCCGGTACTATCGTAAAATCCTCTCCCATCAGTACGTTATTTCCTTCCGGCGATAAGGCACAGGCGACAAACGTGCCACGCTCCCGATCGAAGCGTTGAACCGAAGCGACATCCTCCGGATTGGTGAATTTCTGCACGAGATCGTAACAACTCAGACCGGGAGAGGGGGTAGGTATCCCGATGATATTGATACCAGCAGTCAAATCCAGTTGCGGGCAATTTGGCTCACCGCTCAGGGTTAACTGCCCCGAATCCGCCATTTCTACGACATAACCATCGCCCGGCAGAATGGAAAAATCGGCATTCGGTGGCTGGCAGGTCTCATAGCGTTGATTCTGAGCGTCCAGGCGGGCTAACGAGGCTGCCTGTAAGGTGGTCTGCATATCTTTACAGCTCAAAGACTCAGGCACTTCCACTGGATAGGAGAACAAATTAAGCCCGGGTTTGAGATCTATTCCTACGTCGCGCGGGTCCGCTTGCAAGGACATTGGAAAGAAAAGAACGGCAGCGATTGCTACCGACATAAAAACTCGCAGTCTATTGAGAGTGTTGAGAGTGTTGAGCAGTGGAATTCGATGATGCATACGAAGATTGTCTAATTCTCAGTAAGGGCCGCAGAAATCAATCAGCATCCGAAAATTATGCTGAATTCTGGTTTGGGTTCAAGACGTTGCATTGGCGAAATCTATGGCGGCTTGACACATATTATGCCGAACTTTTTTTTGCCGGATCACCCCAACAACAGTGATACTCTGTCTCGGTGAGAAGCGGGCTGCCAGGGTTTCGATATCCGAACAACTCAGTAACGGAAGATCCTCCTGATGTTGGATACGTTGTTTGAGCACAAACAACACTACCATCATCAAGGCTCTGTGATGATGCCAGGTTTTCCATCCGCGTGCCTGGTGAAAATCCATGCCAGCCTAGCTTTCTTTCCATCCTGAAATAATCACTTGACCCAGTCAAGTTGCTTTGTATCTGCATAGAATGTTACTCGACTTGTCCCAAATGAACCTGCCCCCTTTGGGTCATCCAATAATCTCCCGCTCTTCCTGTGCGATTGCGTGTAACTGTTCAGTAATCGTTTCCTCATCGCGCACCATGACCGGTTCACGCAGCAACCAGACGAAAAAACAGCTTCCCTGGCCGACCTCCGAGCGTACCGTGATACTGCCACCATAGCGCCTTATCAGCCCGTAACTGACTGACAAGCCAAGCCCGGTTCCCTCACCCTGCCCTTTGGTACTGTAAAAAGGGTTGAAGATCCGGCTCAGTTCTTCCTTGTCGATACCGGACCCATTATCCTCCACCGTTATCACGACCCCTTTCTGGTGCCAGTTTCGCGTACTTATGCGAATCACGCCCCTGTTATTACCGCAGGCATGGATTCCATTTACGATCAGGTTGACCACCACCTGCTGCAATTCCTCACGGCTGATCTGGATATGTTGTTGTGCTTCCAGGTGAGTTTCGATCTCAAAATCTGTCTCCCGTTGCAGATGCTTCACAAGCTTCAGGGTCTCCTCCACCAGACCATTGACATCGACTTCCCCCACAAATCCGGCAAATTCGCCCGGGCGGGCATAATCCAGTAAGTTATTAATAATATCCCGAATTCTGTAGATCTGCTGAATGATCAGATCTATTTCGCCATGCACCGGCTCTGCAGCAGCCCCCAGTTCATCGGTCATAATATCCAGATTTCCGAGAATAACGGCTGTGGGATTATTGATCTCATGGGCAACCCCGGCGGTAAGCTCTCCCAGCGCCGCCAATTTCTCAGATATCACGAGTTGACGACGGGTCTGACGCAAGACCTCGATGGCCCTCAAAAGGTCTGTGTTCTTGCGCTGAAGTTCCCCGGCACGCTGCTCGACCTTTTCTTCCATCTGATCGGCCCAATCCCGGATCTCCTGGCTGCGTTTTTCCAACAATCCGAGCATAAGATCGAACTCTCTGGCCAGTTGACCGATCTCATCCCGGGACGAAACAGGACCGATTCTTCGGGAATGGCCATCCCTGGTGGCACTTACCACTGCGCTCATGGCCTCCAATGGTCTGAAGATGGAGTTTGCACCTCGAACTGCAACGAATGCGGACAACAACATCAGCAGGATAAACATCAGCAACAGCATTCCAAAAGCATGCCAGAGCGCCTCCCGGAAAGGGGATTCCAGAAACCCGGCATAGAGCATACCCACCCGGTCGCCATTGACATCGATGATGGGCTCGTAAGAAGAGATGTACCAATCATTGACCACGAAGGAACGGTCAACCCAGGATCTGCCACCATCCAGCACTCGCTGCCGGACTTCCTCGGAGACCCGTGTACCCAGTGCTCGCTCACCCGGATTCAGGGGCACATTGGTGGAAATTCTCACATCATCGAGAAACAGCGTAACCGTTCCAATACTGCCCTCGGGAAGGCTTCCCGGGCCATAGACCAGATCTCGAATCGCATCTACAAAATCGAAATTACCGTTTAACAGTACACCACCATCGAGTGAGGCAACCACGTTTCCCCGGGAGTCCTTCACCGGATACAGTACCCGAATCATCATACCTCTCGACTCGACCAGCTCTTTGATCGGACGGGAACGAGGGGTCTCGACCAGGGTCAATCTGGCCATTGCAGGCAATTCCCCGGAGACCGCCGCGAGATCCGCCTCCGTAAAGATTTCCACACCTGCTGCCGGCTTACCTTTCACCACCTGCAGGTAGAGTGGGGACATGCGGGCAGCGCCTTCTTTCTCGAATATCCATCGTCCCTGTGGGTCATTCAGGTTGAGGTAAGAAAAGCCGGCCTTTCGTTTCAGATCCCGCAACTGGTGACGAACCGAAGCACCATTTCGCACCTCGAGCGCCACCTGGAAATCATGGGATTCCGCCTGACGCTCCAGTTGACTCAGATAGTCCTGCTGGATTCGCTTGAAATGGTCCTGGGCCACCGAAAGATCGGTGTTAACCTTTATCTTGAGTTGATTATGAGAAAACTCCGAACCCCAGTAGGCTGCCAGCATCAAAGTAACCGGCATCACCAGAAGAATCGGAAAAAGGACCAGAACCAGGAGCTTGTAGCGAACGGTGCCACGAATGGCGACAGCTGCCCGCTTGAGCATTCCCATGGGAATCAGGAGACGGGGCTCATGTCACGCCCCAAACCTTGGCTTTCCTCTCCAGTGTCTTTCTGGAGATACCCAACAGCCTCGCTGCCGCAGACTTATTACCGGATTCCTGCTCCAGCACTTTGATCACATGACGCTTTTCCACGGCTGCCAGGGAAAACCCACCTTCATCGTCTTCCGGAAGAATCAGATCATCCCCAACAGGCTCTGTCACAGGGGATCCACCCAGGCACCCGGAGGGTAACACGTTCAGCAATAGACATCGCTCCACCACATTTTTCAATTCCCGAACATTTCCAGGCCAG
>JAAELC010000614.1 GCA_024227135.1 Gammaproteobacteria bacterium
AACAGACACAAAACAGGTTTATTAGTAAACCAATGGCACCAGTATCTGATTGAGAAAAACCCAGGATATGAAACATACCACTTTGTAGCGGATCAACTAAATACACACAAGTCTGCCAGTCTGGTTGAATATGCTGCGGATTTCTGTGGCATTGATGACGATCTTGGCATCAAAGGCAAGGAAGGTATATTGAAGTCAATGTCTTCGCGAGAAGCGTTTCTGAGCAATAAGGACCGTATTGTTTTTCCCTCCACTCGGCCGGTCACCGAACGAGCCCCTTGAATGAGCAAAGTACGAATATACTTATCGCCCCGTTTACTGATCCCCAGCAGGCGAGGTTTACCCCCGGTCGTATGCTGACGCGGAACCAGCCCGATACTGGCGGCAAATTGCCGACCATGACTGAACTGTTTGCCATCACCGAAGGTTGAGACAATCGCCGTCGCCGTCTGAGGGCCAATACCGGCAATCGCACCAATCCGTTGGCAGGCTTCATCGGCGCTATATAACGCTCCGATCTGTATGTCGTAGAGACCAATTCGCTGGCCCATCGACACAAAGTCTTCCCACATTTGGAACAACCAGCCACGAAATCGTTCGCTCAACCCGTTGTCATCATCTTCCAGAATCTCTGGCACCCGTCGCCGAATCTGGCTGATCCCTTTGGCGATCACGATCCCATATTCTCCCAACAACCCACGGATCTGGTTGGCCGGCGCAGTCCGGCTTTTAACCACCAGCTGGCGCATCCGATGCAGCGCCTGAATATCTTGCTGTTCAACTGTTTTGACCGATACAAAACGCATCCCCGGGCGGCTGACCGCTTCACAAACCCCTTCTGCGTCGTTGTAATCATTCTTAGTGCTTTTCACGTACGGCTTTACAAACTGAGGGCTCATCAGCTTGACCTCATGACCCAGCTTCCCGATCTCTCGTGCCCAATGGTGACTTCCAGCACAAGCTTCCATTCCCACCAGGCAAGGGGAGATATTAGCCAGGTAAGTAACCAACTGCTTGCGCGACAGTTTCCTCTTGACGCTCAATATTCCCGATTCACCTACACCAGAAAGGTGGAAGCTATTCCTGCCCAAATCGATTCCCAGTCGAATCACTTTTTTGCTAATCTTCATGTCGGACCCTCCCGCTTCTTTCGGATAGTTTTCCTACTACCCATCTTGGCTCTTTTGAAGCCGCTAGAGAAGTGGGATGGGTCCATTTCATTATCCTACGGAAACGCAGAAAAGGATAGATTTACGACTCGGATAGCGGCCTGATATTCGGTAGGTATTTCGGAGATGAATCCTGGAATACTTCTTGCGCAACGAGACTGGAAATACCAAGAATAATTTCCCAATCCGTAGGATGCGGTGAGTAACACGAACCGCATCGATTGAATGACAACAGATACGGTTCGCCTGAAAACGGCTCACCACATCTTCGGAAAATCAGAAGAGGATAAATCTACGACTCGGATAGCGCCTGACACTTCAATTTTCAAAAGCCTTACCACCGACACCATAACCGATCAGATCAATCAACAATTTACCAGGAACAAGCCGACTCGCTGGAGTTGGTAACAGTACGTACACCTGCCTGATTGATGGTGAGGGTTGATCCGCATTTGCTATCCTCAAAGCCTGATTTCAGCTGGGCCTTGATGACGTACCCACTCCCTCCGGCGGAATCTATAGTGATACTGTAATACTTCTCTGCCCTGCTACCGGCGAGTTGTGGAAAATAGCTACTGGCATCATCACCTGCTGAAAAGCCTGTGGGAGCATAAGTCGGTGCTCCGGTACTCTTGATATAGAAGCTCTCCATAAGCTGACCGATCTCTATCAACTCAGCGGTGGCCGCGACCCGCCTGGTTTTTTGAACATAACCATTATAGATGGGAAAAGCGATAGTCGAAATAATAGCCAGAACCGCAACTACGATCATAAGTTCGACCAAGGTAACACCTCGGTTGTTTCTGATTTTCATAACACATTCTCTGTACGGCGTGTAAAGATCCTGACTTGTAGAACCCCTTGGGGATTCCGCGTCCTCAGTTGTATTCGAAACATTCAAAAAGACAGATCAGCCTCTACCTTTTCTGTGGTAATAGGGTAATTTCATAGATGGTACGACTCGAATGGCCCTGATCAGGATAACCCACCGGTTTGTAACGAACCGTTGAACCCTGTTTGATGTTGTACAATGAAACCTGTCGTCCGGCCTTGTTCAGTATTTTGACGGGAACGGAAAGCTTGAAATTGATATCATCAATCAGTATTTCATTTGTCCCGGGAACAAAATAGTCCACTTTACCTACATAACCGTCGGACTCTGCCACACAAGCAGCGCTGAATGCTGTCAGTGCGGCGAATGTCAATGCTATCCGCTTGATACACATAAATCGTCTCCAAAATTTTTCAATGCTTACTGGAACTCAGAGGTTCGTCCAGGACATACGCTTAGGCGCGGAATCTGGCATTACCTGCAGCGAATCCATCTTTATGTTGCCGTTGCTGGTCGCAGTTACCCGCTTATCCCCCAGAAACTTTGATGCAGTGGGTATACCACGGGTTTTCACACCTACCGGAATACGCCTTATACCACTTTCCACATAAGAGTCACCTTGAGTAATACCATCACCATTGAGGTCAATAACTTCAAACGCGGGTTCACCGCCATTGGATTGATTCACCGACATCAACCACCCATCACCACCACCTGAACAGGCATCCACCGAAGGGATCATGGTATTAAACAGAACAATAGTGCCTATCGCTGAAGGAGAAACAACTACACGTTCCTTGGATGTTGGCAGGTCGATATACCAGCCAAGCTCAGGGCTATCAGGTGATGCCGCATTTGGATCATAGTTCACCGTTGCACCTGTAATACTGCGCAGTTCATAGTCAACCAGCGATATTGTTTCTATGCTTTCGGTAATAGTTTGTGACACAAGGTTACTGCGATTCAGTTCGGACTGACCAGAATCCCAGATACCATAGAAGCTTTGTGTGTCGGTAGAACTATTGTCTCCGTTTGCAACATACTGACCAGTGCCCACAAAAACCATCAGATTGGGTTTCGTGGATGCCTCGACCCTCTTGTTGTGGCGTGCCAGGGCAGGTGCCGTTGTAATAGGCTGCCTGTTGATTGGCCTTGGTGGAGTACTACCATCGTAACAGCTTGAACTACTGGTGCAGGTGGTGAACAACGGTTCTGGTGTAGCGCCTGTTTTGTAGGCAATATCCCAACTCGAAGCCAGGTCACCACTCACGTCGAAGACCCACAAATTCCCCTGAAGATCGCCGGCATAGATACGGTCGGTGGTACCATCCTTATTCAGATCAGCGATAGCGGGAGAACTCAGGCCATTACACTCGCTGTTGCTGTGCTCACAATCACTGTTCGCGATACTGCCGGTGTTCGTACTGATTATTTTCGGGTTGGACAGATTACTCCCATCCAGATAGATGATAAACAGTTGTGCTTTACCGTCACCGGTCGAATTATATCCGTTACCCAAGATGGCTGCCCACTTGCCGTTGTTCATCCGGGCGATCTTTATCTCGCTGAATGTATAACCCAGATTATTATGGGTAAATTCCCATTTTACCTGGCTGTTGGGACTGGCATTGGGATCGGTGATATCCATGGCGAATATTCCTTTCCCTCCACCTCTCAAGCCACCGAGTAGATAGGTTCGCCAACTGCCATCAACAAAAGCATCGGCTGCGTTGGGGGAAAGATCGACATAGTAGGCATGATTATAGGTATTGGGATTTGTACTTTGCGCCAGATAGTGAAGACCTTTCTGCTGCTCTGTAGAAAACAGTAACCCCGGGATATACGCAAACAGCTCGTCACCACAGGAAATGCAGGTTCCGTTGGTTACCAGTTCACTGGAGTTATAAACGTGGAGCATCCCGTCGTTGCTGCCAATGTAAACCCGCCCCGGACGATTTCTCTGAGCGTAGCGATAATCGAAGTAAGGCTTGGTGGCGCTTTCAATAAAATTCGGGTAGGGCGCGCTAGGTACACCGACATACTTGGGACCGGAATGAACGATATCACCCAACTTGTGCCCCTCTCGTCCTCTGAACTTGTTTGAACTCGCGCCTTCGTTAGTATCGTCTCCTTTGAGATAGTCCACCAGCAACTGTGCGGTGGGTGAGGCAGTGATATTGCCGCTGGAACTAAATGTGCAACTTCTCGACCATCCCGGAAGGTACCTGGACAATGTGGAAGGTGGCAAGGCAAAGTTGTAATCAAGTCCTACCGCGCAAAGATCCAGTTTCTGGGACTGAGTGAGGTTTGACCAGGTGAAATCGAGCACATGGGTATCACTGAGTTCGGTATTAACAGCACCTGTGGAAGTGATAATCTTCCTGTTTGTCCAGTCACGAGCATCCAGTTTATCTGCCGCACTCCAACTCGTGGAAAAAGTGGGTGGATTGGTAGAAAGATCCACAGACCTGGCCATCAAGTCGCCGTTCCAGCCATCACTATTGAACTGAGCCTGATAGATCAGGGTATTGGTCTGCAAACTGGTGGAATTGAACGAAACTGCTGCTGCGGTACCTTCGCGTTCCGAAATAGTACTGATAGCCGCATTGAGCTTTCTGATCAGATCCTCGGGATCTCCAGCACTTAGAAACTGCCCACGTCCATTCCAGGCGGCATGTCTCATATCGTCCACGGTGGAAGGTCTACCCGAAGATGGCGTTGGCCAGGCAAAGGCCGCGCTCCTGCTCGTAGGATTCTGTGTAAGCGCCCCATTCAACCCGAACGCTACGGTGAAGGTCACCATGTGCTGTGCACTCTGCTCATCCACACCAGGAATCGTTGGTACCCGATTGGGATAGGATTTGAGGTCTCTTTCGTAGTAGTGCATTGCCGCATCGGCAAGTGTATTTCTTACACTGTCGCCATACGGGCCTGCCACCCCACTGTCAAAGTCGGTATTATTGTCACCATCCTTGTTGCCAATACTCCAGGATGAATCAGAGTTCCAATAACCATCTGACATCAGCACGGTAAAATTCTGCTGGCATTGACCACCTGCATCAGACGCAAGAACCGGACTCGACTTAAAGCTACTGAACAGGGGGCTGCCTACACCACTTTCATAGTATTTTCCCGCGGCTTCGAGCCTGCTGCGTAAAGGTGTTCCACCTGTTGAGTTGATTTGAAACAGCTCATCCAGCAACCTTTCTTTTTTGGTGGGATTGGTGGTGATATCCGTCATATCGGCAATCGGAGTACCAACACCGTTATTATTGTGAAGCGTAGCGAGTCCCATACGAGTAGTCGACCCGTAGATAATTTCAGACAATGCCCGCTTCGCAACATGCTCCCGTTTTCGATAATAGCTGTACCAGTTGGCGAAGTTGTTCTTTTCCTCATTCGTAAAAGAGGAATTTCCTATGTAACGTCCGTTATCAGGATCTGATTCCCCGCACTCTCCATTGTCGAATACACCATTGTTATTCAAATCAGTCCATACGTAATAGCTTGAACTATTGAGAT
This sequence comes from Gammaproteobacteria bacterium, assembly GCA_024227135.1. Lineage (GTDB taxonomy): Bacteria > Pseudomonadota > Gammaproteobacteria > Chromatiales > Chromatiaceae > JAHEHQ01. Next base: position 5,524 of record JAAELC010000614.1, read on the forward strand.
TTCTGGTACTGCTATTGTGCACATAAGGATTGTTCTTCGCCGCATTGAGAGGCATATCACCGTAAGCTGTCCCTGCGCTATTCTTACCAGACCAGGGCGTATACTCAAGATTGGGATCATAGGCCATCACATTGTAGCCCGCACACATGAGACGACGTTCCTCTCGGTCATTTGGAGTGAAATCAAGGTATCTATCGCGTCCTACCCCTTCATTGACCGATGGCAGCAGTACTTCCCAATCCATACTTCCCGAATCGTCAACTACAAAAAATATGTTTGATTTGATGGCTGCGGTCAGATAGAGCGGTGCCTGGGAAAGCACTCCGGGAGCGGCACTCACTACCCCTATAGACAGACCGAGGACAAGAAAGGCGAGAAAGTGTAACAAGGAAAGGGAAAAAACTTTTCTAAACATAATACTACTCCTAGCCATCATCGCTTGCTATTGCCCCTGGACTCGGCGGCGTCATAAATTAGTCTAACTGCTTACGAATATTCGTCCGCAATATGCTGTACGCATTGGTATCATATCCCCAACCAACTGCTGTTATTTCAAACACGGCTTCCTTGAGAGAGTTTAGATCCACACCATCGTTGTAATCCAATTTCTGGAGGCTGTGTATAACACCATTGTCAGACAGCTTCGTACGACCGACATACTCAAGATAGAAGCAGGGAGCCCTTGGAAGGCTTCCATCCAGTTGACCGGTCACCTCGATGGCATTCTGGTCCGTACCACTGCAAACCCAGCCACCGTCTTCTGTAATCAGCGTAGCTGGCGCACTGTTGACCGTACCATTTGCATCGAAGGGCACTGCCTGATACAAACCTTTGACACTGGTGCCATACCCGAACTTTGACAGGTCCGCTGCAGTGTCAATATTGCCTGCTGTAGTAACCCAGTTTGCACCTGCCCGCAATGCTGCTTCAGACGCTTCATGAGAGATTTGAGATTGTCTCTCGTTATAGGCCATGCGAGTCTCCAGGGAACTGTTGGATACTGAGGATAATGACAGAATAGTCAGCACCATTAAGAAGACCAATGCCACTATCAGAATGGCACCATTTTGCTTGTGTTTGTTGTAACCCAGGTTCTTCATGTTGGACCCAAATTCAGTTCAGTGACCCGTTTCGTAGATTGAAAGTACTGCTGACCTGCTTTACCAGCAGATCCCTGTCCGGTAACCGATCCACCGAATTGATCGTGAGCGCTACCCGGATACTCATAACGTTGTTGGTACCAATACTTGAGACATACTGTTCTGCCAGGAAATCACCATCAGCATCAATACCATAGGTTACAGCCAGACCATGAACCCCCTCCATCAGCTCGTCACCATTAAGATAAAGTGCACAGTAGCTCCGGTCATCGTAGCCTGTCGTCGGATCATCCGCGATTTTACATGGTCGATCGATTGAGTCGTTCTTGCCAGCGATGCTGGTGTCGATGTAGAAAAAGCTGGAAGTCCACAAGTAGATTCTTGCAAGCGCATTGTACTGATTGCCATAAACCGCTTTCACTCCCGGATCTGCTGGGTCTACCAGTGGATCTTCATGCTCCAGGGCATAGGAAGGTGGACTACCGGCAGGACTTTCCGCAACGGTCTTGATGACGAACTGGGACGCTTTATCACAGTCACTGATCATCACTGTCGTACCATCACCAAGACCGGTAATGTTACTGACACCTACATCATCAGACGGTGTAATCATACTCCGGTTCACAACACCGGGAAGAGGGACGGCTCTTCGTATACCGAATGCGTTTGTGCCTGACATGGGGGAGAATGTACCGGCATTATCGATAACAGGCGGCGTCGCGGCGGCAGTGGTATACAACCTTCCCGGTAAACATCCGACAAATCCACCCGCATTAATTGTCTCGGAGATTCTTTGCATGGCATAGCGGGCATTCTCCTGAATACGAGAAATACCCGCCTGGGTTTTATAGGTGCTCTTATTGGTTATGAATATCTGGGACATGGCAAGGCTCAACATCAGACTCAGCACGATTCCGATAAGAATCTCAACCAAGGTGATTCCCGCCTGACTCTTTGTGTAGTTCGTCACTTTCATAAACTCAGCGTTACTTGATAGCAGGTAAGATCAACGGAGGTATCGGTACTGCATCCCCGCCCGGTACCACCCGTGCGGTCGTTATCCCACATGATAGTGATCGTCGGTATATTGCTGGTAGTTGCGAAGCTTCCACCACTGCAGTCCTGATGCTCTCCACTGCTGAAGGTCACCACTCCCGTACCGGAAGGCAGTGTGTTTGCAAGCGCAGCACACCAATTGGTGTAGTCTGCTTTTGCTGCTGCTTCTGCGTCTGCACAACCCGTATCAGTGGTAAAGCAGTCCGTTGCCTTCTCCACGCCATCGTAGTTTCCGGAATCGATTCCCGGCTGGTTGGAGCGCATCCTGTCCGCAATATCATTTGCCAGGTAGATTGCCTGTGTGTAGTAGTAGGCGTTCCCCGAGGATGTAATTCCCAGTGTCTGTAAACGTGCCAGCCCCAACAACCCCAATGCCATGATCACAACCGCAATCAGGACCTCGATGATGGTGAAACCAGCGGTTCGCTTCCCTTTTGGATTGCTGTTTGCTATCAGTTGCATGACAGGTCCGTACCTAATCGGTCTTCATGGATACCATTACCGTTGTCGTCCCGGGATAACCGGGCATGACCTATGCCGTTAATTATGATTGCACGTGCTCGCTGAGACCTTAATGCGTTCGGATTCTCGTTACCGCAGTAAAGAAAGGTTCCAGCACCAGCACTATTTCCGGCAGAATCGAAAGTAATCGAATCCACAAATTCTGTTGAACTTATTGTGAAGAGAGGACTGCCTCTATCAACAGCTCTCAGTAGTTCATCTCCGGCATCAATCGCACCATTGGCATTGCCATCCTCAAATATCGACCATCCCGCATTCCAGCCGTTCTCACTCCGCCTTATCGATACACTTGTATTGCCAAAGATCGCCTTGCTTCTGGCTCTGTGCAGGCTTGACACAAGATCGTTTACCTTGGTTGTTCGAAAATTGGTTTGTGACAGGCTTTGAAATGCAGGAATCCCTATGGACAGCACTATCAATGCCATGGCCAGAGTAACGATCAACTCGATTAATGTAAGACCCTGATCGTTTTTTGTTTTACGCTTCATTTGTGCGAGTACACCGTCAGTACACAGAGTAACCATCTATTTTGAGAAAATTCCGTACAGAGGATTTGGCACCTTCCGGAATTACATTGACTGAATCGGGATCTGATTTTCTGAATCTGTTACTTCGATTGTGAAAAATTTCCCTACGTCTCTCTTCTCGGCGGTAGTCGTTTTTTCTTTAGTCACCGGCCTGTCTCCCGGCGTCCATTTCAGTCAAAACGGTACCCTGCGAGAACACAAGTCGTATTCCCCCGTTTAAAATTCAGCAATGATGGGAAAAGAAAGGATATTTTAGGAAAAATTAGGATAAAACAGGGCTGAAAGAGGAATTAAAAGAAACATTTCGGGACACTCAGATGGGAATTGCCAACTGATTCACAGTTATGTGAATAACCCTGATTTTCTCGCCAATTTCCGGGAATGAACCGCGCTGCCTACTCACAATACCGGCTGATCATCTATGAATCCGGGCTATCGAGTCAGCTCAGGGGAAAGTGCTTTGTCAACGACCTGAATCGCCTTCCAAACCAACAGGACGCAGAGCGTCCGACCGGCTACCACACGGAACTTGGGGGCCAGAAACCGCGCTGAAAGGGAAGACCTGAAAGTGAATAGTGCAATCCCTTATCAGGCTTCGAGTTACTTCAACCTGTTCCTGAGCCTTCGGTAGTCTTTGGGTGCGGCTCTTTTGTAACGACGGCCAACGGCCCAAAATCCAAGGGTTAGCATTGGATTCTTAGGTATGTCGCTCACACGCCACGAAGGGAGTGAGTAGTTACCATTGATTTTGAATCAAAGCGATTGTATTCCAGGAGATAGAAAAAGTCAGTGTGAGGAGTTTCTACAATGACGGTGCAGTTTGTTCTGTTAGCCGCTTGGCTCAGTCAGGGTTAATAATCTCAAAGGCATCGGAGGGGTTCTTACAGCAATATACGCTAACCGGGTAAACATACTGACCGGGTTGACAAGACATCTTTTAAATACATCATGAGGCCCTTTTAATCCAGTCGAAAGTTATTTCGGGGAAACCCCGTAGCATTGAACTCCCCGGGCCGCTACTCACTCCCTTTCTGTGCTGACTCGATCGATGCGGTTCGCGTCACTCACCGTATCTTGCCGGAATGGCAGTTGGCTTGCAGCGTTGTGTATCACCCGGTACCGACCGAAATCGGTGGTTTTTCAGTTACCCAGAACGTTCTTGAAACGCCTGTTGCCCTTTAGTCGATAAACATCGAAATCGCTATCGATAGTGGCAATCTCCTGAACGCCGAGGCTCTCACCCAGACGAACGAGACAGGCATCGGCAAAATCCATGGGCACATCTGCATACTTGGCCATCAATTCCCTTATGCGCACGAGATCTTCGTTCTTTATCGTCTCTATGGTAACAGCACCATTTGAAATCCAACTCAGAAAATCGGTCTGAGCATTAATGTTGAAATCCAGCAAATAAAGAGTCTCGGTAATGGAAGCCAATGTGGTAACCAACTCACCGGCGTAGGCTCGCAGGAAATCGACGGAAACCTCATGGTAATCATCACTTCGGTCGAAGAGTGCGATCAGTGGACCGGAATCGATGAGCGTCTTCTTCACCGAACCTGCTTAACCCGCAGTTTTTCCCTGATCAGGGACTTGCGGTCCCTGGAATTGTTTTTTCTTCCGCTTTCGTATCGCTCGAACAGATCTTTCCCAAGCTCCCAAGGGGTGGGCTCACCTACCCTCTCAATGAACTCAGCGATACTCCTTCTAACCAGTTCAGATTTAGTGACCCCGAGTATTCTCGCTGTTTCAGAAACCGTTTTTTCCAGCTTTGGATCGAGCCTGAGTGTTATCATCGCAAACTCCCGTTGATGTATTACATACTAGTAATACATCTATAACCAATCGTCAAGATTCAATCGATCCAAAACACCAATATCCTAATCCACCCATCATTCCAGTAGTCCGTATCCTGGCAGGCTCGCCGCGTTTCCGTCAAAGGTAACAGTGGAATCGCAGCCGGCGTGAGCATTCAGGTGACCGATCAACACATCAGCGAAGTCAGCATTACTGGCGCTGAAGATTCGCAGTGCTTTCCAGGTGATTTCGGGGTTTTCGATAACAAACTGCCGGGTGGTAAGCAGGCCTTCGATGATCTCTCTGACCTGACGCTTTGATACGCCATAACATCGCTCCAGGACCCAGACGATCTGGCAGAGGGTGACAGCGTTGATATAGCCGGGACTGGCGGCAGTGAGAGAGTTTTCAACAAAACGGGTGGCGGTAGCGGATTGTTCTTCATCATCCTGAACCAGATAACGAATCACGACACTGGAATTCAGACCTATCAATCCTTACCCCCTTTATCGACAACCGCCTGATTCATTGCTTCCAGAGTCACCGGCTTTTCGGGCTTCGGCACGATTCCCTTGAGAGTTCGGACATCCCGGGTTGCGGCTACAATCTGAAAAACCCCATCACGAATTTCAACGAATTCCAACCGGTCACCGGTACCGATACCGAGACGGGTCCTGACACTCTTCGGAATGGTGACCTGCCCCTTGCTGTTGATGGTTGCGGTAGTCATCCAGGGAAGCCTCCGCTGCGCTGTTATTAGTTGGCTGGATAACTATATATCAAGGTGACTCAGGGGGCTAGAGGCTATTGTTCGAGGGACTCCTGCTGAGCGGCATTAGTCGTGCGCACATTGATTGCCTGAGATGTGAATTGTGAGACAGAACAGGAGCTAAAGCTGGCCGGGCAAACATCACGCCCGACCTGCTCCAGTTGGAAAATTAATCAGCTGGAACTCCCCTGGCGCTTCCATCCGAAGAAAGCCAACCCGGAAGCCAGGAGCACCAGCGCCCCTGGTTCCGGTACCGCAGCCGAAGGGACCACGATCGGAGGTTCGTTCCAAATCCCGGACACAGCTCTCAGTTTGAAGAACTCATTGTTCTCCGTCCAGCCGCGGTCATCGAGTATCGGATTGTATGCGGCGACCAGCCAGTAACGGGATGCAACATCGTTTGGGTTGATATCCTTACTGGTCCCCCTTTCCAGGTTTTCATAAGATCCGATCAGGTCCCAACCGTTGGCCGCATTGAGATCAGCATACTCAGCATCCAGATTCGTGTAGCCATTTGCCGGCAGTGCAGCGGTAATAGCGGGGTCTCCCAGATCTGTATAAGCCAGCACGGTGATATCGGTGCCGCAGTCCTCGCCGTAGCACTGGGAATTGTCATTCGGCCAGCCGATCGTGACCGAACCCATGTCGACGAGATTGTCGACACCGAAGTCGAAAAGTACGGCCTCGAAACTCCCGTTGCTGTCGGTAGCGTGCTCGGGTGCGCTCCATCCCTCGTTATAGGTGTGGACAGCCAGCCCGTCCCAGGCCGTGATAGGACCCAACCATAACTGACCACTCCCATCGGCCGCATTGCGGGGATTCGGATCGGTCTTGGAGGTTTTACCTGTGTTGTAGATACCATAAACATCCACAGGGTCTGCCGCATCGCCGCTCTCGTAAGTATAGGTCCTGACCCAATCATGCCGATTGCGATAGTTAGAACCACAATTTGTGGAAACACAATTGTCGGTATTTATGAATTCCCAGGTAGTCTCGGCCTGCACAGCCAGGGGAGCGGTCACTGTGAGACACAGCAGCGTGGTTGAGATCATTCTATACATCATATTGAGATTCCCAAAAGATCTGGCAGCGTCCGCCACCTGAAATTACTACTTTGCATTTCTTCAAGCAACAATCAGGCCAACGACCAATACTCCAAAAACAAGACTTGTAATCCTAATTATTAACTTTTACTTTCAGTGGGTTAAATCATATCAAAGAGATTACACTTTCAATTCTGCCAGTTTTGTCGGGAAGCTTACTCCAGCATCTGGCGCAACTGTAAAAAATACTGACGGTCAGCACTACCATCGGTTCCCGGGAACTGAACACCCAATCCCTACCGAGGCCCTTGACCGGCCTGGCTCAACAGCTCAAGACGCCGTTTTGCATCATCGCTACCGGGAAATTCATCGGCCAGACTGAGGGATTTGCGCAGCTCACGTTCCGCTTCCTCCGTTCGGCCCAGGGTCTCCAGGGCAACAGCCAGGTGATAGCGAATTTCCGGCGAATTAGCATTTCGCACGCCGGCATCACGGAGATAACTCAGCCCTTTTCGGGCTTGTCCATTCTGAGTCAGCAACCAGCCAAGGGTGTCCATGACGCTGACATTATCCGGTGCCAGCCGATAAGCTTTGCTGGCCATTTCCAACGCTCGGGGATCGCCCATCGATGCATACAGATTGGACAGGTTGTTCAGCAGTGCAGAGTTGTCCGGTTCGACAAGATAGAGTGCCTCGTAATACCCTTTTGCCTCTTCCAGATCCCCGGCCCGGTGATGGACTTCGGCCAGCAGGCGCTTGACCTGTTTTGCATCCGGCCGCCTACTCGCCCAGGTTTTCAGTTTATAGAGTGCCTGTTTTTCATCGCCCACAGCCAGTCCCGCCCGGTAAACCCGGATAGCCAGGTAAGGATCCTCCGTCAAGGTAAGCGCCTGGTCGTAATGGGCCACTGCACTCTCGTATTGCTGACGAGCCATGGCCAAGTCTCCCGCCAGACTGAAGTAGGTCGGGTTCCCGGGATAGTCGACAGCCAGTTTTTCCAGCAGTTTTTCAGCATCATCCAGCCTTCCCGTGGCAATCTGCAGATTACAGAGCGCCAACCTGGCGGGAAGATGCCCTTCGTCCCCATCCACGGCTTTCTGCAAAGACCACCGGGCATCGTCGGGAGCGCCTGCCATCGACTGCCATCGGGCAATCCGATAGAGACCGGCGCTGTCATACCCCACTTGCCGGGCGGCACTGCGAAAAGCGAGCCTGGCATCGACTGGCTGCCCAAGGGCCAGCTGGGTACGACCCAGGGCTTCCAGAATCCTGGGATCTTCAGGATGACGACCGTTGAGTTCCCGCGCCACCATTTCAGCCGCTTCGTGCTTTCCCGACTCCAGATACAGGTCGATGAGTTTCAGGCCGACATACACAGCATCCGGATTGAACCCATACGCCTTGGTCAGGAGCTGAGTCGCTTTCTTTTCCTCCCCGAGCTGCAATTCCAGATTTGCCATTTCGAACAACAGCCGTGTATCGTCGGGGTATAACTCCAGCAGCGCATCCAAACGCTCTCTGGCGGCAGCTGGCCTGCGCTCTATCAAATCCAGTTTGGCCAGATTGATTTTCGCCGGTCTGGAATCCGGATTAAGCTCCAGTACTTTCTCGTAACCTTTTCGGGCAAGCTCGAGCTTACCCTGGTTGGCGTGGGCAGAGGCCAGCAGGTTGATACCGGACAGGCTTTCCGGATTCTGGCGAAGCAGTTCCATGGCGACCCGCTCGGCCTGGTCCGGGTTACCGGCTTTCAGATAGACTGCGCTGAGAATCTCAGCCGTCCCGGGATTGTCCCCCCCCTGCAATGCGGCCTCCAGATACTGAATACTTCCCTTTTCATCCCTCATGGCGAGTCTGGCAACTCCCAGTTGGGTCAGTACGGTCACCTGCCCCGGCTGCAGCTGCAGCGAAGCCTCGAGACTCTTGATGGCGCTTCTGTAGTCACGTTCCTGCAGGTAGGCTTCACCCAGCAAGGCGTGGGCTTTCGCTGATTCAGGCTCCAGATCCACCGCGGTGCGAAACACTGGAATGGCCTGCAGAGGCTTCCCCATTGCCATGAGCGTGGAGCCCAGCAACTTGTATGCGACAGAATTGCCGGGATAGCGTTCGACGTAATCCGAAAGGTACCGGTGAGCACTCTCAAACTGGCGACTGCTGTAGCCTACCAACCCGGCAATCAGCAACTGAGCCTGGTCTCTGACCAGCATTTCGTAGGGCAGTGTCTGGATGAGTTGAGCGGTTCGCTCCATAACATCCCGGGATGCCGCCCCATCACCGGATCGCTGCAAGGCAATCGCCAGCAGGTACCCCGCCCTGGGGTCCCACTCACTGGACTCAGATAACAGTTCCAGATCCTCGATGGCATCAACCACCCGCCCCGCCTCCATGTAGATGGATGCCCGGGAAATCCTGGCAGCATAGTGGTCAGCATCCAGTTCCAGGGTTCTAGAGTAACTATCGATGGCACCGCCCACGTCACCCCGGGCGTGGGCAATCGCACCCTGGGTCAACCAGACCTCTGGACTCTGGGGAGCTATGACCTGCGCCTGCTCTGCCAGACGAGCCGCCTCAGCCCAGTTGTTCTCAGCCAGTGCGACCATGGCCAGCCCGATAAGCGGTGCCTCCGGTCTGGACTGGGGATACTGCAGGGAGCGATCAAACGCATCCCGTGCACTTTCCAGGTTCCTCGATTCCAGATAGGCCAGTCCCCGTTCCACATAGAGATCGGCAATCGGCCCGTCCCGCAACTTGGCCGGCCTGATCTCTTGGAGCAGTTCCTGGTACTTTTTCTGTTGATTGAGTGCCCTGGCCAGGGGTAGCAACGTCAGACCGGGATCCGCCCCCATCTCCTGAGCGAGCCGGAGTTCTTTTTCTGCGGATGCAGCCTCTCCCCTCAGCAGCAGGGCCTGCCCGAGCAAAACTCTGGCCGGCAGGTCATTGGGGCTGATCTGGAGCGCGTTTTTCAGCTGGAGCACTGCCACACGGTAGTCCTGCTGGTGGAAATGCCGCAGTGCGTCTTCGTAATAACCGGCAACCTCATCCGAGGTATCGGAAAACACCGGCACCACCAGCAGACCAGACAGAGAAATAAACAGACAGGCTTGGAGTAAACGGGATTGATTCATCGCTTCCATACATTAGCAGCGTTTGTGGGGGGTACCCGTGATGGTCACGGAATCCAGATTTGACAAGGAACAGCAGAACTCTAATGACAACCAGAATATCGGCGTGATTCAACTGTTCTTTAAAAGCGGACAAAACGCCCGAATGGCGAAGGTTGGAACTTCAATGGCGATACGGATTCTCTTTTTAACGTGCTCTTTGACCTTCAGACCAACGATCCCGAAACGTATCTACTCACCCTCCATGGGCGATCAGTTCCAGAAGACGTCGTCAATACCTACCTGTAGACTTGGTTTTGCATTCCTGCCAAAAACACTCCCTCCAGAGACCACCCATGGGGGGTAGTCTCTGGGGAGTGAGCAGTTACCCCGAAACTTTAACAGAAATGGGATTCATTTTGTTTACCCGGCGTGGTTGCTGGACAGCCATGAAAAGCGACGGTTTGCGGGCTGACTCCAGGCCCCCATTAAGATTCCAGTGCTTCCGTTCATTTTGAGCTGGCCAGGGATTCACAAGGTTTCCAACAGACCTTGCCAGTGGATACTACTGACGGGCCATCGCCGGCTCCCCCTGCAATGGCCGGATCAGCGGGATCGAGCACCACCCAGAAACGGGATCCTGATTTCAACTGGGGTAAAGTGACAGCAGGGATATTCATGGCAGCAATCTGCGCCTCTCGCTTCCGGGCATAAGCCTTGGTGTGGTACAGACCAAACGATATCCTGTCTTTGTAGGGACCCGTGCGAATCTGTGCCCAATCACTGACTCCGTTCGCCCTGATACGCCGCTTGATTTCCCTTAGATCCGGTGAGTTTCCATCCTTCCGATCCAGCACTACATAGTTTGTGGGCACCACCACACCTTTGGTTTCTTTTAACGGCACGCTGGAGGTGTAAGACTTGAAAGAGCGGGCTATCGAAAAAGCCTGCTGACGACCCTTCAAGGGACCAAGCGCCATGCAACCACTCTTTGAAACAGCCGGAGTCCGTCCACTATCAGGGCCTTTCTCCATCACCTGGCGCTTCGCCGGGGTTTTCGATGGCTTCATGTCGCTCACAACAGTTTTGCTATCCGATTCCACAGCCGCCAGAGGAACTCTCCGCCGGGGTAACGGTGGAGTAATCCCGGACAACCGGGCGTGGTCACTGATTCCGACCGGGACGCCGCTGTGGCAACCTTCACTTCCGTTTCTTTTGACGCCTCGGGTGGTGGGGTGTTGACCGGCTTTTCAACGGGTTGCAGCTCTACGAAATCTGCCGGCAGTTTTTCGGTAGCCTGGACCAACGATTTCTGGCAAACTTCAGTTTCGCCCGCTTCACCATGATGTCCCCTTCCATGAGCGACTGAGTCCGGACCTGGGCAACCACCGCCTCCTCTACTGAGGATTCCAGGTGGGCAACTTCCTGCCCGACCTGCACCAAATCACTGCGATCGACCAGAATGGACTCTACGCCCCCCCCCACACGCTGCACCACCTGTTGCCATTTCTGATCACAGGTTCGATAGATCTTCTGCCCCAGATTCCGACGCTGGGATTTCCGGTGGCGCCTGCCCGTCCAGATACCACCCACTTCCTCGCCCATCCGCTCTGCCCTTTCCCTGCCGCATTCGGTCAATCGCAATTCCCGTTGCTTACGGTCAATCCGGAAATCCCATCCCTGCCAGAGTTTCCGGGCCATCTGGATGGCCTGTTTACATACCTCCTGCATCTGCCCCGATTCGCCCTCTCGGGAAAGAATCAGGGGCGTACGCGCTTCGTCGATCAATACACCGTCCGCCTCGTCGACGATGGCGAAGCTCAGCCCCTGCATCAGGAGCTTTGATTCACGCCCTCCCTGCTCTCCTGTTCCTGACTCCAGTTCCAGCCATAGACGATCCGGCCGGTCACCGAGCACCATTCGATCACGCAGATAGTCAAATGCGACCTGCTTGTTGCTGCAGCAGGTAACGTCACAGCGATAGGCTTCCTGGCGCTCATTGTTCGACATATCCTCCACCACGGTCCCCACCCGGAGTCCGAGCGCCCGGTATAGAGGCCCCATCAGCTCAGCGTCCCGGGCAGCGAAATAATCGTTGACGGTAATCACATGAACCCGAATACCCGCCAGCTCCGCCGCCGGCAGGGTGGTGGCCAGCGTCTTACCTTCGCCGGTGTCCATTTCCGCCAGTAAACCATTGATCATCACCCAACCACCCATGACCTGCACGGGATAGTGGCACATTTTGAGGGTTCTTCCGGCCTGCTCCCTGATCAGCCCGAACAGGTGCGCCGTCGCCCCTTCGGACAACCCTTCACGGCGCAGGCGATAACCCGCCTTTCTGACATCTCCCCGCAGTACGGGGTCGGAAAACTTCATCGCGGCCTCACCACAGCGATCATCCTCTCGACGAAACAGTCGGTACCGACCCGGACCCGGGCATGCTCGGGCAGCCAGACCACGCCTTCGACGGTGCTCCTTAACGGGGTGGGCACCAGAAACAGTAACGCCAGCAAGGTCACAACCAGAGTGGCCCCAACGAATATCGAGCGGCTCCTGGTCCGGGCAAGCCGGGGACTGTTCATCAGAAAGTCCAGATACTTACCCACCGGCACCACCATGGTGAAAACGGACCAAAGGGCGATAAGAACCCCGATAAAAAAGAACTGACTGCCAACAAAAACGATGATGACACCGAGAATGACCAATCGGTAAATGTAAGCCAGGCCACCATAAACCACAAACCAGGCTTTCTCTCCGCGGCTGCTTAAATTGGGGATCTCAATGGCATCTGCCAGAACATAATAGGCATCAAAACGTAACAGGGGATTGCCATTGAAAAAGAGGGTCGAAACACCACCGATCAGCATCAGGTTACAGCTGACGGTACTCACCATGCCGGGCTCGACACCAAGCCAGACGAGGCCTTTCCAATATGATACTGCCGATAGCCCGGCTGGAACTGGTCAGCAAAACAGTAAAGAGGGAACCGATATGGTGGCGCTTGGCAAGGTCTGCATGGGCCAGGGAAACCGGGGCGCTCCCGGCGTCGAAAGCGGGATAGAGAACACTGCAGCCCTGGTCCCAGGCTTCATCCATCGCGGACTCCAGGTCGGTGAGCAGATTGGAGTGTTTACCAGATTCAGTACCATGGGAAATAGCCAGAATCTGATGACGGGAACCTTGAGAACCCCAGACTGACCCGGGAGCAGTTAAAGCGGGTCGCCAACTGATTGACAAAAACCGTCACCGCTTCCTGGAAATACCCTTGTTCCAGGCACTGGGACAGTAACCGGACTATGGTCGACAGGCGATACCCTTCTTCACCGAGATACTGATCCGATGCCGGTCCCTGCAAAGGATTGAGAGATGGGTTCATGTTAAGCGCAATACCGGATTTCCGATTGACCTTATTGTTAATAGTCGCCTCCCCTGCATAGCGGCAGAAGCGGGGGGGAATTAAATGACCCGAATCGGACGATCGGGTCGTCAAGGGGAATCCTGATACCCCAAACGATCTTTCCTGAGAGGGCATTGACGCAGTATATGAGCAGATATCGATCAAATAACCGGAGTACAGGCTCCGACCACATTCCCTCGAAGGTGAAAAACGGTTAATGAAATTCACCCATTCAGGATAATGTTGATCAGGATCATAGCACCCGGGGCCACCTTCAGGGATAACAAGAAGCTGTAGTTGCAGCAGCCGCCCCGAAAGAGGATTCGTTCTGTCAACCACCGGAAAAAGCCCGGTGTGAGATCGTCAGCGTCTGATCATGGCCCCCTGGTAACCCGTTATAGAACCAGCACTTATTACTGAAATAATTTAGGAGACAAGCATGTCTGCATACACCACCCACGATATCCGAAATATCGCCCTGGTGGGCCAGTCAGGCGCCGGCAAAACGACGCTGACCGAGGCCCTTCTGTATCGCACCGGCGCGATACAGTCCCAGGGCAGCATCGAACGGGGTGACACCGTCTGTGATTTCGAGCCGCAGGAAAAAAAATACCAACACTCCCTGAGCTCCGCGATGGCTTCCATCGATCGGGATGGCAAGCATATCAACCTTATCGACACCCCCGGCCTGAATGATTTTTTTGGCCTGGCCTTCGGCGTACTCCAGGCAGTAGAAACTGCTGCAGTGGTGATCAATGCCGAGGCGGGGGTCGAACCGGCCGCCCATACCATGATGCAGCATGCCAAAGACGATGAGCGCTGCAGGATGATCATTGTCAACAAGATCGACTCTCCCCAGGCGAAGATCGAAGAACTGGTGGAGGAGATTCGTGAGCAGTTCGGTAACGAATGCCTTCCACTGAACCTGCCCGCCGCTTCCGGCGAAAAAATCATCGACTGTTTTTTCAACCCGGAAGGTGAAGAGACACTGTTCTCCAGTGTAGCCGATGCCCATACCACGATCATCGATCAGGTGGTGGAAATGGATGAAGCACTCATGGAAGTGTATCTGGAACAGGGGGAAGAGCTGGACCCGGCGCAACTGCACGACCCCTTCGAGAAAGCGTTGAGGGAAGGCCACCTGGTACCCATCTGTTTTGTCTCTGCGAGTACGGGTGCCGGGATCGATGAACTCCTGAAAGTGATGGTACAGCTGATGCCCGATCCCTCGGAGGGCAATCCTCCCCATTTCTTGAAATGCGAGGGTGAGAACCCGGTACCTATAGAGATCACCTGTGACTCTGAAAAACATGCGGTTGCCCACGTATTCAAGATCACAAACGATCCGTTTCGTGGCAAACTGGGGGTTTTTCGAATTCACCAGGGCACTATTACTCCTAACAGCCAACTCTATATCGGTGAAGCTCGCAAGCCTTTCAAGGTATCACATCTGCTGCAACTGCAGGGTAAAGAACACCTGGACATACCAAAGGGCATTCCGGGAGATATCTGTGCGGTGGCGCGGGTAGAGGAAGTTTTTCGCGATGCGGTTCTGCACGACTCCCACGATGAAGACAACATTCACCTGGAGCCCGAAAGTTTTCCCATGCCACTGTTCGGCCAGGCTTTGATACCGAAGAACCGAAGTGACGATCAGAAACTTTCCGATGCACTGCGAAAACTGGAATCGGAAGACCCTTGTTTGAAGGTGGAACATGACAGCCAGGCCAATGAAACCGTTATTCGAGGTCTGGGGGACTTGCATCTTCGGGTGACACTGGAACAGCTGGAAGAGCGGTACAACGTACATGTAGACACCCGGCCACCCAGTATTCCCTACCGGGAGACTATCAGCTTACCCGCAGAAGGCCACCATCGCCATAAGAAACAAACCGGCGGGGCCGGACAGTTTGGCGAAGTATATCTGCGCATTGAACCCCTGCCCCGGGGAGAGGGTTTCAAGTTTGTCGATGAAATCAAAGGCGGCGTCATCCCCGGTTCTCTGGTCCCTGCGGTGGAAAAAGGTGTTCAACATTCCCTGGTGGAAGGTTACGTTGCCGGCTATCCCATCCAGGACGTCAAGGTAACGGTCTACGACGGCAAATACCATCCCGTAGACTCCAAGGAGATCGCTTTCGTCACTGCAGGAAGAAAGGCCTTTGAGGCTGCATTAGACAAGGCCAGGGCGGTCCTGCTCGAACCCATGGTCGACATCCAGGTAACGGTACAGGGTGATTCCATGGGTGATATCGCTGCCGACCTTTCCACCCGCAGAGGCCGGGTGAGCGGAACTGAGGCAGGCCCGGGGGGCCGGATTATTATCGGTGGCATGGTTCCTTTGGCGGAACTGGATGATTACAGCTCAAAACTCAAGTCCATGACCGGCGGCGAAGGCAGTTATGAGATCCAGTTCAGCCACTATGACCCGGTACCGGGAAATGTACAGCAGGATATGTCCCGCAAGTTCCGGCAGAGCCAGAGCGGCGATTCGGATTGATCAGGCTGTACAGAGTCACCTGGCTGAAGGGAGGCAGGAGCGACGTTCCCACGCAGAGCGTGGGAACCAGGAGTCAAAGGGGGGTATTTCGGGTCAGTCCGAGAAACCGAGGATGATGTCTATTTGACGCAGTATCTCGTCAAGCGCCGGTTTCAGTTTTCGACACATCAGGCTGCCGATAGCACTACTGTCTCCTATCAGGGGTCGTACAACCCCGTAGCCCAGACCCGACAAAAAACGTACCGACTTCAACTCTGCTGACAGACTCCTGTCCTGTTCGAGGACCTGGCGGGCAGAGGCGGTGGTCATGTAGTCATCGGCATCGGCCTGCAATGCCTCGATAACCAGTTCAGGATCCCCTGTAGGTCTGACACTGCTGCAATAGTCGCGAATGACATCCAGGGTCATAGTCACGACATCCTGGGTAGGCGGCTTGTTGAGAACCCGCCTGCAGGCACTGAGGAAAGTGCGACCGGGTGGCGATAACAGTTTCAGCAACAGCCTGGCAGTCCCGATACTTTCCCCATTGACTTGGGCCAGCCGGGTCCGATGTATATCGATATCCCCACGAGGTGGCAGCGGATCAGGCAGTTCATCAGGCAGCGCTGAAATAAAGCCAACGAGATAGGGGGTCTTTCTGCTGGCCTTCTTCCATAAAGACAGCCGTTCACTGTTATCCAGAAGCCTGGGTTGAAGCACCATGCGAACAGATTCGATCATGGTCTCCGCTTCGGTCTCAAAGGGCAGATATTCGACTAGAAAGCGTGCAAGCTCGGGACCGGTACTGCCATTGACCACCGCCTCGGTCTGCAGCATTCGCCGGGCATTTTCCGCTTCATCAGAGGCCCACCAGGCGCGCCGGGACAATTCACTGCTGAGCCCTTCGGCACAGACCACCGCGAATACCGCGGCGGGATCCCCCAGCAACAGCAAGCGCTCCAGACTTTCTTCCCGCATCTGCCCCATGCGAGTCCAGCACTGCAGATAGAAGGGGTACCCCCCCGGGCTGCCCAGAGCACGCTCAGAAAGGAATGCGCGAACCAGCTTCAGGTATTTATCGTCGTTGCAGGACGGAGTAAGACTGATGGTCACCTGTTCTGATCCGAACAGACCAAACAAGGTCATACTTGACTCGTTTATACGAATAGCCTGAGGCTGATTCGCAAGCAGTACATTCAGCCGCAGTGCGTCTTCAGAGGATAGTTCCATGGGCTGTTGATCCGATCAGAGCGAAAGCAGTGACAGGCTCGAATCAGCCCCCTGGCC
This sequence comes from Gammaproteobacteria bacterium, assembly GCA_024227135.1. Taxonomy (GTDB): domain Bacteria; phylum Pseudomonadota; class Gammaproteobacteria; order Chromatiales; family Chromatiaceae; genus JAHEHQ01. The sequence goes on from JAAELC010000614.1 coordinate 22,599, forward strand.
ACACCATAGATGCTCCCGGGACAAAGCATCAGCGGGCATCGACAAACTGCAACGCTCAATCAACATCGGTACCACTGGTGAATGACCGGCCTAGGAGCCTGTCCGAGAATAGGGACCGTAGCGAGGGAAAGCTGGTTTGAGCCAGATTCTATGATCATTTGAGGCGAATATTGGGCATATTTAACGAAAATGATCGG
>JAAELC010000615.1 GCA_024227135.1 Gammaproteobacteria bacterium
ACGATCATGTAGATGTCCAGGTCATACTCACGGCCATAGTGCTGCTCATCCCACGCCATGGCTTTTTTCAAAGATTTCATAGCGTGTTCGCATTTGTCGATGTTTTCTGACTCGACATAGATCCGCAGGGCAATCGCGCGCCCGGAGCCCGTGGTATACTGATCCTCAACCAGACTCAGCTTCCCCGCCACCAGTGCAAACAGGTAACTTGGCTTGGGAAAAGGATCCACCCAGGTTACCGTGCGACGCCCGTCCCCCCCCTCCTTCTCCATAACCGGATTGCCATTGGAAAGCAGGACCGGAAACTGCTCCTGACCGGCTGTTATGGTGGTTGAAAAACGGGACATCACATCGGGACGATCGATATACCAGGTGATTCGCCGAAATCCTTCAGCTTCACATTGGGTACAGAGCATTTCACCCGATTGGTACAATCCTTCGAGAGCGGTATTTTCTGCCGGTTTGATAAGGACTTCACTCTCCAGCACAAAGCTGTCCGGAACATCGGGGATAGTCAGCCCCTCTGAAGTGATCTCATAGGATTCCGGAGAAGCAGGCACCCCGTCCAGCAGCAGCGACACCGGTTCCAGCTGTTCACCGTGTAAATACAGGGGAGCATTCGACTGGTCACTGGAAGGATTTCGACGGATAGCCAGCCTGGATTTTACCCGCACGACTGATTCACCCAGGTCGAACAGAAGGTCCACCTTATCGATTAAAAATTCCGGTGGCAGATAATCCTTCAGATAGATGGTGTTGGGTGCATCGCGAAGCATGGTGTTTCCTCATTAGAATCCAATGGCGGCTATTTTACTACCAACCGACTCCATGCTCTCATCCGGAGTGTGAAAAAAACCTCACTGGGCCGGGATACTTCAGACGCGGCAGAAACAAGTACCATCCCCTCAGTGTCCGGAAAACCGATGCTGGTATCCCTTCAGTGAAACAGTGTTGGGTTCAAAGAGACGCCGACATCCGGTTTAAGGCAAAATGGCAGACTCATAAAACCGGATTGAATCAGGTGCACATCATGTTCACAGGTATAGTTCAAGGTACGGCAGAGCTGGTTAGAATAATAGAAAAAGCATCTTTTCGCACCCATGTGGTCCGCCTGCCGGAAAGGTACCTGTCCGGGCTCGAACCGGGGGCATCCATCGCCCACAATGGCTGTTGCCTTACAGTGACCCGGATTGAGGATGATCTTGTTTTTTTCGACCTGATGGAAGAAACGCTGCGGGTAACGAACCTGGGAGCACTCAGACCCGGCGATCGCTTTAATTTTGAACGGGCCGCGAAATTCGGGGACGAAATCGGTGGTCACCAGATGTCCGGCCATATCATCTGCACAGCCGAAATCATCCGGGTAGAAAAAACGGAGAACAATCGCCAGATCACTATTGAGCTTCCGGACCGATTCTCCCGTTATCTTTTCCCCAAAGGCTACATCGGAATCGACGGAATCAGTCTCACTATCGGGGAGGTGTCGGGCTCACGGATTAACATTAATCTGATACCTGAAACCCTGCTGCGCACCACCATAGGGGATCATCAGCCCGGTCATCGGGTAAACATAGAAATCGATCCGCAGACCCAGGCAATCGTGGATGCGGTGGAGAGGGTGCTTGCGGCCAGACAAACGGGGTGAAACCTGTGGAAAAAACAAGCGAGGCCTGTTGACAGGCCAGTGGCGGGGCCTGCCAGAGGAGCGTGAAAAGACCGGAACCCGTGCCAACGGGACATCGAATCAACCAGATTCCGGTAATTTACTGAACTTTTCGTACAGTTATGGAAGATTTACCCCCTGGAAGATTTACCCCCTGGAAGATTTACCCCCTGGAAGATTTACCCATATCCCGGCAGTCGGGTAAAGACTCTTTGGGGATACACGAAAAGCACCAAAATCGTGCTGCCCCCTCATGCCCGCATCCAGCTCAGTATCGGGAGCCTCGCTGAGGGCGTTCACCACGGGGCTTTGCCTGGTTGACCCGGATATTACGTCCTTGCAAAGGACTCTCGTTCAGTGCTTTGATGGCGTCGTCTGCCTCAGAATTATCGGGCATTTCTACAAATCCAAAACCCTTCGATTGGCCGGATAACTTATCACTGATAATGTTGACGGAAGATACTTCCCCAAACGCTGCGAAGACATCTCTCAAATCATCTTCTGATGTTGAGTAGGGCAGATTTCCAACATAGATGTTCATATGGAATACGATCTCGTTAAATTGACGTGCGTTGATAGAGACTACGCTGCCAGTTCACCATACGCACAAAATCTGCCGGCATCGATGGGTCAGTCATTGACCAATTCATATAATCCCGTCCTCCCCGAGAAGACCACCAGGCTGGTGGGGACAGGTACTAAAACTACCCGCCTGTCATACCTGAATATTATCCATACATTTTTATGATTCGCAAAGAATGCAAGGCATTTATGGGGGACTAAAGAACAAAATGTGAACGAAATTGCATTTATAGCATTACCAGTTGTTCAACAAGTGACGGAGGTCCATCGACTACTATCGACATCGAAGGAAGGAGAAAAAACAGAATCACATTGACCGGCCCACCTTGCAGGTGGCGAAAACAGGATGAATACTCAATATCCGGAACCGCAAAAACGGTAATACAAGAGGATGCGGGGATCAAGGCCGGGTACGTTTGCCGTACCCGACCTCATGTTGACAGTCATTGAAGTTTTCGCTGGAAGTGTCGGGAATCCGCACCATTCCAAAACTGTGCACCGGGCAGAACACCAGGCACTATCAGTTGGAGCCCTATTTTGTCCGCTTTAATACTTCCGTAACCATGTTGGCGGCGCCATCGGCTATCTGACTCACACTCGCATCCAGCATGTAGCAGGGTGATGTAACCAGATTTAGATCATCATCGATAACGATCTGTCCGTGATCGGTGATCTCGTGCTTGCCCCCCATGGCTTCGATGGCTGCCGCCGTATCCTCGTCCTGACCAATCGTCACCCGGGCGCCCTCCAGAACTCTGGCAATCACCGCCGGTGTGATGCACAGCGCCCCGATGGGCTTACCCCGGTCGACCATCCCTCTCGCAGCAGCCGATACCTCATCGTTGACATTGCAATCTGGACCATCGAATGCCAGAGATGACAGGTTTTTCGCCGCTCCAAATCCCCCGGGAAAAACCAGGGCATCGAACGTATCTGGATTGAATTCCGACAAAGCCTGAATCTCCCCCCGGGCAATCCTGGCAGACTCCACCAGAACGTTCCGGGTTTCAGCCATTACCTGGCCATCGATGTGGTTGATCACGTGATGCTGATCGATATCCGGTGCAAAGCACTGATAGGTGGCTCCCTGGCGGCTTAATGCCAGCAGCGTCAGTACCGACTCGTGAATCTCGGCCCCATCAAAGACACCACACCCAGACAATACCACTGCTACCCGTTTGTCCGTCATACTGAAATCTCCTCTTCGTCTCTGTTTTCGGATCCACCCAATCCGAGCAGGATCAATGCACGGTGCGAGACCCTTTCGGGGGTGGCTGCATACTTGGGGCATGCCTCATTATGGGGGGCATCGTGTGTCTTGCGAATTCCGGGAAATCGGGGTTTCTCCACTGTTTATCAGCCAGTTTTTCCGGGGCTGGCTTCAATCGGGAAATATAGTCCATGACGATACGGATATCATGGGGGCTGTATCGTTTGATCTGATCAACCATTTCCGGGTCCGCATTGCGTCGCTTCCCAATCTGAATCCAGCGAAACTGCCGCACCAGATAGTCATAATGCTGTCCTTGTACGAGGGGTATGTGATCCTTGTTGTCTCCCTCTCCCCGTTCTCCGTGACACTCCGCACACTCCTTACGATACATCTCCTCCCCATAAGCCAGATCGAAACCCGGACCCACGGAATTAAAGGGAGTCATTGGCAGGTTGGCGACGTAGGCTGCTACATCCGCCATTTCCTGAGCCCCGCCCAGGGAACTGGGCATGGAAAATGGGTACATGGTGGGATTATCACGGTTTCGCGCCCTGATATCAGCTAACTGTTTGATTACGACGCTGCTAAGCTGGCCAGCAATTTGAGGGTAATAGCCGCTTGCTGTCCCCCAGCCTTCGGGCGTATGGCATACCGCACAGATACGATATAGCTCCTTGCCATTCTTGAGGTCAGGAGTCAGACTGATCGCCAGTTCCGCTTCTTTCCTGGCCTGCTCGATTGTCGACGCCACACCCGGACTGCTGATCGAGAACAGCAGCATCATAAAGCAGATAATCATCGATTTCGTACAACTCATATACTCCTCCACTCGCCACTACTTTTACCAGTAATTGTAATTTTTCGGAGGTTCACCGCACTCGGAATACCAGACAACCATAGAATAGCAAAGAGTGCCATCCATTTGTCTACCCTTTCGCTCCCGGCTCGGAACCGGGGGGTCTGCGGGTAGCCCGGGGTTAATTCATCCTGGATCTCCCGACGACATACGATCAAAACCTGAACCGCTTTCTGTTACTTTAAATTCAACCACTAGAATCAGTCCAGTCTCCAAGCCGGGAAACTCCGAACCAGTTAACAGTTACACGTACCTATTACGTTGTAAATCAACCAGTGGATCAGCCTGGATGCGCTTCGAACAAGCGCTGAAACCAGGTGGATATATCAGCAATCTCCTCAGCGCATACAGCATGCTCCATAGGATAGGTTTTATACTCACCCGGGTAGCCCAGTTCCTGTAGTTTTTCATATCCCGCCCGACCAACAGGTTCCGGCACTACGGGGTCTTCAGAACCGTGACACACCAGAACAGGCAACCCTTCGTTTACAGGAGCCGGTTGAATCTGGCTGGCCGTTGCGAAATAGGTTGACAGCCCCAGATACCCACACAGCCGTTTCGGGTAGGTCAGCGCCGCCTGCAGAGCTACCGCACCTCCCTGGGAAAAGCCCGCAACAACAATACGTCGACTGTCGATGCCCCGTTCAATTTCCCGGTCAATGAGCAGGCGAATCGAATCCGCTGAAGCCATCAACTGGGCAATATCCACTCTGCGATCGATAGCCATATCCAGGATGTCATACCAGGCTGGCATCACTAAACCGCCGTTGACGGTTACCGGTATGGCAGGAGCGTGGGGGAAGACAAATCGCACCGCCGCAGATGCCGGAAGTCTCAGTTCGGGGACGATCGGCTCGAAGTCATGGCCATCGGCACCCAGACCGTGTAGCCAGATTACTGCGGTGTCCGCGGTGGTTTGCGGTTCAATTTCAACACTGGGCAGATAGACCATTGGTTTCCTCAGGAGTTTGAATTGATGGACGATTATACCCAATTCAGGTCATCTGCACCGATTGTGTCATCCCTCACCTACGTACCGGCAGAAAAAGAAGTGGATTGCCCCCTGTAGATTCTCCCGGGCCTGGTCAGACAGGGTTTCAACGAAAGGATCGAAACAATAACCTCTGATTGCCAGCACCGATGCACCGGCCGTCGCGCCAAACAGCATTCTGGCCAGATACATCAGCCCACCCGGAGATACGCTGTGGGTATCCAGCTGCCTCACGGCCTGTTCTGTCAGCGGGAAGAATTCGAAAGACGACTGTCCTTCCAGCGATGCATCGACAAACACCACCTGCTGATAACTGGCGATATCGATAGCGTCTTCCACGCAGAGCTGATAGTGAATCCGGCTGTCGATACCCGGTATTTCCGCCTTTTCCAGCCACTCGATGAATGCTGGCCCTAGCCCGTCGTCCCCCCGTGCCGGATTACCATAGCCGATGACCAGTATAGACCCAGGGGTACTCACGCACCCCGGCTCCTGCGATCGACCAGGTTACCCTCACAATCCTGTATTTCTACCAGCAGCGGCATCTGACCCAGCGCATGGGTGGCACAGGAAAGACAGGGATCATAGGCTCTCACTGCAACCTCGATTTGATTGAGCATACCTTCGGTGATTCTGGTCTGGCCCGATAAATGCTGCCTGGCCACTCGGCCGACGGCCCGGTTCATGGCTTCGTTGTTGTTGGTGGTGGATACGATCAGATTACAGAAGGTGACCTGATCCTGTTCATCCACCCGGTAGTGGTGAAACAGGGTACCTCTCGGTGCCTCAATCACTCCGATACCCTCTTCCCGCCGTTCGCCTCTGACCATCAATTCGTCCCCTTGGAGGTCGGGATCATGGAGCAGTTCCCGTATTTTTTCGGCACAATGCAACGCTTCGATCATACGCGCCCAATGATAGGCCAGAGACATCTGGTTCGGTCGACCATTGGTAAGGCTGCGAAACTCCTGATGAGCCTCATCTGCCAGCGGGGTATCGATGAACCCTGCAGTATTCATCCGTGACAATGGCCCCACCCGGTACCACCCGTCCAGATTCCCGCGGCGCTTGATGAAAGGAAACTTCATGTAGGACCAGGATCTCACTTCTTCCATCAGGTGTTCGTTGAAATCCCGATAATCCACCTGGTCGAAAATGATGTTTCCACTGGCATCTATCGCTCTCAACCAACCATGATACAGATCCAGGGCACCGTCTCCCCGGACTAACGACATGTGATTGGAATTGAAGGTGGCAAACTTCTCCACCATGGGCAAATGCTGCAGTGTATAGTCCTGGGCGATCGCTACCCCCTCCCCGGCCCATTCGACCATCTGACCAACCTCTTTGAGCAGAGTATCCCGTTCGGCCAGACTGAGGTTCTTATTGATCCCGCCGGGTATTGCACCGGTACCATGAATTCTCTTACCTGCGGTGGCGGCAATAACCTCCTGACCGAACTTGCGCATCCGTATGCCTTTGATGGCCAGATCCGGTTTTTCCTTGATCACACCAAAAATATTCCGCTTGACCACATCGCTCTCGAACCCGAATAAAAGGTCAGGGGAGCACAAATGAAAAAAGTGCAGTACATTGCTCTGCATGACCTGCCCATAGTGCATCAGGCGACGCATTTTCTCGGCAGTAGCCGTCAGCTTGTCTGCACCAACGATCATATCCATGGCTTTGGACGCCGCCAGGTGGTGACTGACAGGACAGATACCACAGAGTCGCTGAACGATCACCGGGACTTCCCAGTAGAGTCGTCCGAGAATGAACCTTTCGAAGCCACGAAACTCGACGATATGCAGCCGGGCCTCACTGACGTTGTTGGCTTCGTCCAGATGAATGGTTACCTTACCGTGCCCTTCGACACGGGTCAGGGGATCAATTTCGATAACGCGTGTATTAGCCATTTACAAAGGCTCTCGAATCACTTTCAAGGGACAGTCAGCAGACCACGGCCGGGTCATGCATGACCTTTTGAGAACGTGCCGGCCGCCCGTATCAATCATATTGAATCAACTCACTGGGTAAATCGTCCTGCCGCCCCATGATCAACATATTGAGGGTTTGCCACAAAGCTTCCCCCGAAGGAGGGCAACCGGGAATCTGATAATCCACTTTCACCACGTCGGCCAGGGTGTACACCTTATCCAGCAGCAGTGGCAACGCAGGATCATTGGGAATGCTGTTAGTGGGATTCAGTACATATTCGCTGTTCAGGTAGGCCGTCTCCAGACACTCGCGCAACGGGTCTTCCGCATGCATGATGGCATTGCGCATCACGGGCAACCCACCCATTACCGCACACTGCCCCACAGCCACCAGAAGATCACAGTTGCTCCGGAACTCGCGCAGGGTGTGGACATTTTCCTCGTTGCAGCATCCACCCTCTACAAGCCCGATATCACAGCGCCGGGTAAACCGCTTGAGGTCGTTGAACGGTGACCGGTCGAACTCCACCAGTTCAAGCAGATCCAGCAACCGCTCATCGATATCCAGCAACGACATATGGCAACCGAAGCAGCCAGCCAGAGAAACGGTGGCAATGCGTTTCTTCATTTCCCTTTACTCCCTTTACCGGGGTCCACCTTATCGCCAATCGGTGTGAGATCGAACTGACGATTTCCGATAGGTGCAAAAAAACCTTTTCCTTTCTGGATAATACACCCCACCGGGCAGGTTTCCAGAGCAATGGCACGGTCATGGATACTGACGTTGGTATCAGCCAGATTGGCCCCATTGACGCCAACCTTCTTGTGCACACCCCGTCCCACATATTCGAAAACATTCTTGCCATCAAGATCCCGGGAGGCACGGATGCAACGCCCGCAGAGTATGCAGCGGTTGGTATCCAGCACGATATCGGGATGGGTGGCATCCACCGGTCGAACCGGCTGCAGATAGGGATATTTAGTTGCCTGGGTAATACCCAGGCGATATCCCATGGCTTGCAGTTCACAGCGACCACTGGCTTCACAAATCGGACACAGGTGATTACCCTCATGAAAGAGCATCCTCACCAGGTCCCTCCGATACTGCTGTATTTCCGGTGTTTCACTCTCCACACTGGATTCCGGGCGCGCCGGCTGGGTGCAGGCGGCCACTGTGCGGCCGTTCAGCTTGACCACACAGACACGGCAGCTTCCCTGAGGCTTCAAACCTTCGGTATCACAGAGTCTCGGGATATAGATCCCGGCCGCATCCGCAGCTTCCATGATGGACTGGCCTGAGCGCGCAGTGACTGACTGACCATCGAGAGTAAAGGTGAATTTTTCGGGCAGTGTATTCATGAGGCGTTCTCAACCATCCTCATAGGTGGGGTCGTAAATCATGGAACGGCGTTTGGCCAGGTGCCGGGAATCCTCCAGCGCCGCTTGAATATCAAAAGCGGCTTCCCGTCCATCCTCGCTTTTCTTTAGGAATGCCGCATAAACCAGTGGAAAATTAGCGATGGTGGAAAGCACGGGATTGGGCGATGTATGGCCTAATCCACAGCGACTGGTTTCAGAAACGGTTTTACCCAGCTCACACAGATAATCCAGATCCTCGAACTGGCACAGCCCCTTACGGATCTTCTCGATACGCCGCTTCAGGAACACATTACCAACTCGACAGGGCGTGCAGTACCCACAACTCTCATCAATAAAGAAATCGAGAAAATACGTTACGATCTCCAGGATATTACGACGTGCCGAAAAAATCATGACCGAGCCTCCGGTGGGAAGATCCTCATTGCAGATCCGCCGATCAAACTGCCCCCTGTTGATCATCTGCCCACCGGCACCCCCCACCTGCACGGCACCCGCCTCCGAAGCCCCGGCAAGGTCCAGCAACTCACGGACACTGACCCCGAAAGGCAACTCATAAACCCCTGGCCGCTCACAATCTCCACTCACGCTGAGCAGTTTGGTTCCCACACTTTTCCCGCTCCCCCAGGACCTGAACCAGGCGGCACCCCGATCCAGTATACGGGCGGCACAACAAAAGGTTTCCACGTTCTGTACCACCGTGGGGAAACCCAGATAACCGCTCTCGACCGGATAAGGCGGACGATCCTTGGGCTCTCCCCGCAATCCTTCGCAGGAACTGATCAGTGCGCTCTCCTCTCCGCAAATATAGGCACCGGCCCCCATCTGGATACGGATATCGAACTCGAACCCTTCCAGCCCCCCCGCATTCCGGCCCAGCAGACCGAGATCGCGACGCCTTTCCAGAACATTCTCAAGATAGGATCGAAGGTAGGCGTATTCTGCTCGCAGATAGAGAATGCCATGGGTGGCTTTGACCGCATAGGCCGCAATGGTCATCCCCTCCACCATCAAATCGGGACGTTCTGTCAGCAGCACCCGGTCTTTGAATGTACCCGGCTCACCTTCGTCCGCATTGCAAATGATGTAGCGCTGCTTCGCCGGGGTATCGGTGGCCACCCGCCATTTACGTCCGGCCGGGTACCCGGCGCCACCCAATCCCGTCAATCCGGCCCGCTCCACCTCTTCGATGACCTGCTCGGAGGGGCGCTGCAGGGCTTTGACCAGCCCCGCATCACCGGGTACCTCGCCTAACAGCACATCGCCTCTGAGACGGATGTTGTTTTTAACCATGGAATCGATCAGTGGATCGGTGTTGTTACCGTCCCCCGGCGTGAAATCCAGTTGATCAGGCGTCACTCCTTGTTGTAACTGCAGTGCAATACACTCGGCACTCTCACGATTCAGGCGGGTGACGACTCGCCCATTGAACAGACCCGCCGGTGCCTGGTCACTCATACCGATGCAGGGCGTATAAACCAGGGTAAAACGCCCGTCCCGGCTGGTCTCACCCACCGAAAGCCCCAGTACTCTGCTGAAAACCTGAGCAATCTCTTCCACCCCGGCATGCCGATCGATGATGTCATCGCAAAGTCTGATGACTACCTCACCCTGGGGAGTGTCGGAAAGGAAAGCGTAGAAACTGACCATGCCCTCTACTTCCACGCGATAGGTGCCGGTCAGACGGGCAATCGATTCCATCACCGCCGGTTCGACACAGCGATGTGCAGCCTGTACTTCCAGGAGAATATCCAGCAGCCGGGTTCGATCATTGTCGAAGCGTTCGCAGATTCCAGCAACAGCCCGTTCCCGGTCTTGCATCGTCACATCAGGCATTACCAAAACTCTCTCCCACGCCACCGCTCCGCTACCGGCAACACGGAGCTACCAGCCCCTGTTGAGGCTTGTCACCATGACTACATCCGGTGACTACTACTGTTATCAAACTTCAGTTGTATTGCCCATGACCTGGCGCAAGCCGGGGAGCTTCGTCCGTGGATTGACCTGATCATCAACAATACCTGTCTCCGTAAAGCTGGGGGGGGTCAGGTCTAGTTTTATAGCACATGTTCTGATATGGTCTCAGCATGGCCCGACCCATACGAATCGAATTTCCAGGCGCGCTTTATCATGTCACTTCTCGTGGGGACCGACGAGAGGACATCTATGAGGATGATGCAGATCGAGTGACCTTTCTCGGCATCCTCGGGCAGATCGTCGACAGCCGGAACTGGGTGTGCCATGCTTATTGCCTCATGCCCAACCACTATCATCTGGTGATCGAAACACCCGACGGTAATCTGTCAAAGGGCATGCGACAGCTCAACGGTGTCTACACCCAGGCATCAAACCGACGACATGGGCGTTCGGGTCATCTTTTCCAGGGCCGCTACAAGGCCATACTGGTGGATGCCGATACATACCTGCTGGAATTGGCCCGCTATGTAGTACTCAATCCGGTGCGAGCCGGTCTGACAAAAGATCCCTGTAAATGGCGCTGGAGCAGTTATAGAGCCATTACGGGAAAGGTGCCCACTCCAACCTGGTTGGCTACTGAAGGACTGCTTGCACAATTTGCAGTCCGTCGAAGCACGGCAATTCAGAGGTATCGGAAGTTCGTAACTGAAGGTATCGATGGTGAGTCGATCTGGAATGAGCTGAACCGGCAGGTTTTTCTGGGAGATGATCAGTTTGTATCCAAAATGCAAGCGCTGTCCAAAGGCCCGCAAGAAGATGTCAACATTCCAAAGACCCAAAGAACGCCACCTGCGCAATCTTTAGAAGAAATTGAAACCGCTTATGAGAATCGTGACGATGCCATAGTAGTGGCCTATGCAACGGGAGCATACAGTTACCAGCAGATAGCGATACACTTTGGCCTGCATTTTACGACGATTGGCAGGATAGTACGTGCAGCCAGATCAGCAAGCAATACTCAATGAGACAAAACCTCAGCCAAAATACTTGAGCCTGACAACACCCGTCAGCCATTCGCATAAAAGCTAGACCTGACCCTGATGACACAATAATTCAATGAAACCAGTCTTGATCCCTTATGCTTTTCT
>JAAELC010000616.1 GCA_024227135.1 Gammaproteobacteria bacterium
TAGGCCAGAGGCGCAACTTCTATCACATTACGTTCGATAAGCTTTGCGACCCGCTCGAACCCAAGCATTTCATAGAGCGCGTCATAAAGCGGGCGCAGGTAAGGATCGACCTTTTGAGCTAGATCACCCGGGAGAAAACCCAGACGTTCACCAGCCTCGACAGCAGGGCGCACCAGCAGAATACGGCGCACCTGATCACGCTCAAGGGCATCCACTGCGCAAGCCACTGCCAGGTAGGTCTTACCCGTACCAGCCGGGCCGATACTCAGATTGATATCATGGGTCACGACCTTGTGCAGATACTGTTTCTGGGCAGCCCCTCTGGGCCGTACCAACCCCCGGCGGGTCTTGATCACCACTTCCGGCGGTTCACTTCCCACATCCTCCCGCAACATCGATTCAATACCCGACTCCTGGAGCAGCAGGTGCACGTGATGGGGAGTAAGCGCATCGTCCCGGCTTTGCTCATAGAGCTTCAACAACACCTGCTCTCCTGCACGAATGGAATCAGGCTCCCCGATGAGACGGAACTGATGCCCTCGATTACTGACCTCGATCCCCAGGCGTCGTTCAATCTGGCGAAGATGCTCGTCCAGTTGCCCACTGAGATTTACCAGGCGTTCGTTATCTTCAGGTACCAGAGAAAAATTGATGAACTCGGGATTATCAGACATAAGGGTGCAGAGGCTGTACGTCAGGCACTCTGGGCCAGAGTGCTGTCAACCAGCACCCCACGCAGAGAGTTGGGGAGGGCTTCGGTGATTCGAATATCTACGAACTGCCCGATCAAATGAGAAGGACCATCAAAGTTCACCACTCTGTTATTTTCGGTACGCCCCGCGAGTTGAGCTGCATTTTTTCGTGCCGGCCGCTCCACCAGTACTCGCTCGACCCTCCCAATCATTGCCTGACTGATACGGCGAGCCATCGCCCCGATTCTCTGCTGAAGTCTTTCCAGCCGCTCCCGCTTCACTTCAAGAGGCAGTTCGTCGACCAGGTCCGCCGCCGGTGTACCGGGGCGCGGGCTGTAAATGAAGCTGAAGGAGTGATCAAAACCAATCTCTTCAATCAGATCCATGGTTCGCTGAAAGTCTTCTTCGGTTTCTCCCGGAAATCCGACGATGAAATCCGAGGAGATGCTGATCTCCGGCCGGACCTTCCGCAAGCGGCGAATCTTGGATTTGTAGTCGAATGCGGAATGACCGCGCTTCATCAGCCCCAGAATTCGGTCTGATCCAGACTGCACCGGCAGATGCAGATGACCGACCAGCTCCGGTATTTCCCCGTATGCAGCAATCAGGCTGTCGCTGAATTCCACCGGGTGAGATGTGGTGAAACGCACCCGGTCGATACCCTCTATAGCCACTGCATATTGGATGAGCAACGCCAGATCGGCTGTTCCGCCATCATGCAGAAGCCCCCGATACGCATTGACGTTTTGACCCAGCAGGTTGACCTCCCTGACTCCCTGCTCAGCCAGTGATGCAATCTCTGCAATCACATCGTCGAACGAGCGGCTGATCTCCTCTCCCCGGGTATAGGGCACGACACAGTAGGTGCAGTATTTGGAACAGCCTTCCATAATGGATACGAAAGCGGTGGGACCATCCGCTCGCGGCTTCGGCAAGTGGTCGAATTTTTCAATTTCGGGAAACGAAACATCCACCACCGCAACCCGCTCCCGGCGGGCAGTGTCGATCATCGACGGCAGCCGGTGCAATGATTGGGGGCCAAACACCAGATCCACATACGGAGCACGTTCTCTGATGAGCGCCCCCTCCTGGCTGGCCACGCACCCCCCGACGCCGATAATCAGCCCTGGACGCTGCACTTTCCATGGCCGCCAGCGACCCAGCTGGGAAAAGACTTTTTCCTGGGCCTTCTCGCGTATGGAACAGGTATTGAGAAGGAGGACGTCTGCCTCTTCTGGTCGCTCAGTCAGTATCAATCCATGGCTTTCGCTAAGCAGATCGGCCATTTTTCCCGAGTCATACTCGTTCATCTGGCAGCCGAAAGTCTTGATGTATAGTTTGCTGGACATGAAAAGTGATCAAACTGTCAAAAGGCTTAACAGAGTACCGGTTCACATTGGGATTTTCCAGCCGGCCCCATGGATTCCACCCCACTGACAGAGGTCAACCCCGAACCGGATCCCTGGTGAACCAAACGGTGCTATTCCAGGTTTGTGGCCGAGTGGTATTGGGGACTGAGTTCGTGAACGGCTTCCACCAATGCCAGGGCATGGTCAGGATTGACACCAGGATGAATTCCATGGCCCAGATTGAAAACATGTCCGGGACCATGACCATAGCTTGCCAGCACCCGCTGAACCTCTTCCCGGATTCGTTTGGGGGAAGCATAGAGTACGCAGGGATCGAGATTACCCTGCAGTGCCACCCGGTCTTGAACTCGTCGGCGGGCATCGGAAAGATCAGTGGTCCAGTCAACTCCCAATCCATCACAACCGGTACGGGCCATATCTCCCAGCCAATCACCGCCACCCTTGGTGAACAGTATGACCGGAACCCGTTGTCCCTCACTTTCGCGGTGCAAACCTTTCAGGATACGATCCATGTAAGCCAGCGAGTACTTTCTATAGTTTCCGGGGCTCAATACGCCTCCCCAGGTGTCGAATATCATCAAAGCCTGGGCACCCGCTGCTATCTGGCCATTGAGATACGCGGTAACAGCATCGGCAACAGTCCCAAGCAGTTGCTCAATAAGGTCAGGCCGGTCAAACATCATCCCTTTGATCTGGGAAAAATTCTTGCTCCCGGCCCCTTCGACCATGTAGGTGGCCAACGTCCACGGACTCCCTGAAAATCCGATTAGAGGAACCCTTCCGTCGAGTTCCCTGCGGATAGTACGCACGGCATCCATCACGTACCCGAGATCCTGTTCCGGGTCGGGAACCCCCAGGGCCTTTATCCCCCGTTCATCCCGGACCGGATTCCGGAAACGGGGACCCTCTCCCTCGCTGAAATAGAGCCCCAGCCCCATTGCGTCGGGAATGGTAAGAATATCGGAAAACAGAATGGCGGCATCCAGAGGGAATCGTTCCAATGGCTGGAGCGTCACCTCACATGCCAGATCCGGATTCTGACAAAGATCCAGGAAACTCCCTGCCTGTGCCCGCGATGCACGATACTCGGGTAGATAACGCCCCGCCTGACGCATCATCCAGACCGGAGTAACATCCACCGGCTGACGGAGCAGGGCACGCAGAAAACGATCGTTCTTCAGATTAGGCACTTGATATTTACCTGGGCAGTTCCGAACTCCCTGTAAGATAGAT
This sequence comes from Gammaproteobacteria bacterium, assembly GCA_024227135.1. Classification (GTDB taxonomy): domain Bacteria; phylum Pseudomonadota; class Gammaproteobacteria; order Chromatiales; family Chromatiaceae; genus JAHEHQ01. The sequence continues at coordinate 3,296 of JAAELC010000616.1, forward strand.
GTCCACCGCCCGGGCACACTGGCGGCCTTCCCGGATCGCCCACACGACCAGGGACTGACCGCGGCGCATATCTCCGGCGGAGAATATCCCGTCGATAGAGGTTTTATAGGCCCGATCGCCGTCGGTTTCTCCCTTCACATTTCCCCGGTTATCGAGCTCGACTTTCAATTCCGCCAGCATACCCTCGTGTAAGGGATGAACGAAACCCATGGCCAATGTGACGAGATCCGCTTTGAGCTCGAACTCAGACCCTTCGATTTCAGACATGACCCAGCCACCCGTCTCGTCTTTGCTCCAATCCACTCTGACACAGCATACTGCACGGACCTTTCCTTCATCGTCGCTCAGAAACTCCTTGGTTGCCACACTCCACATCCGCTCACAACCCTCTTCCTGGGAAGACGAGGTACGCATTTTGTCGGGCCAGTTGGGCCAGGTCAAACCCTTATCCTCCTTAACGGGTGGTTGAGGGAGAATCTCCACCTGGGTAACGGATGCCGCCCCCTGGCGAATCGATGTACCGATACAGTCGGATCCTGTATCCCCTCCACCGATAACCAGCACGTGCTTGTCCGTTGCCAGGATCTGCTCCTCCTCCGCCGTCTCATCCCCCTGGACCCGGTGGTTGTTCTGACGCAGAAAATCCATGGCAAAGTGAACGCCGCTGAACTCCCGGCCGGGAACATCGAGATCCCTCGGGTGCTCCGAGCCACCGGTGAGCACCACAGCATGAAATTCGTCCACCAGTTTACGGGCCGGAATATCCACCCCGATATGGGTATTGGAGTGAAACTGAACCCCCTCCGCCTTCATCTGCCCCATGCGCCTGTCGATGACACGCTTGTCCATCTTAAAATCGGGAATACCATAGCGCAGCAGTCCCCCGATCCGGTTCTGCTTTTCGTACACTTTGACCGCATGCCCTGCCCGCGCCAGCTGCTGAGCACAAGCCAGCCCGGCCGGGCCCGATCCTACCACCGCAACCCGCTTGCCGCTCTTATGGGGTGCGATGGCGGGCTGAATCCATCCTTCATCCCAGGCTTTCTCAACGATGCTGTACTCGATGGTCTTGATAGTGACCGGCGCATCATCCAGATTCAGAGTACAGGATGCCTCGCAGGGTGCGGGGCAGATTCTGCCGGTGAATTCCGGGAAATTGTTGGTCGAGTGCAGTACATCCGCTGCGTCCTGCCAATCCGAACGATAGACCATGTCGTTCCAATCGGGTATCAGGTTGTTAACCGGACAACCCGTATGACAGTAGGGGATGCCGCAATCCATGCAACGCGCACCCTGCACACGCAGATCTGACCCATCCAGGGGAATAACGAATTCGTCGAAATGAGTTATCCGATCGGCGGCCGGCGCGTAGGTCCGGTCCTGCCTGGCAAACTCCATAAATCCGGTCGGCTTCCCCATTACTGAATCCCCTTACTGGCTGGTTTGCCCTGAGACGCCTGCTGAGCCTGCATTTCAAGCAAAGCACGGCGATAATCAACAGGCATCACTTTTACAAATTTCTGTAGATAGTCGTTCCAGTTATCCAGAATCTTTCGGGCCACCTCGCTGTCGGTGTATCGCTTGTGATTCTCGATCAACTGACGTAATCTAATAGCATCGTACCGGGTCATGTCGCGACTCAGGTCTACTCTGCCATGGGTTTCCAGATCCCCTCCCTGATGGTCCAGGGCCTCCAGTGCATCGTCTTCTTCCTTGATAGGTTCCAGCTCAACCATGGAGAGGTTGCAGCGCTGATCGAAGTTGCCCTCCTCATCCAACACGTAAGCGATGCCACCCGACATACCAGCGGCGAAGTTACGGCCGGTCTGCCCCAGGCAAACCACCACACCCCCGGTCATGTACTCACAACCATGGTCTCCAACGCCTTCCACAACCGCTTTGGCACCCGAGTTGCGAACGCCGAAGCGCTCACCGGCCACACCTCGAAAATAGCACTCACCGGCAATAGCACCATAGAGGACGGTGTTACCAACGATAATATTCTCTTCAGCTTTCTCGATACCGGAATTTTCCGGAGGATAGATCACAAGACGCCCACCGGAAAGCCCCTTACCCACGTAATCATTGCCTTCACCGGCGAGTTCCACCGTAACACCCTTGGCCAGCCAGGCACCTAGAGACTGCCCTGCGGTGCCCTTCGCTTTGATGTAGATAGTGTCCTCCGGCAGACCCTGGAACCCGTATCGCTCGGCGACGCGACCTGACAGCATGGTTCCGAAGGTGCGGTTGTAATTATGGATATCGATGTCAATACGCACCGATTCCCCCTCTTCCAACGCCGGCGCAGCCTGTTTGATCAATTCATGATCGACGGCCCGATCGAGTCCGTGATCCTGTTTCTCGATGTTAAACAGGGCGACGCCATCATCCACTTCAGGCTTGTTGAGGATCCGGGAGTAGTCCAGACCCTGGGCTTTCCAGTGATCGATTGCCTTGCGCATGTCCAGCAACTGCATCTGGCCGATCATGTCGTCCATCTTGCGGAAACCCAGGCGTGCCATCAGACGGCGGGCTTCTTCCGCCACGAAAAAGAAATAGTTGATCACATGTTCGGGCTTACCGGTAAAACGCTTGCGCAGTTCCGGATCCTGGGTGGCCACCCCTACCGGGCAGGTGTTGAGATGACACTTGCGCATCATGATACAACCCTCGACGATCAGTGGCGCTGTTGCGAACCCGAACTCATCGGCACCGAGCAGGGCACCGATCACCACGTCCCGCCCGGTACGTAAACCACCGTCTACCTGTACCGCGATTCGTCCACGCAGGCGATTCAACACCAGGGTCTGATGGGTTTCGGCCAGGCCGATCTCCCAGGAAGACCCTGCATGCTTGATGGAGGTCAGAGGGCTGGCCCCGGTACCCCCGTCATATCCGGAAATGGTCACGTGATCGGCATGAGCCTTGGAGACACCCGCGGCCACCGTTCCCACCCCGACTTCGGACACCAGTTTCACCGAAATTCGCGCATTCGGGTTGACGTTTTTCAAGTCATGAATCAGCTGCGCCAGATCTTCGATGGAATAGATATCGTGGTGAGGCGGAGGTGATATCAGCCCGACACCCGGCGTAGAGTGCCTTACCCTCGCAATCTGAGCATTGACTTTGTGACCCGGCAGCTGCCCACCCTCTCCCGGCTTGGCACCCTGAGCCATCTTGATCTGAATATCATCGGAGTTGACCAGATACTCGTTGGTCACCCCGAATCGCCCGGAAGCAACCTGTTTAATCGCTGAACGCTCCGGATTTCTGCCCCCGTCGGGGAGCGGATTGAACCGGTCCGGCTCCTCGCCGCCCTCCCCGGTATTGGATTTACCTCCCAATGAATTCATGGCGATCGCCAGGGTGGAATGAGCTTCATAGGAGATACTGCCGAAGGACATGGCCCCGGTGGCAAAACGCTCGACGATCTCAGAGGCTGGCTCCACTTCCTCAAGGGGTATTTCCTGGTCGGCAAACTTCAAATCGAACAGCCCGCGAAAGGTCAGCAGGCGTTCCTGCTGATCATTGAGCACCTGGGCAAACTCCTGGTAGGTACCCCAATTGTTGGAGCGTGTTGCGTGCTGCACCTTGGCAATTGTCTCAGGTGTCCATACGTGATCTTCACCACGCAGCCGGTAGGCATAGTCTCCACCCACATCCAGGTTCTTACGGTAAATCGTCTTCTGGCCAAATGCGTCGCTGTGCCAGCGCACCGCCTCCTGGGAAATCTGCTTCAGGCCGGCACCCTCAACGGTGGTGGCAGTCCCGGTGAAATACTGTTCGACGAAGGTGGAAGAGAGCCCCATCGCATCGAAAATCTGTGCTCCACAGTAGGACTGATAGGTAGAAATACCCATCTTTGACATGACCTTCTTCAGTCCTTTCCCCACCGCCTTGATGTAGCGTTTCTGAGCTTCGTCGAAACTGAGCTCTTCGGGCAGTTGCGGTAACATCGACTGAATCGTGTCAAAGGCCACATAAGGATTTACCGCTTCCGCACCGTAACCCGCCAGGGTGGCAAAGTGATGAATTTCCAAGGCTGAGCCAGTTTCCACCACCAGGCCGGAGATGGTTCTCAAGCCCTTGCGAATCAGGTGGTGATGTACCGCCGAGGTGGCCAGCAATGCCGGGATCGCCACATTATCGGCATCGATTCGGCGATCCGAGAGAATCAAAATATTGTAGCCTTCGCCAACGGCCACTTCTGCCTGAATACAAAGCGCATCGAGGGCAGGCTTCATCCCTGCAGCCCCCCGCCTTACCGGATAACAGGTATCCAGAGTGCGAGTCAGAAATGCACCGCTGGTGTTGTCTTCAATTTCCCGTATTCGCTCGAGATCTGTATTGGTCAGCACCGGCTGGTTTACACCCAGGCGCATGTTGGTACCGCCGTCGGCCAGCCCCAGCAGATTCGGACGTGGGCCGATCAGTGACACCAGAGACATCACGATTTCTTCCCGTATGGGATCGATGGGCGGGTTGGTGACCTGGGCAAAATTCTGCTTGAAATAGGTCGAAATGTGCTTGGGGCGCCGTGACAGCACCGAGGGAGGATTGTCAGCCCCCATGGAGCCTGTACCTTCCTGACCCGTGAGTACCATCGGTGTCAACAGGAATTTCAAGTCCTCCTGGGTATAACCGAATGCCTGCTGCTTATCCCTGAGGGTGTCCGGATCAGGCGACATGGCTCCCACCACCTCAGGTAACTCGTCCAGATTGATCTGGGTTTCATCGAGCCATTGCTGATAAGGTCGTGCTGAAGCCAGCTGCTCCTTGAGTTCGGCATCATCGATGATGCGCCCCTCTTCCATATCGATCAAAAACATCTTTCCGGGCTGCAGGCGCCACTTTTTAATGATTTTCTCTTCCGGTATATCCAGCACGCCCATCTCGGAGGCCATGACCACCATGTCATCGTCTGTAATCAGGTAACGCGCCGGCCGCAGTCCGTTGCGATCGAGGGTGGCACCGATCTGGCGTCCATCCGTAAACGCCACCGCTGCAGGACCGTCCCAAGGCTCCATCAGGGCCGCGTGGTACTCATAGAAAGCCCGTCGCCTGTCACCCATCAAGGGATTTCCGGACCAGGCTTCAGGCACCAGCATCATCATGGCATGTGCAAGGGAATACCCACCCTGCAGGAGCAACTCCAGAGCATTGTCAAAACAGGCGGAGTCAGACTGACCTTCCGGGATCAACGGCCAGACTTTCTCCAGATCCTCTCCCAGTATCTCCGAAGCCATTGAGTGCTTTCGGGCTGCCATCCAGTTAACGTTACCGCGCAGGGTATTGATTTCTCCGTTGTGAGCGATCATTCGAAAAGGATGGGCCAGATCCCAGGTCGGAAAGGTATTAGTGGAGAAACGCTGATGCACCAGCGCCAGGGCTGAAGCGATTCGCCCGTCGAGCAGATCCGGGTAATAGTCGCCAACCTGCTCGGCAAGCAGCATGCCCTTGTAGGTGACGGTACGGGAAGAAAACGAGCTGAAGTAGAAATCGTCCTTTCCCAGGCTTTCGGATTCGCGTATGTAATTATCGATCTGCTTGCGGATAACGAACAGCTTGCGCTCGAACGCGTTCTGATCATCGCACTCTTCACTACAACCCACGAAGACCTGGCGAATCACCGGTTCTGTGGGTTTGACGCTAACCCCGAGACCGGTATTGTTCACCGGTACATCCCGCCAGCCGATCAACCGCTGCCCCTCGCTCTCCACGAAACGAACGATGGTTTCCTCGGATTTACTACGGGATTCCTCGTCTCTTGGTAGAAACAGCATGCCCACGGCATAGGACCCGTCTTCGGGTAAATCGAAGTCCACAACAGCACGGAAAAACTCGTCAGGCAGTTGCAGGAGTATGCCGGCCCCATCTCCAGCCCGGGGGTCAGCACCAACGGCTCCCCGATGGGTCAGTCGATCCAGGATTTTCAATCCCTGCTCGATGATCGTATGGCTCTTGCGTCCCTTGATATCAGCCACAAATCCGACACCACAGGCGTCGTGTTCGTTTTTAGGGTCGTACAACCCTTGCTTTGGCGGCAATGCCCTATGGCCCATCGCAAACCTCGTCTGATCCAGCCTGAAAGCCCCGCAGCACAGGCTTTTAGTCGGAATATGATTATTGGGAACAGCCAACCGGGAGGACAGACCTCCGGATGCCGTTTTTAACTGACGACCGCCCACTTTGGGTAGCGAATCGGCCGAACTGAACTGCGTAGGATACTGAAGAATCGCCAATCAGGCCAATCGAGGCGCTGACTAATCGATTGTTTCCCACAGGATCACAGATCCACAGGAGGGGGGGGTTATAGCAAAAAATGGGTTCCGGGTCGAGTAATCCATGCTATCACACCTGGAATCACAGGATACCCAGTTCTTTTGAAATCCGGTCTGAATCGTTGTTTTTCCACCACCCCGACAAATGCCTGGGGGAGTCTCAACTGAACCGAATCATCAAGAATGCCTGGGGAGTCAATCCAGTAAATTCAATCAGTTGGAGTTAAAGATGCAGAAATGGGCGGGCGGTGTGCAAGGCAGCAGCACTTCTTCTTCGGTACGACAACGGCCGGGCCAGAGATGTCTGATGTTTTCAGCCAACGGTGCCCGGTCCACTCATGGCCCGGGCACCAGTAACCGTTCATCTCACCGGCCCGGGGCCTTTCAGTCCCTGCCTCCTCCGGAGGCGGCCAGCTTGTTCATCGACAGAACATCATCCTCGGACTCTTCCAGCTCACTGGTTTCCTGTTCATCAGAGCGCTTCTGACGAGCACGCAGGGTGGAACTGCCGCTACGCTTGTCCGGCAGAATTTCCACGGTGCCATCAATACGGAGTTTGACCAGTTGCCCGGTTTTCAGCGCTGCAGAGGCACCTTTTACCCCGACAATGGCGGTCAGATTCTGCTCGCGGGCTACGATCGCCGCATGACTGAGCCATCCACCCACTTCCGTGATGATTCCACCCGCAATCGGAAACAGCGGGTACCAGGTGGGGTCGGTAAAACGAGCAACGACGATATCACCTTCGGTGAAACTGTCGATCTCTTCAGGAGTATGAATCACATGGACCTTACCGACCACGTCTCCGTTACCGGCTACCCTTTTACCCACGAGCTTACTACTCCTGTAATCGCCGTCGTCCTGGACACCCTGGCCTTCGGTAAAACTCAACCCCTCAAGGTCTCTGACACTCAGCTCACTGGCTAAGTGAACTTTGTGCCACGCCTCAGCCTCCAGCTTGCGGGAAGATATCAACTGGCGTGTTTCATCCGTCAGAGGTGTATTTTCCAGCTCTAGCACCTCATCCAGGGTCAGATGGAAAATCCCGTCATCCAGCTTCATCCGCCGGTCCAGCACCAGCAACAGCTTACGCATCAACGCCCATTGACGCAGGCACTGGTGTTTCGCATCCTCTTTCAGCACCTGATAGCGTCTGGCACGATCCACCGCCAGTCGGAGCACGGGATCTCTCGGCAATCTGCCATTGCTTCTGCTATGGGACCCGGACTGCTGCGCACGCGCCATCTGCTGGATCACCAGGTCAGGGTTCTCCCGATACCTGGGTTGTGCAAGCTCGTAGTCCTGGGGAGCCCGGTGACCAAACAGTTCGAGAAAGTCTCTGATAGCTTTGTCTTTCTGAGTCTGCTTGGACAGCAGCGACATGGCCCGTTGAACGACAGTCGTCGGGATCTTGCCCAGGTAGAGGGCAGGATCGATATTCTGCTGTTCCAGCTTGGTGCAGGCTGTCTTCCAGTAAAAATCCGTTGCGACATTGATGACTTCAGCCTGCACGTAGGTTTCCCTGATAAAGTTCATCATCCATTCCTTGAACAGTATCTGCAGACGATTGGTGGAAAGCCTCCGAAAATCCAATGCCTCCTGCAAGCGTATCTCATTGACGAACCGAGGCAGAAACCCCTCTCTGAAATCAGACTCGATATTCTCACCATTTCGCGCCAGCCAGAATGCGGCCATCGCACCTGGAGGACGGGTCAACCGTGACCGCTCTTCCAGACGATTGACATACAAGGCGCCAAAAACCGAATTCACGTAGGGAGCGGCATCCTCTTCCACATCATAGGGAATCCCCAGGGATCGGCATGCCAGGTCGGTGCTTCCACCGATGGCCCACAAACGCTCCATAACGGATGCACTCAATGGTGTCGGCCTCGGCATCAGTTCTGACAACTCATTCTGGGCCAGCAGAACCTCCTCCGGCTTCACATCCTTCGGTGCAAGGCGAAGCAACTTGCTTCTTTCCCGCTCGAATGCCGACTCGATGCCCGGCAGATTGACGATAGATGCCGTGATATCACGGGCCTGCAGCAGCATAAACTTATCATCGATAAAGGCCCACTCGATATCCTGAGCACGACCAAACAACTGCTCCACCTGACATCCCAGCTCGAGCAGCGGTTTGAGATCGATGGGTGCTCTCTTGCCGTCCATGGATCGACCACTGACGGCTCCGAAGACATAAGACTCTGGGGTAATCTTCCCGCTTACCAGGGACTCACCCAAACCGGACACCAATTCCACCATGCTGCTGCCGGACGAACTCGGGTGTTCGGTAAACAGAACCCCCGCGTAGCGCGCATCCACCATCGCCTGAATCAGGGCACCACCCTTCTCTTCGGTTTCACCGGAATAGGCATTGCTGCGCTGGGACCGCATGGACAGACCCACTTTGCTCAATGCATCACCCAGCGCATAGTTGGAGACGTTAAGTATGGACTCAAACACGCCGGCGTAGCTCTGCATCTGGCCATCTTCGTTCAACCCCGAACTTCTGACTGCCACCAGGTCAGCACCAAGCCGTTTCCACTGCTTTGTCACCAGTGACTGCTCTGCCTTGGTCATCAACACCTGATCGTCAGAGTCCACCGGTTCTTCCCGGTTAAGGATCTTACTGGTGACAACGAATCCGTCGGGAACCGGCAACCCGGCATCCAGCATAACACTGAGCCTGATGGCTTTGTGACCGGCATTGGAATACTTGTGCGCTTCCCGGAGACTGATCACACCCGGATCCTCCAGGACTTTATTGGCCTTGGCTTGAGCACGGGCCTTCATCTTCTGAGTGCCTTTCAGAGACAACTGAAAAGCCAATGACTGTAAGAACAGCAACGAGACATTAACAGCCAGGTAGAGGTTCACCGCCACGTTCAACTGATGCATGAGAAACCAGATAGCTGCACCGGCAACAACGTACAGGGCCCACAACAACTTGTTCTTCCTGTTATCGGTAAAAAACATGTAACCGGTGAACAATAATGCTACGAAGGTCGGAAGAAAATAGGTGCTATCCACACTCGATGCGCTGGGGAACCAGAGAAACGCCTGCTCCCAATTCTGTGCGCCATCGCTGACCACGGTAAAGAACACCAGAAACAGTATCAACTGTGTCATGGATGCGAATAAATTTCTCACCGGTGTCAACCGTGCGCGCCTGTACAGCGTCACAGTGGCCTTGGAAAGGCGCGGCGGATCATCGGTGATCTTCCGTTTAAGGTCTTCGATTTCCGGCTTCATCTCCCGCTGTATCAGGCGATCTCTCTCTGATTTCCATGTCAGAGGCAAGGTCACCAGACGAAGAAACAACACCAGGAGCAAAATCCCGATAGAAAAGTGTCCTGTCGTCTCCGTCAACCAGTTAAGACCAGCAGTAAGGGGCGCTGAAATAACACCCAGAACAGTCAAGGTTTCAGGCGCTTTGCCGGTCGCCGGTAGAAAGAACTCCTGGGGCACGGTATACCGACCCAGAAATTCGTAACCGAGGTCGGTCAAACGTGAACCGAGGATCTTGCCGTAAAAACAGCTGCGCTTGTCATAGCATGGGGCTATCACCGGCCTCGAGGGAAGGCTGGTCAACTTTTCTATCAGCTCACCGGATGGCAGCTTACGTATCGTCAGATTGACAGCATTCGGTAGATGGTCGGCGGCAAATTCCTCCGGATACCTGACGTCCACAAACTGAGCGTTGTGATTGGCTACCAGATCAATAACCTCAGGAGTATCAAGCAGTACATCCCTGTTTGGAAAATCAGGAAGTGTCCGGATCGATTCACTGGAACCACCTCTGGTAAACTCCAGGGGATAACCGTCTGCTATCCATTTCTCGTAACCACCGACCACAAAACTACAGGCTTTTCCCTCTTTGGAAAACGCTTTACAAAGCTCAGAACTGCGGTTTCCCGAGTAACACATGAGCACCGTTTCGTTTCCGTTACGCACCAGGTTACTGTGATTCTCCCGAAGATCGGGGTACCTGCGATGCCAGCTGCCCCCAACACGTCCCATCTGAATTTCTTCAGGTTCGCGTACATCGATCAGGTTCAGGGGTTTGCCTTCTTCGATCCACTTGGCCAGGGTTGAGTTATCGATCCCCAGCGGATGACCAATCTGACCACTCAACCCGAGCGTCTTGAGCGAAGTATCACCAACCTGCTTACCAGCCTCTATGGAGCTTCTAACGAGGTTTGTCTGAAGTCGACGGTTCTTTTCATCGACACTGGATGTGTGCTGCAGAATATTAGCGGCAATCGATACAAACAAGAGCACCACGAAAATTCTGAAAATCCAGCGCCAGGCTTTAGCACGGGAGGAACGTTTCTCAACCGCCAGCTGGCCACTGCCACCACCCTTGTTCGAAAATGCCAGCCCGGTAAACAACACACTCACCAGACCCAGCACCTGTGCCACACTCGCCGACAATCCGATTACCAGATCCGGAGAGGGTATAGCCCAGACCGAAGGAGCGGCACTGGCCAGGAGCATAAGGCACCACAAGGAACCAGTGAGACGAAGTCCTGTCTTCATTTTGCTTCTAGACTGCTGCATAGGAGCGATCATCCATACTTTCAGGCTGATTCACCTGCTTATCGGAAAGCCACTTTGAGAGCTTTTCACAAAGTGCTTCATATTCAAACGGCTTGGCAAGATAGTCATCCATTCCCGCGGTAAAGCACTTGTCTGCATCACCAGCCATTGCATTGGCGGTCAGCGCCACTATTGGAATGTGCCTGTTCGCTCCTTCAGATGCACGAATCGTTCGAGTCGCGTCGTACCCATCCAGCACCGGCATCTGACAATCCATCAGTACCAGATCGTAGTGATTCTGCTCCAATGCATCGACAGCTTCCTGACCATCACTGACAAGATCCACATTGTAGGAAAGTTTCTCCAGCATACCCTGGGCGACAACCTGATTGACTTCGTTATCATCCACTACCAGGATACGCTGGTGTCGCCTTATCTTTGCTTCGTTGTCCGCTATACTGTGACGGGTGACCATTGCACTGTTATCCACGCTCTTCAGGCCCAGTACTGTCGCGATGCAATTGTGCAGCTGAGAACGCCTTATCGGCTTGGAAAGATAGCCATGTACTCCAGCATCCCGCGCCTCTGCTGCCTGCCCTCTTTCGGTCAATGAAGTAAGCAATACCCTGCGAACATCCGATATGGATCCTTCACGCCCGATAGCCTTGGATAGAGTCAACCCATCCATATCAGGCATGATCATATCGATCAACATCAGATCGTAGGGCTGGTTTCTCTGCACAGCTTCCCTAAGAAGGCGTATAGCTTTAGGCCCATTCTCTGCGGTTGTGGGCTGCATCTGCCAGTTCTGAGCCTGATACTCAAGCACCAGTCTGTTGGTTGCGTTGTCATCCACAATCAGTACCCGCACGCCACTGAGATCATCCAACGGCACGAAGTCCAGTGCGTTATCCTCGGCCATTTCAATCTGAATGGTGAACCAGAACGTACTGCCTTCCCCTGGCACCGAATCAACACCAATCTCGCCCCCCATTCTTTCGACCAGCTGACGACTGATTGCAAGTCCGAGGCCGGTACCGCCAAACCGTCTCGTGGTCGATCCATCCGCCTGGGTGAAGGAGTCAAATATCCGGGCTCTTGCCATCTTGGATATGCCTACACCGGTATCCTGTACTTCAAATCGGAGACATACCTTATCTCCATGGGATCCGTTGACCCGCACGCGCACTACAACCTCACCTTCGTCGGTAAACTTGATTGCATTGGACGCCAGGTTGGTTACGATTTGACGCAGACGTGTCGGGTCACCATGTACGACCGCCGGTACGTCCAACTTGACCAGACAGGCCAGTTCGACTCCCTTCTTATGGGCCTGCTCTGCCAGAGGCTCTGTACTGTCCTCAACCAGATTGCGCAGATCGAAGTCGATCGCCTCCAGTTCCAGCTTGCCTGCCTCGATCTTGGAGAAATCCAGAATGTCATTGATCAGGGTAAGCAGTGCCCTGCCCGAGTTGGCTGCCACATTGACGTAGTCTCTCTGGTCGGTGGCCAGTTCCGAGTCACGAAGCAGACTCATCATTCCCAGCACACCATTCAGGGGAGTCCGCAGTTCATGACTCATATTGGCCATAAACTCTGATTTTGCCCGGGAGGTCTCTTCCAACTCTTCTTCCCTGAGTCTTTTTAGGTGCAGATTCTCACTGATGACATCGGTAGACTCTCCCAGGAGAACCAGCTCCTGCGCTGCATTCAGTTTGAACGCCGACGTCAGCTCCCCCCGGCCCAGTTCGGTCAATCGCCGGTGAATCTTTCTTACCGGATTGATTACCAGCCTGTTTACCCATAGGATTATCAAGAGAGCAAGTGCAACCGTGATACCGATGGAAAATGCACGCATTTTCTGCACGTGCATTTCGATCTCATGAATAAGAGGCGTCACGTTCCAGGAGATATTCATTCGTCCAAAGGATTCTTCCTCAAAGACAATATCCTCGGAAAACGACATGAGAGGTACATCTGCAGATATCTCCGTGTTCTGCCATTCCACCAGTATCTCATTCACTTCGTTCTCGATGGAAAGAGAAAATATCTCCGGATCGAAAGCAACCGACTGGGAGACGATGGTCTCCAGGAGCGGTTGGTCTTCACTAACCACTGCGTCAATCGAAGTGGCCGAGAGGATGGAGAAGGTTTTCCGGCTCTGCTGCTCGAAACTCTCTTTCAAATAATTGGTCTCCATCGTTCGAACCAATTCACCCGAGAGCGCACCCACCAGAATGGTAGTACCACCGAGGGCCAGAATGAGTTGACGACGCAAGGGCCAGCGCCAAAAAGAACCTTTAAACATCTACAGTCTCCAACTTAGAGTGGGTTGACACCTAGCGTTATTTCGTTGTTAACGAAGAACCAGGTAACGAAGCACTCAGTTTATCTGCTGAATCCGTTTCTGCTGCTTCCATCTCCACCTGGAGTAACCTGGGAGCCTGATAAAACTCCAGTACGGACGGATCCGGATCCAGAGGTGTAAAGTAGTCAGACTTCAAAGAGCCCACGACTTCAAATTCTGAACCGGACGCTGCCGGAACCTCGGGTTTGACCGACACCGTGTCGAGCTTTCCTCTGGTCGGCCAGGATGGAGGCTGAACTTCTGTTTGCGCATTTACCCCCGCCCCTGGCAATACAGCAGCCTGGGCAGGGTCTTCCTCAGAAACGTCCGGGGTAACGATTTCAGCAGCTATCTCTTCTTTCGGAGTATTTCGCATAAAGAAAATGGCATTGTTATCGATGGCATCACGAATGGAAGCAAAATCCTCGTCCCCTCCTGCCACGAATCCATCCTTTTTAAGGGACTTCAGTGCTCTCTCATCTTTCATTCCAAGCAGTGACGCCTGAATGGCCTTGTAAACTTTATCGGATAAACCACTACGTGCAATCCAGGGTTTCTGCACGTTGGGAAATCTTGCGAGTTCTCGAATAGGTACACCCTTCTTTACCAGCTTTTTGAAGGTTCCCTCATTAAGTGCACCTGCATCAAACTGTCCCGCACCCACGGCGGTACCCACTTTGTCATGTCGGTCCAGATAAGCAAAACGACTCAGATTGGACGAGTGGATTCCATGACTAACCAGATACTTCTGGGAAAGGTAGCGACCGATGGTGGACATTTCGTCACCAAATGCGAAGCTTTTCCCGGTCAACTGTTTCAGGTCGGTAATCGGACTATCCTTCGCAACACAGATAATGCCGTAGAAAACTTTCTCTCCCCCGGTACTTTCCAGGGCAAGAATTCTGAGATAAGGATTGGTCCGTTTCGCTTCCACATAGGAGGCCGGCCCAAATCTGGAGAAATCAATTTTCCCCGTGGCCAGGTGATTGATACCCTGGGTGTAGTCTTTGGCGACCTGAATACGTATCTTCACCTTCTCACCCAGATGGTTACCCAGATCCTTTTCGAGAGCGTTCAGCATTGGCCTGAACTTTTTGACCATTGCCGTGGGTTTGTTGGAGGTATACACACCAAAGGACAGGTGCTGTTTCGCCAACGAAGTGATGGGGGAACTCGCCAACCCGATGGCACAGGTCAATATGGCAAGTAACTTAGTTTTCATACTGGATTCTCCTCTAAAACCGCTACACCGCTCCAACCTTTCTGGATAAACCAGAAGATCTGGGTCGAACACTTAATCTCTCAGCCAGGGGAAGTGATTTCCTGGATGCTTGAATTTCTTATTACTCACATCGACATCACAACCCGAATTCTTTAACCCCAAATGACTACAAAGGGTTACAACGGTAGCCCGGAAACTGCCTCCATGGCGGACTGACAGCAGTCGTCACTCCCTATATAGCCCCTTGGTCTGCTCAGAAAATCCACGGAAGTCAAACATTCCATTTCTTCTTGAATATTGGCAGGGATTTCTGACGGTCGGGATACACCTGGGCCGATATGCCCGACCGGAGGTTACGGACAGCAGTTTGATTTTGAATCCCAAATGAGCGGATACGGATATCGACTACAGGCAGAACAGCAGAGAGTGCAAGAGCAATCCGCTCTGGGCGAACGGACTAAACCGGGAAGTAAAATCATAAGAACCTATTGAATTTTCTACATTTAGTTCTTCTGTAACTGAAAATTCCCGCTTAAAGTTTTCCTCCTGGCTGCCGTAGGAATGCTCAACAAGTTTTGCCGTCTCAAGCGCTCATATCAGGATACAGCCAGGTAGCACCGACATGGATCTAAATCGTACTATTTCCAAAATCCGACAGTTTTCCAATGTGATGCTGCTCGCCATCTGCGTGGGGCTTAGCGCAGAAATCTGGAGCATGGTGGATGAAGGTATTGAAATGACTGGAGTGATCAGTACCTCAGTCCTTGCAGGGCTGTTTATCTTCTTTCTCATGCTGTCCAGATTGCAGGAAGCTGTCTGCGAGCAGCTTAAAACTCTCTCCGACGCCGTCACTAATGTGGTTTCGTCGAGTGGATATACTCATCGAATCGAAGATAGCTCAGACCATTCCTCCGGCGCGGTGTTCTCGTCTTTCAATCAACTGATGGAACGACTCGAAGAGAATGAGAAAAATACCAGCCATACCAATGACCAGCTGGAAGAGCAGATAATCTCACTCACTACTGAACTGTCTGATGTCAAAAACAGCTTGAAGAACTCAAAAAGGGACTTGGAGAACGCAAAGCGCGACGCAGAAGCCACTCTACGCGCTAAAAGTCAATTTCTGGCCAACATGAGCCACGAAATCCGTACACCGATGAATGGTGTACTCGGCATGACCGAGTTATTACTTGGAACTTCACTCAATACAAAGCAGCGCCGGTTTGGTCAGACTATTCGCAGGTCAGCCGAAGCACTGCTCAACATCATCAATGATATTCTCGATTTTTCACGAATTGAGTCGGGAAAACTGAATCTTGAGCATGTAGATTTCAAGCTCAGAGAAACTCTGGAGGACGTAGTAGAGTTACTGGCTGAGCCAGCACAGAAAAAGGAAATCAACCTCGCCTGCCACATACCCGGTGAACTGAATAATCATCTGGTCGGTGATGCAGGACGACTTCGCCAGGTTCTCACCAACATTATCGGAAATGCAGTTAAGTTCACCAACGAAGGTGAAGTACTCGTCAGAGTTGAAAGTGTTGAGGAATCAGACAAACAGGCAGTTTACCTGTTCGAAGTCACGGACACGGGTTCTGGTATTACACCGGAACTGCAAGCCAAGATTTTCGAATCTTTCTCACAAGCCGACTCCTCTACTACCCGGAAGTTTGGTGGTACCGGGTTAGGGTTGACCATATCCAAGGAACTGGTCCACCTTATGGGGGGCGATATCAATGTCGAGAGTCAACTCGGTGAAGGCTCAAAATTCAGCTTCACCACTAAATTCAAGCTCCAGGACCATGAAAAAGTTGCCTGCGGCGGTAGACTTTCAAGGACAGAGAATATTCGGATACTCACGGTAGATGACAACGAAACCAACAGGAGCATTCTGGATCACCAATTGACATCCTGGGGCCTCAAAAATCAGGCTGCCAATGATGGCTACCAGGCACTGGAGATGCTGCATCAGGCCGTTGCAGATGGCAGACCATATGATGCCGCCATTCTTGATATGCACATGCCGAATATGGATGGGTTGGAGCTGGCTGGAAACATCAAGCGGGACCCGAAGATCGCTCCGGTAAAGCTGATGATGCTGACATCAGCCATCCTGGACTTTGACTCTGACCAGATGCATGAGGCGGGCATTCTGCAGTACCTCAGTAAACCCGCCCGCCAATCCCAGCTGTACAACTGTCTCGTAGGTATGCTGGGTGGTCAACTCGAACTAGCCGAAAAGTCTGAGTCCATGGATGAACAGGTTGTTACCAGTTACAAGAAAATAGAAGCCTGTATACTGGTTGCGGAAGACAACCCGGTCAATCAGGAAGTGGTACTCAGCATGCTCGAACTTTTTGGCTGCCAACCGGACCTGGTTGAGAACGGACAGGCTGCCATCGAAGCGGCAACCTCTGCAAAACACTATGACATCATCCTCATGGATTGTCAGATGCCTGTTACGGACGGCTACGAAGCGACAAACAGCATCAGAAAGCATGAGCGAAAAATTGGAAAAGAGCATTCAGTACCTATCGTGGCACTGACAGCGAATGCTCTCGAAGGCGACAGAGAACGTTGTCTAATAGCAGGTATGAACGACTATTTGAGCAAACCATTCAAACAGGAGCAGCTACACCTGTGTCTGGAACGTTGGCTAGGCGATCGCCCCCCTAAGGAATCACCATTGGAAACCACCACCCCGTCACCAAAGCAACACGCCGAGGAAAATGGCAAAGTAAAGCAGATCGACGAGAAAGCACTGGATTTGATTCGAGCGTTGCAGCGACCAGGTCGACCAGATATCCTTCAGAAAGTAGTGAGTCTGTATCTGGGTAACTCACCCGAACTGTTGCAATCCCTGAAGACGGCTATCGAAAACGATGAGCCGGCTGACGTTCGAGCATCCGCCCACAGCCTGAAGTCGAGCAGCGCCAATCTCGGTGCAAAATCCCTGGCTGTCCTGTTTAAATCACTGGAAGAGATGGGCCGCGACCAGGCCATAGCAAATGCGAAAGCCAAGTTCACAGAGGTTGAAAGTGTTTTTGCCCAGGTGGTAAAAGAACTTGAGCCATACAGCAACCTCAAGAGTGCTTAGCAAGTTCCCGTTGTTATTGGAAAGTCATGTGCCCGTCATTCAACTGTTGTCCAGTTGATCAAAAGTCTCCTGGGTAACTCTTATCGACTTCTGCCATTGACACCATTTATTTGATAGTTCATGCCTGGCCCCTTCAGCGTATTCACCGCACTTATGCGGCGCAACTTCTGGATATCTACAAATGTCCGCGGCTGATAAATGACATTAATCCTTCCCACGCTCTGCGTGGAAACGCAGCTGCAACCGCTCCGCGTTTTTTTTGAGGACTGGCACGCTGGTCGGTCAGAAGTGAAAACTACCATGTCTTCGCCAGAGCGGGACGCAGGGCGTCCAGGATCTGCTACCACGTGGAGCGTGGCAGCCAGGGGTAAATCCTTTCTTAAGCTGAATCGTGCTCCTTGTCACCGTAAATTTCAAAATACTACCATCAGGTGAAGAATAGTCTGCCCCAGCTTGAGGTGGTCTAATAGATTTGTACAACCCAGTTAAGCATAATTCACTTAACTGAGGTAGAGAAAAAGATGACGAGA
>JAAELC010000617.1 GCA_024227135.1 Gammaproteobacteria bacterium
ACTGCCGACTTTCGGTGCTAGCGGTATACGGGTTTCCTTCACCTGTTGCTTGCTGGTTTCATCCATACAAACCAATACTTCATCTTCACCATAGGTCCTTTGATAGACTTCCAGTATATCTTCCATGGCACAGACAAAGTCTGCGTTCTCCTTTGGCGGAATACACCAGCACTCTTTTAGCCACGGTTTAAGTTGGTTTTTTTTAACGTCTTCCTGATGGTCTCTCCTGATATCGAGTCCACGATCTCACACTCGACCAGTCGCTCGGCCAATAAATTCAGTGTCCAATCATTATATCCTTCCGGTGCGGTTGAACAGGCGGTCGCCACTAAAAAAGCTTCAGCTTCCCCATCCAATTTTTTCGCTCGCCGCCGTTTTTGTACTTTAGGATTAAGCGCAGACTCCAACCCTTCTTCGACAAACCGTTTACGTACCCTCTCAACCGTCAATATGCTGATGTGTATGGCTTTGGCAATATCCGCATCTTTCAATGAACCCGTTACCGCTTCATCTGCATGAATTAGCACGTTGGCATGTATTATTTTACGAGCCGATGCTTTCCCTTTGGATATGAGCTGTTTCAAATATTTACGTTCATCTACAGCTAACTTAACCCGGTATTTTTTTGCTGGCATGTTTTATTCCTAAGTATCAACCTATTTAAATAGATACTTAAGAGTTTACATTAACTGACCATCAGAGCAAAATTGTTAGAGTACTAGTGCTTCCTCATTGATTTGTGACCGCGCAGCGGGGTGAGGGACTCGCAATGGCGACTATTTAGCATAAGTAAGTGCCATTTTGTTCTGACCCCGATTTTTTCCTTTTCAGGGCATGCCCACATGAATGACTATTTCTCCGCGTGCCCTGCCACTTTCGCTTAACTCGTGTGCATTTGCCATTTTGTGCAGGGAGAACTCAGCACCGACAACAGGACGAATGACCCCATCATCGATCAAGCCGGCCAATTTGCGCAGGATTTCAGCATCAGGCTGGATAAAAACGAATTTGCCTGCTGCACCTGCTTCTTTTGCCTTCTTCTCATCAGGTGGTTGCACGATTGAAACCAGCACCCCACCCTGTTTCACAACTGACCATGAGTCTGCCTGCACACTGCCCCCAATCGTGTCCAGCACAACGTCGACATTTTCAGCAACGTCTTGAAAGCGAACACTCTTGTAATCGATGAACTCATCTGCTCCGAGTGACTGGACGAAGGATTTGTTTTTCTTCGATGCAGTTGCAAGAACATAGGCCCCTTTCCACTTTGCCAACTGTACGGCAAGGCTGCCAACACCCCCCGATGCCCATGTATCAGGATCGATTGACCTTTCCTGATTTCGCCGCTGTTGATAACGGTTTCCCATGCGGTGATTCCTGCCAGAGGAATGGAAGCTGCTTCGGCAAAGGAGATCGTGGTGGGTTTGTCTGCCAGCTCTGTTTCCTTGACGGCAATGTATTCGGCGTAAGCGCCATCGCGGGCCAGATCAGGGCGGGTGAAAACCTGGTCCCCGATGGCGAACCTGTTAGTATCTTTACCGGTGTCTTCAACGATACCCGACAAGTCCCATCCAAGTATCAGTGGGAATTCATGAGGGATCATCTCTTCTAAAAAATCTTCGCGAATCTTCCAATCCAAGGGGTTGACAGCCGATGCAATCACCCTGATCAGCACCTCATCATTAGCGACGGCAGGCCGCGGGCAGTCCTCGTACCACAGCATATTTCTACCACCGAACCCATGTAATCAAACGGCTTTCATAAGCGCTCCAATTTGTCTACATAGCCGCTACCGATAGCGGACAAAGGTAGTTCCAATCCCAACTCAGGAACTTGCATAGCGATCCAGGCGATGTCTATTGTTTCCAAGTGTCACTCACCACAGATGAGCCTCAGGCGTGTACCAGGAGGTAAATGAATCTCCACGGCACGTCTCTGATGACTTTCTCAACACCCGGAAACACAAATCCTGTCAGCGTCGAATGCCATCGTGCGACCGCTCAGTGGCAAGTGTACGGGTGTTTTGACAGCCTTGATGAAGCTGTCGACTCTTGAACCGCTGACTACTTTACCGTTGCTGGTCGCCTGCTCATTGGCATGGGAGGGAATAACCGTTCTGGGCTTGACCAGATCGTCGATGATATAGGCCGCCTCCTTTGGACCGGTGGTGAAAGGATATTTGGGGTCAGAGTAAAAACTCCCCGGAATTACAGACCCCCTTTCAGGGGCGCTTACGATACACTGTCTACACATTCATCCATCGATCAAGGAAGATCATCATGGCAAGGCGATCGAGAGTCTGCCTCTCCGGCATCCCTCAGCACATCATTCAGCGGGGTAATAACCAACAGGTATGCTTCGGGTCAGCTGAGGACCATGCCGCCTATGTGCACTGGCTCGCAGAGGCATCGGAAAAGTACCGGGTGGCAATACATGCCTGGGTTCTCATGACCAATCATGTGCATCTGCTGGCAACGCCGGAAACACAAGATGGGCTCTCGAAGGTGATGCAAATCGTTGGTCGTCACTATGTTCGTTACTTTAACTGCAGTTACTGTCGCACAGGCACCCTGTGGGAGGGACGCTTCAAATCCTGCGTTATCGATGCGGAGGATTACCTTCTTGTGTGTCAACGCTATATCGAGCTAAACCCGGTCCGTACCGGTATGGCCCAAAAGCCTTCAGACTACCGCTGGTCGAGCTATCACTCGAATGCGTTGGCGAAAAAGACGCATCTGTGGACACCCCATGGAACTTGGCTGCAACTTGGAAAGACACATCAGGAACGATCAGCGGCGTATAGAAAATTGTTTGCAGGCTATGCTAGTCCGGATGAGCTGAAAAAGGTACGGGATTCAGTGAACAAAGGACTGGCTCTAGGAAACAATAGATTTCGCGACGAAATTGAACGCTTAAGCGGCCGGAGGATGAGACCGCTCAAACGTGGACCCAAACCACAAGCTGTGGCAGATGGTGATGACCGGAAGCAGGAGTTTTTACTCTGACCCCGAACTACCACAAGCAATACAGAAGGGGCAGACCACGTAAGACGTCGAAAACTGATTAACAGTAATCCCTCCTTTATCTTTCCCACACCTATCCTAGGTAGATTTTACTCTGACCCCAAATATCCAAACATCACTCAGAAAGTATTGTAACAGTTTTCAATCTGAGACATGGCCAGTAGTTGCGGCAACAGTCTGACAGCACTGAAGAAAACTGATTCATACCTCATCCTCCTGTCAAAACCCGCGACACCACTTCATACCATGATGCTACGCCATCAAATAGATCCAACAGACTGTTAAATATCACATTTTTTCTAAATCACAGAGATTGGCCCGGTTTGTGAAAGCTAATAGACACCGAACGAGAAAATTCAGTCTGATAATGATTCTCCAGCAAAGGTGCGACGAATGAGCTTTACCACAGTTTCCTACACGACACCGCGGTTAAACCGCAGCACCCTGGCGGTGCCGGGTTCCAATCCGCGCTTCATTGAAAAAGCAGCGGCCAGCGAAGCGGATATGATTTTTTTCGATCTGGAGGACTCTGTCTCGCCGGACAGGAAAGACCAGGCCCGCAAGCTTGTGATCTCTGCGCTGAACGAGTTGGATTTTGGTGAAAAAAGCATTTCGGTGCGGATCAATGGGCTGGATACCCACTACATGTATCGGGATGTCGTGGATCTGGTAGAGCTGGCCGGCAACCGACTGGATCTCATCCTGCTTCCAAAGGTTGGAACCGCCGCTGATATCTATGCGGTGGACATGCTACTGACCCAGATTGAGCGAGCAAAGGGCATCAAGAAGCGGATCGGTATAGAGATCCTCATCGAAACACCCCTCGGCATTCGAAACATCCACGAGATCGCCGCCGCCTCCCCCCGCAACGAAAGTCTGCTTTTTGGATCCGCGGACTATGCCGCATCCAGTGGAGCCCAGATCACCACCATTGGCGGCCCCAACCCAGACTATCAGGTCATCGGTGGGATACACACCGACGGAACACGCTCATCCCATTGGGGGGACATGTGGCACTTTGCCCTGGCCACGCTGGTAGCCGCCGCTCGTGCCAGCGGTTTACGGCCTATCGATGGCCCCTTCGCCGACATCAATGATTCCGACGGCTGGCTGGCAAGCGCAAAACGGGCCAAGGTGCTGGGCTGTGAAGGCAAGATGGTCATTCATCCCAATCAGGTTGAATTGGCCAACGATCTATTCAGCCCTTCGGACAGCGAAGTAAGGCGCGCCGAACGGATTCTGAAAGCCATGATTGAAGCAGAAGAACAAGGTGCCGGCGCCGTCAGTCTGGATGGAAAAATGATCGATATTGCCTCCATCCGACAGGCGGAAAACACCGTGAGCAGAGCGGCCCAGGCCACCGGTAAGAAACACTCATCCCAGAGAATCGTCAACACGACAGGAAAAATATGAAAACTCCAACTGATTTCTACAAACCCCTTGCGATCGGTGCTCCGGCTCCTCTAAGGGAGTTACCGGTTAGTCTCGAGCGAACCATCCACTTTTTTCCGCCACATATTGAAAAAATGTGTGCCAAGGTTCCATCAATGATCAGGCAGGTCGATGTACTGCTCGGCAATCTGGAGGATGCCATTCCAGTGGAGGCCAAAGAAGCTGCCAGGGCCGGTTTCATCAAAGTGGCCAGAGAAGTCGACTTTGGCACTACCGGTTTGTGGACCCGCGTCAACGCGCTCAACAGTCCCTGGGGATTGGACGACATTCTCCAGATCGTCGAGGCGGCAGGTGACAAGCTCGACGTGATCATGGTGCCGAAAGTCGAAGGACCCTGGGACATTCATTACGTGGATCAACTACTTGCTCAGCTTGAGGCAAGGCACGGTGTCAGGAAACCCATACTTATCCACGCAATACTTGAAACCGCTCAAGGCGTAAAGAATGTCAACGAGATTGCCCAGTCCAGTCCACGCTTACACGGTATGAGCCTGGGTCCAGCGGACCTTGCGGCCTCCCGCGGCATGAAAACAACGCGTGTCGGTGGTGGCCATCCCTATTACGGCGTTCTATCGGATTCCAACGGAGATAGCGGTAATCGAGCATTTTTTCAGCAGGACCTCTGGCACTACACCGTTGCCCGAATGGTGGACGCCTGCATGGCCAACGGCCTCAAGGCCTTCTACGGGCCGTTTGGAGACTTCGACGACAACGAAGCCTGCAAGGCCCAGTTTCGCAATGCTTTTCTGCAAGGCTGTGTCGGCACCTGGACGCTGCATCCCAAACAGATCGCGATTGCCAAATCGGTTTTCAGTCCCGAAGTAAGCGAGGTGCTTTTTGCAAAACGAATTCTGGATGCCATGCCGGATGGCTCCGGCGCGGTCCTGATCGACGGCAAAATGCAGGATGACGCTACATGGAAGCAAGCCAGTGTCATTGTCGAGCTGGCCCTGCTGGTTGCCGAAAAGGACCCTGAACGGGCGAATGCATACGGCTTCCAGCACGATCATGAATCATCGAACTGCTTGAAAGGGGGAAAAGAATAATGTTCGAAATTTTGAAAGGACTGCGTGTCATCGAGGCTTCCGCCTTCGTGGCCGCGCCGCTGGGTGGAATGACACTGAGCCAGTTGGGAGCCGACGTTATCAGGTTCGATCCCATTCAGGGTGGCTTGGATTCAAGACGCTGGCCTGTCGACGATAGGGATCAAAGCCTGTACTGGCCAGGTCTCAACAAAGGCAAACGATCTTTGGCAATCAATACCCGATCACCGGAAGGCCAGGAAATCATCCGAAATCTGATTACCGCTCCCGGAAATGGAAACGGAATTTTCCTGACCAATTTTCCCACACTGAAAGGCTGGATGAGCTATGACCGACTGAAGGAAAAAAGGGAAGACTTGATCATGGTCAACCTGCTGGGTAATCCGGATGGAACTTCGGCGGTGGACTATACGGTCAACTGTGCAACCGGCTTTCCCAATATCACCGGCGATCCCGACTCTAACGGGTGCCAAAACCCGGTTAACCATGTACTCCCGGCCTGGGATGCCATTGCCGGTGTCAATCTGGCTCTGGGCATTCTCGCCGCTGAACGGCACCGGCGCCTGTCAGGTGAAGGCCAGCTGGTCAAGATGGCCCTTTCCGATATTGCCTTCGCCATGACCGGCAACCTGGGCTATATCCAGGAGGCGCAACTTAAAAAGGAGGAGCGACAGGCCCATGGTAACTATCTTTACGGATCCTACGGCTGCAACTTCGAAAGCGGTGACGGGCGGCAGGTCTATATCGTCGTTGTCACCAATCGCATGTGGAGTGAGCTTGGAAAGGCCACGGGTTTAAAAGAGGAATTTCTTGCGATCGAGACCAGGCTGGGGCTCGATTTTGATGATGAAGGTGATCGTTTCAAGGCTAGCGATGAAATTTCGGTACCTTTGCGACAATGGTGCAGCCGTTACACCCTGGCCGAAATCAAGACCAGTTTTGCCGGTACGGGTGTCTGCTGGGGACCTTATCAAAGCTTCAAGCAGCTGGTTACCGAAGACCCCAGGGTCTCCATCGGCAATCCGATGTTCTCCATGCTGGAGCAGCCTGAAATCGGTTCTTATCTGGTACCGGGGTCCCCCATCGATTTCGGTGCATTCGACAGGCAGCCGCCCCGGCGAGCACCCATTCTCGGAGAACACACGGACGAGATCCTGAGTGTCGACCTTGGTATGAGCGACAATGAAATCGGCGTTCTTCGGGACTCGGGCGTCGTGGCCGGCCCTGTCGCCCTGGAGGCCGTGGCATGAGCGTTCGGACTAAACCACTGAGCAAGTGGGCAGGCTCCACGGAGACGCGGGAGGACATCATAGGACTGGCACCTGCCCGGGGTGCGATTGCCTTGCTGGATAGAGAAGCCTCCCCCCTTGAAAACGGAGACCCACTCCCACCATTGTGGCACTGGTTCTATTTTCTTCCCCAGGTCCCTGGCCGGCTCATCAGCCGCGACGGTCACCCCGAGCGGGGCGATTTTCTGCCTCCGGTGGATCTGCCGCGGCGTATGTTCGCCGGATCCAGAATGGACTACTTTTCACCCTTGACCATCGGCCAGCCGGCAATAAGGGTTGGAGAAGTCATCAGTGTCAAAGAGAAAACCGGAAAGAGTGGAAAACTGGTGTTCGTGACGGTCGAATACCGGATATCCCAACAGGGCAGACTCTGCATCCGCGAGGAGCAGGATATCGTCTACAAAGAAGCCGCCGGCCGGATTCCGTTGCCGCTGCCAGATAAGAGTCGGGCGCCCGTACCGGAGGGTGCATGGAGCCACGTGATGGTGCCCGACGAGGTAGTGCTGTTCCGGTTTTCGGCACTCACGTTCAATGCCCATCGCATTCACTACGATCGGGCCTACGCCACGAACGAGGAAGGCTACCCCGGGCTGGTGGTCCACGGCCCCCTCACTGCACTGATGCTGGCCGAGCTGACGGCTACCAACAGTTCGCGGCGACTTACCCATTTTGCCTTTCAGGGACTTGCCCCCCTGTTTGATTCGTATCCCATCAGGCTGGTGGGCAACGCCGATGGTGACAATGTCTCTCTGGAGGCACAGGGCCCGGATGGAAAGATCGCCATGAAAGCGATCGCCCGATTGGATTCACCGGAGGCAGTCATCCCAAACACGACTACTGGAGACAACTGATGAAGAGTAAGATCGTATCCGCAGAAGAAGCCATCGCACTGGTACAGGATGGAGACACCATTTGCTGCAACGGTTTTGTACAGAGCGGGATTCCGGACACACTGCTGGAAGCCCTGGAAGAACGTTTCCTGGAAACCGCTTCGCCGCGAGACTTGACGCTTTTTGCCGCCGCCGGCCAGGCCGACGGAAAATCCCAGGGCACCAACAGACTGGGGCACGAGGGGTTGCTGCGCCGAGTAGTGGCCGGGAACTGGGGACGTATGCCCCGTGTCGTCAAGCTGGCCATGGAAAACAAGATTTACGCCTACAATCTGCCCCAGGGCATTGTCTGCCAACTGTACCGGACACTGGCTGGAGGCAAGCCCGGTTTCTTTTCAAAAGTTGGTCTGCACACTTTTGTGGACCCCCGGCTGGAAGGGGGGCGGATAAACGAGATCACCACCAAGGATATCGTCAAGCATGTGGAGATTGATGGTGAGGAGTGGCTCTTCTACAAGGTCGATTCTGTAGATGTCGCCTTTATCAGGGGCACCACGGCCGATCCGGCAGGTAATATCACCATGGAGAAAGAGGCGCTGACCCTGGACAACCTGGCTCAGGCAATGGCGGTCAAAAACAGCAATGGTATCGTCATCGCACAGGTCGAGCGAATAGCCGAACTGGGCGCACTCAGGCCCAGGGACGTTAAAGTGCCGGGTATTCTGGTTGACTGCGTGGTGGTGGCCGACAAACCGGAAAACCACAAGATGAACTACGGAATCCAATACGACCCGGCACTGGCCGGCGAAATACGGGTCCCCCTGGACAGTCTGCCACCCATGAATATGGATGCGCGCAAGATCATCGCCCGACGGGCGGCATTCGAGTTACCGCCCAACGGTATTGTCAACCTGGGCGTGGGCGTTCCCGAAGGCGTGGCGACCGTGGCAAACGAGGAGAAAATAACCCAGTACATCACCCTTACTTCGGAAGCCGGCACCGTCGGCGGCGTTCTTTCCAGTGGATCCAGCTTCGGTGCAGGTTTCAATGTTGATGCCGTGTTGGATCAGAATCAACAGTTCGATTTCTATGATGGCGGCGGACTGGACATGGCGGCTCTCGGCATGGCCGAATGTGATGAAAAGGGTAACGTCAATGTAAGTCGATTTGGCTCCCGGCTGGTGGGCTGCGGAGGCTTTATCAACATCAGCCAGAATGCTCGCAGTATGGTTTTCTGTGGCACCTTTACGGCCGGGGGCCTTAAGGTCGGTATCGAAAACGGTGAGTTGACTATTCTCCAGGAGGGACGCAGCCGCAAGTTTGTCAGGCAGGTAAAACAGGTATCCTTCAGCGGCGAGTATTCGATCACCCGCAATCAGCCGGTCTACTTCGTCACCGAGCGGTGCGTGTTCAGGCGCGGCCAAAAAGGACTGGTACTCACAGAAGTGGCACCGGGAATCGATATCGAAAGGGATATTCTCGCACACATGGATTTCACACCGATTATTAAGGAACCCACCCTGATGGATGCCCGGATCTTCCTGGATGAACCCATGAAACTGGAATCGGATTTACTCAACCTGGACCTTCCCGAGCGTATCAGTTACGACCAGGAACGCAACATTCTCTTCATCAACCTGGAAGGATGGTACGTACGGGTCAAAGAGGATATTGCTGCCTTACGAGCACTGCTGGAGGAAAAATGTCTTGCTATCGGCAAGCGGGTCGGAGTATTCATCAACTACGACTCGTTCAGGATCAACGAAAACATCGTCGATTACTACGCAGACATGGAGCGTTATATGCTGAAGCACCATTACACGACCATAACACGCTACTCCACCAGTGCGTTCATGCGGATGAAACTGGATCAAGCATTCAGTAAACGCAATATCGCAACTCACGTCTTTGAGCGTAAGGATGAGGCGCAAGCCTTTCTTGCGGCGACGGGAACAGGCTGAAAAACAGGAATCGTAATGGCAGACAGAACGGACCTGAGATGATACTGCAAGGAACGCTTTGAGGACCTTACCCCCACACCGGTCGGGAACCGGGAGCCTGCCGAAGTACACAGTTTTGCCCTGAGCATCCTGTAGACACAGGGTTCGTGTGTTCCGCCAGGTCGACTGGTACCACTGTGAAGAGGGGCCGGAATTTGCCATAGCTCACAGAGGGGGCCATGCTTTAAGGACCATGCATAATCCACAACGGACAACCACGCTGAAAGAGGTGACCGGTGAGCCCAGGCCGCAGAATACAGTCTCTGGTACTGATAAACATACTAACCCTCGGTACGGTGATCGCTGCCGCGATCGCCCTGACTGGCGCCCCCACAGACAGCCAGAGACTTATATTGTCCGGCACGGGTGTCGCGGCGGTCGCGGTATCGATACTACTGACTATCGCCCTGGCAGGTCCGCTGAGCCGCGAGGTAAGGGAAATCCAGGAAAGGTTCGAGAAATACTACGATGTGGGACTGGTGGGTATTGCAGACACCTCACTGGAGACCGGCTGGCTGCGCTTCAACGATCGTCTCTGCAATATGCTGGGTTACTCCCGTGAAGAACTCAAAGCCACCAACTGGGTAGAGTTGACCCACCCCAGCGATCTCAACGCAGAATTGAGAGAGTTTCGCAGGGCGCTGAACGGAGAATCAGACGGCTACTCCCGGGAAAAAAGGTTCATCCGTAAAGACGGCTCGGTGTTTCATGCCATCACAGCACTGCGTTGTGTCCGGGGTGGCGACGGCAAAGTCGACTACTTCATCACCTTCCTCTTTGATATCAATCCCAGGATCGAGGCGGAGGATGCACTCAGAAAGAGCCAGAAAGAGCTGGCCCGCGCCCAAGAGCTTTCCCATCTGGGCAGTTGGAATTGGGAGATCAGAGCCAATCGAATCTCCTGGTCCGATGAGACCTACCGTATTTTCAGCATGAAGCCCCAGGAGTTCGAGGCCACCTACGAAGCGGTTCTACGATCAGTGCATCCCGAAGATCGCCCAATCGAGCGGAATGCCATGGGCAGGGCGCTACTGAATCCCAAGCAGAAATACAGTGTCGAGTATCGTGTGGTTCGACCCGACAAATCGGTACGGTTCGTCCACTTGCTGGGAGAAATCATCAGAGATGACTCGGGAGAACCCCTCAAAATGGAGGGCTTCATCCAGGATATCACCGACTACAAGCGCATCGAATCCCAGTTGAGGGACCTGAATACCGAGTTGGAGCAGCGGGTCAACGAGCGAACCCTTGATCTGATGAAGGCAAACACCGCTTTGCGAAGCGAGATTACCGAGCGTATCGAAGTCGAGGGGATGCTCCGTACCTTGATTGACAGTTCTCCTGACCATATTCTGACCGTGGACAGGGGAGGCGTAGTACAGTTCCACAACAGTCATCCCACCGACCAGTTTCCCGATGTATCCGATGGCAGCAAACTGCAGGAAATTATGACAGCCAGTGTCTACAATCAGTTTGGGAAACGATTAGGGCGAGTGTTCGATACCAATAAGGCCACAAGCCTGCAAGTGGTCTGGGATAACGACAGCTGGTGGGAGGTGCGCATGGCACCCATTCACAGGGAGAATGGAACCCATGCGGTAATGATGGTATTTACCGATATCACAGAAAAGAGAACCCTTCAGGTACAGGCTATTCGCAACGCGCGATTGGCCTCATTGGGAGTGCTGGCCGCCAGCGTCGCCCATGAAATCAATAACCCCAACAACGCCATTGGCTTTTCCTGCTCTTCCCTGGCTAATTTCTGGACGGAAACGGTTCCTATTCTGAAGTACTACAGGCAGGATCAAGGAGATTTCGATCTGGGCGGCATGCCTCTGGACGAGGCGCTCGAGACAGTGCCCCGATTGATATCCGGGGTTGGGAAAAACGTCGATCGAGTCAAAAAGATAGTCGAAAACCTCAAGCACATGGGACGGCAGGACGAGGGCAGGCTGGAAGAGGAACTGGATGTATTCGATCTTTTACGTTCCGCGGTCTCCATACTCAATACCCAGATTCGCAAGCATACGGATCGATTCGAGATGACCTGCGATTCGGACCCAATCTTCGTCCGTGGTAATGCACAGCAACTGGAACAGGTCTTTATCAATCTTATTCAAAACGGTCTTCAGGCACTCCCCGGGCGGGACAAAAAACTCAACATTGAAACCCGCATTGACCCTGTCGTTGATCGAGTGTTCATCACTATCAGCGACCAGGGAGATGGTATACCTCAGGGGTTTCTCGATCGAATCACCACGCCTTTCTTTACTACAAAGGGAAAGACCGGGGGCATGGGGCTAGGCCTGTCGATTACCGACACTATCGTCAAAAATCACAGTGGCCAGTTGACTTTTGAATCCCAGGCCAACGTGGGAACCACGGCTACTGTTCAGTTGCCCATTCATAGAAAACAGGAAAGCAAGCCCGATTCATGAATACTAGTGCCAACAAAAATCCACCCGTGGTATTGGTGGACGATGAAGAGGAACTTCTATTTACCTCCAGTGTACTACTGAGAAACCATGGTATCGGGCCGGTGACCAGCATCCAGGACAGCAGAAAGCTGGTCGGTTATCTCGAGGAGAACGGTGCTTCACTGGTACTACTTGATCTGATTATGCCAAACCTCACTGGCCTGGAGCTTCTCCCTGAGATTCAACGCAGATTTCCCGGCATACCAGTGGTAATCATGACCGCCGTACATGAACTGGATACCGCAGTAACCTGCATGAAGCAGGGCGCCTTCGATTATCTGGTCAAGCCGGTGGAGGAGAATCGCTTCATCTCCTGTATTCAACGCGGGATGGAGCGCCAGGGGATGCAGCGGGAGATCCAGAAACTGAAGCATCACCTGCTTTCCGATCAGTTGGAACATGGCGATGCCTTCTCCCGGATCATCACTCATAACGGCAAAATGAAGGCCCTGTTCAAATACATGGACGCAGTGGCAGATTCAGAGGAACCCGTATTGGTGATGGGTGAGACCGGTGTGGGCAAGGAATTACTGGTAGAGGCCATTCATACCGCCAGCGGAAGAACCGGACAACTGGTTGCTGTGAACGTCGCAGGCATCGACGATAGTATGTTCGCCGATACGCTCTTCGGCCATCAGAAAGGCGCCTATTCCGGTGCCGACTCCCCCCGGGAGGGGATGATCGCTCAAGCCGCGGGGGGGACCCTGTTCCTGGATGAGATCGGCGATCTGGATAAAAGGTCTCAGGTAAAACTTCTGCGTCTATTGCAGGAACGCAGATATTATCCGTTGGGCTCGGATATTCACAAAAAGACCGATGCACGAATCGTCTGCGCAACTCACAGGAATCTGCATCAGGCCATGAGAGACGAGTCTTTTCGTAGCGACCTCTACTATCGCCTTTCCGCACATCAGGTTTCGGCACCGCCATTGAGAGAGCGCAAGGATGACATACCGCTGCTCTTCAATCATTTCCTTGCCGAAGGTGCTGAAACCAGAGGGTGTTCCGTCCCGACACCTTCTTCAGAGCTCTACAATCTTCTACAGTCGTATCATTTTCCAGGTAATATTCGGGAGTTGAAAGCCATGGTAACGGATGCGCTGGCTCAGCACAGTTCCGGAATGCT
Organism: Gammaproteobacteria bacterium; assembly: GCA_024227135.1. GTDB lineage: Bacteria > Pseudomonadota > Gammaproteobacteria > Chromatiales > Chromatiaceae > JAHEHQ01. The sequence continues at coordinate 13,241 of JAAELC010000617.1, forward strand.
ATCCAATGAAGTGTTCAAGGCGCATATTCTCCGGCATTCCTCGGATTATCCGACGGAAGCAAACCGAAATGATGGTGATACGAACAGTTTTCGAGAGTTTGGCGACCCACTCCCGACCATCCAGAATGCCACTGAAATGCTGATCGACGAAGCCATGCGCCGGGCCAACAACAACCAGGGAATCGCCGCAGCACTGTTGGGTATTACACGACAGACACTCAATCGTCGACTGCAGAGCAAGAAAAGGTTGGTATAACAGGAGTTGGACAGCCTCACCAACCAAGGGACCCATGGTATAACTGCGCTTCAATAATCCTTCGGGAGATCCTAGGAGGCTGTCCGAGAATAGACTGATCTACTGCGGACCAGCCTGATTGGCCAGATTTCCCGATCATTTTCGTTAAATAGGCCCACTATTCGCCTCAAATGATCGAAAAATCTGACTCAACCAGTCTTGCCCTCGCTACGATCGCTATTCTCGGACAGGCTCCTAGTAATGTGAAAATGCCAGCTGTACGAAGCAAGGGAACAAGATGATATTCAAACCTGTTGTATTGTACTTTTTCAGTAACTGCTCACCCCCCAGAGATTACCTCGCATGGGCGGTCTGTAGAGGAAAAGTCTTTGGCATGGATGCCAAAACCAAGCCTACATGGAGGGTTTTATGGCGTCTTCCGCAACAGATTGCCTGTGCGTGGTGAGTAGTTACTTTTTCACTGACTTGAATGCCGTACTCACTGTCGCTGGGCCGTTTCGATACCGCCAGTCGAAATATCGATGATGAATCTATAATAGTGGAGCATTTTGTCAATGCTGCTTGTACTCCCTGCCCGGATACCCACCCGCCTTGTGTGAGTCTCTTCCCCGAAGCAGCTCAGGTTGAAATGGATTGTAAAATTATTCGTCACCAGGATGACCGGCATATCCAGGAGCTTACAGAATCAGGCTTGCATTGCTGCGTTTCCAATACAATAGTGCAGGCATCCCCTGCTTATTTCGCCACACTGAAGCAGTGAACCGATCTTCGCACCGGGCTATCGGGCAGCGCAACCCCGTCCGCCTTTTTCCGGAAATGACCTGCTGCGAACTCCATGCTTGAACAATGCACCCTCAAGCAGTACACCCGTCAGATCGACGAACTCCAGCGCGAGATCCACTTCCAGATGCTCCATTTTGGCCCAGCGCATATCTGCTCCCTGAAGTCGTGTATCGAACAGCTCAACCCCTCCCAGGTTGCCCCCCTGAAGTACCGCGCCGCTTAGGTCCGTTCCCTTCAGTTGTGTATTACTGAGACCTGACTCACCGATCCGTTCAACTCACAATCTGGCCCGCTATTGTGTAAGCCGCCGGCTTTCGCCCACCTTCAAGATCCATGCTGTTTCTTCGCCCCAGCCTTGCTCTCCGGCGGCCTGCCGAAACTGTCGCGGTGGCTCCTCGAACGGCTCATCGCTGAGACGGATTGTCCCCCAATGCATAGCGATCAGGATTCTAGCCTGAAGGTCCTGTCCGACTTTCACCGCTTCTGAGGGGTTCATATGATGTGACTTCATCCGCTGGCGAGGCTCATAGACACCGATGGGCACCACAGCGTAGTCCACCGGACCCATCTTCCGGGCTAATTCGGGATAGACAGGACCATATGCTGAGTCGCCACAGAAAAAGACTTTCTGTTTTTTACTTGAAAGAAGATACCCAGCCCAAAGCGTTTCATTCTGGTCGAAAAGACTGCGGCCGGAATTGTGAATGGCCGGCGTTGCGGTGATGGCAATACCGTCGATATCCGTTGTGTCGTACCAGTCAAGCTCCGTTACTTGAGTGTAACCCCGCTCGATAAACAGGGGACCGATGCCAAGTGGAACAACAACATGAATACTCTTTTTGCCTGGCAAAGTATCGATCGTCGTGACGTCCAGGTGGTCATAGTGATTGTGGGAAACAATCACAATATCGATTGCTGGCAATTCCCCGACGGTTAAAGCCGGGGGAGTCGCTCGTTTGGGTCCGAACGGCGGCGTCCCGGTGGCGTAATCGGTCAGGAATGGGTCGGTCAGAATCATCTTTCCGTCCAGGTTAATCAAAAAGGTCGCGTGGCCCAACCAAGTCAAGGCGTCAGTCCCTTTGACATATGCAAGGCTTTGGCGGACGGCTTCGGAACCGAGAATATACTCGGATGCCAAGGTGGGTTCGTATCCTCGAATACCTTCGGCAATGCGGTCGGTATAGGCGGAAACGGTGTCGCGCCATGTACCGGCGTAAACCGGACTGCCGGGGAGATTTCGGAAGCCGCCTTCGACGTGATGACCGGGCTTGCTACTTGCGCTGTCGTTGGTCGGTGTACAGCCGCCCACCAACGTCACTGTCAGAATCAAAGCCCTTATGGTTTGCAGCCATTGGTTCATGCCCGCCCTCTCTCGGGTCAGCTTCACAGTTGAAGAAAGTAGGGTAACACACTCTGTCAGCCTGAGAATTCAGGTGTCCATATCCCAGATACGGAAATCAGACGGGTAATGAATAGATGCCGCCTGGTGTATACGGAGCACCCACTCACCCAGTTGACCGGGTGAGATAGCCAGACCCCTTCAGAGTTCTTAGATGACTGCCTCACGCACGGTTCCAGGGGTCATCGGGATGTCCCTGGCGAACATGCCCCAGGTGCCGGTGATGGTGGTGTTCGTTCCCGGCGCAGTGGGTATTGTCTTCGCGAGCCTTCCGTACATCGGCGTCATGCCGCGGCTATGGGACTTCTCTGAGCTGGGAATTCTGATCTTCGCCGTGGTCTTCCTGATCTGCTATCTCTTCCACACGCCGGAACAGGGACTGGGACGGACGTTCGGTCTGACCATGTCCATAATGATCGCCGGTATCTCCAATTAGCAGACCTACCGCTTCCCCTCGGTGGCCAATACGGTGCTGATGTCCCCAAAGTGTTCGCGGTGATTGCTCTCCATCTATGGATCGGAACCTGGGAATGTCGTCCGGTTCCCATGAGAAAGACAACCGTCAACTGGGTTGGATATATCTGGTCTGCAAATCTATGTCATTAATTGCCTGATTTTTTCCAGCACCGAGAAAGGAAATTGTTCAGTAAAAATGTTCCCTCCGTCACCTTTTCTGCCCAGTGACCACACACCCGAGAAAAGTTACTTTTCCCTAAAATTCTGCTGGTTGAACGCCACTGATTGTTGTCTAGAATGGTAAACAGATATTGTTGGCGATCAATCCACCTCTGGTCTGTAACGCAAGATAAACGTCTGAGAATAGCGTTCCGGAAGCGAACATCTGTGAATACCGGGATGTATCAGCGCCGTAAACCCGACCAGCAGACTGGTGGCGCTTTTCAGGACCCCCTGGATTACCGGGAGCGAGATGTTTAGTTATTACATCCAAACCGGGTCGGACCGCAAAGCAAAATGTTGCTGGCTTTGCCGGCATCCATAGAGGTCAAGCGCAATCAGTGTGCGCATGAGGCCATTTGGGGGAAAATTTGGCGCTTCGCACGACAGGGCACGCATTTTTCTCTTCAGAAATCCCATTAAGGACAGCACTGATTCACATGGATCCGTATCGCCAGTGCGGATCGTGCGGGTATCACTGCATCAGCCCGCCCCCATCGTTGGTCGAGTCGCTCTCGACTGCACCGAATTTCGACCCTTTTAAGAGTCACCTAAAAAGGATAATAAGACCATGCACAGGCTCAACGTTTATTCGGCTCTTTTGTATCTGCTCATAGTCAGTCCGCTTTTGTCCGCCGGCGTGAACGAGTGGAGCGGCAACGGGCCATTCGGGGGGAATATTTCCACCAATTCGCTCACGATTCACCCCACCGACCCAAACGTGATTTATGCCAAATCCTGCTGCGACGTCTACCGGACCGGTGACGGCGGCACGAACTGGAGCAATATCACCCAATCCTTCGCCACCGGATCGAACATTGTTTTCAACCAGGTCGCCGTCGATACCGTGAACCCGGATAATGTGTACGTTGCGGGCACTATCCTCGGTAGCCGTATCCAGAAGAGCATCGATGCGGGCATCACCTGGTCGTCGGCCGAAACCGGATTGACCATCCAACCCGCGTTCCTGGTCACCCACCCGAGCGTAACAGGAACCCTTTTCGCGGCGGATACCAACGGTGTGTTTTTCAAGAGCCAGAACGCTGGGGGTACCTGGTCCCCCCTGGGCACTGTTCCGGCGTTGCAGCGTTTCTCGGGATTCGCGATCGCGCCTTCCAACCCGCAGGTGTTATACGGTTGGGGCCAGGAGGGTGTCTTTTTGAGCAGCGACGGTGGGGTTAACTGGAACTTGGTCAACGACGGCTTGGTGGGTTATCAGGGAGGCACCGACCTCGGTGTGGACACTCTGGCCATCGATCCTGCCAACGCCGATCGCGCATACGCAAAAATACGGAACTCCGACCTGTTTGTGACCACGGACAGAGGGGCGAACTGGGCCGAAGCGGATACGGTCGTGGGCTTGCCCAACGACTTCTTCAGGGCGCTGGTGATCGATCCCGGCACAACCTCGACGCTCTATATAGCCACCGGAAACAACGAAGTCTTGAAAAGCACCGACTCCGGTTCCAGCTGGCAGGCCGCTGACTCCGGTATCAATCAGAGCGAAGTAATGAATGACCTGGTGATAAGTGCCGGAGACCCGGGTGTCCTCTACGTGGCTTCGACCGGTACCGGCGTCTATCGTACCGGCGATGCCGGCGCAGCCTGGACAACGGCCGCTAACGGTATTGCTACTTCTTCTATTCAAGACCTGGCTTTGCAGCCCGGCAGCGGGCGAGTTTTCAGCGGCTCCCGCTATTCGAACACAATCGCCCACTACAGCGACGACAACGGTGGCAGCTGGACATCCACAGCGGCCGAAGTAATCAACGAAAGAAACGGCTGGTCCATCGCAGCCGACCCGCTGACACCGTCCACCCTGTATCTCGGCGGTAGCGCGGATGTCTACAAATCCTCAGATAACGGCGTGAGCTGGGAGGATCTCAATGTTGGCGTCTTTGGGCAGTTCGAGGAGATCCTTATCCATCCCCAAAACCCGTCGATCGTCTATGCGATGAGTACTAACAACAATATCGTGAAAACCACCGACGGCGGCAGCAGCTGGAACACCGCCAACAACGGTTTGCCCAATGGCGGCGATCCCAACACCCAGGCCCTGGCGATGGCGCCATCGTCTCCTGATGTACTTTTCACCGCCTCTTCTTTTTCCGGGCAGCGGGGTATTTACAAAAGTATTGACGGTGGTGCCAACTGGCTCGAGAGCAACGGTGGAGACGTAACCTCCGACACCTTCGTGCGCGCCATTGCGGTGGATCCGACTGATCCCAGTAGGGTTTATGCAGCTTCCAACAGCAGCCCGCCGGGCATATTCAAATCCACTGACGGAGGAGCGACCTGGTCGCAAGTCATTTCTTCCGGTGCCTGGTCCCTGTTCATCGATCCGGACAACCACAACACGTTGTACGCGGGTGTAGGGAGCCTGTTGTACCGCAGTGTCGATGCCGGTTTGACCTGGTCGGCGATGCCGCCGCCGAACCGACAGGGTTTGATAAGTTCTGTCATTACCGGGCCGTCGGGCAGCAACCGGATTTTTGCCGGTAGCACTAGTCAGGCTGTGTTGACGATGCAGCTTGCTACGGATCTCTCAGTTTCCTTGATCGCATCGGCCGCGGCGATCCCGGTTGGCCAGGACCTCACCTACCTGCTGGAAGTCGAAAATCTGGGACCCATGGGGGAGCCGGCTGTCGAGCTCCAGTTCAACCTGCCGATCGGCGTCAGTCTGCAGAGCGCGACCCCCGACCAGGGAGACCCATGCAGTAACGCAGCCGGAATCCTGACCTGCAATCTTGGCGGACTAAACTCGGGCGACACCGCCGGTGTGGAAGTGGTGGTCAGCGTCGACGCGGCGGGGACGCTCACGGGCAGCGCCACAGGCAGTGGCAGTCTCATAGAACTCGACACGGTCAGCAACACCACCGATATCGAGGTGCTGGGGCAACCCGACAACGATGGCGACGGTATCGTGGATGACAGCGACCCCGACGACGACAACGATACAGTAACCGACGATAACGACAACTGCCCGTTCGTCACCAATCCGGAGCAGGAGAACTTTGACGGCGACGCCGCGGGAGACGTCTGCGATCCCGACGACGACAACGATGAAATCACCGACCAGGATGAACTGGACAACGGCCTGAACCCAATGCTGGCAGCGGATGCGCTGGAGGACAACGACAGCGACGATCTCATCAACCGCGAGGAGATTCGAAACGGGACCGACCTCAACGACCCGGACAGCGATGACGACGGTGTGAATGACGGCCCGGAAGTCTCCGAGGGACGCAATCCATTGGTCAACGAAAGCAGTGTCCTTATATTCATCTTCAACGCGATGGAATGATATCCATTTACCCTGTCGATCTGCTTCTGGTACGATGACTCTATCCCACCCCCGTGTGTAAAGGGGGTGGGCGGGTCCTGCCATTTTCAGTCGCACTTAAAAAATAGCCGAGTCGTCCACCGGGCCGTTTGGGTTCCGAATGCTCATGCAGCCTTGGGAAGATAGACATGGTGAAG
>JAAELC010000618.1 GCA_024227135.1 Gammaproteobacteria bacterium
ACGATCAGTGCTGATGGTGCAATCCCCTTCACTATAAAACCTACCCGGGTAATCGTACCGATGATACCCTGCACATTGAGACCTGGAATGCACTGCGCCAAATTACCGGTACGGCCGACTTTCTGTATGTAGCGGACTGCAAGGTCTGCACCCACAAGCAGCTGTCACATATCGTGCACTACGGTGGGCGCGTGGTCACGCTGATGCCAGAGACCTCAGTAATTCTAAATGCAAACGATAGTTATTATTAATATATCTTCTGAACATGTCCTCAAACAACCTGTATAAGACGATGGGAAGGTATAAACAGCTTCCCAACGTCGATGAGTTTTCCATTCCAAGCCAATCTGCGTCCAGACACCTTCAACCGCCTGGTCGAGTACTTACGGTCAGTGGTTGAACGCTTTCCCGATGAGCGTACCGGCGAGACCACTTATTCCATGGCCGATGCTGCACTGGGGGCGTTTTCAGTGTTCTTCACGCAGAGTCCCTCATTCCTGGATTTCCAGCGCAACCTACAATTGACTAAGGGGTGCAACAACGCCCTGACCCTGTTTGGGATTCAGCGGATCCCCACCGACAACCAGACCCGAAATCTGCTCGATCCCGTCCCACCCAGTGCGGTGTTGCCGGTTTTTGCCGCGGTGGTTGAGACGTTGCATGCCGGCGGTCAGCTTGAGGCGTATCGCTCCATCAACGATGATCTGCTGGTGGCTATAGACGGTACCCGCTATTTCAGTTCAGACAAGATCCATTGTGACCAGTGCAGTGTTACCCAGCATAAGAACGGGAGTATTACCTATTCCCATAGCGTCGTCACACCCGTGATCGTGGCGCCGGGCAGTACGCGGGTGATCCCTCTGGAACCGGAATTTATCACCCCCCAGGATGGCCATAAAAAGCAGGACTGTGAGAACGCTGCGGCCAAACGCTGGCTTGTCCAATTCGGGTCGCATTATCGCCCCCTGGGCATCACTGTTTTGGGCGATGACCTCTACTGCAAGCAACCGTTGTGTGAAGCCATCCGCCGGGAGGGGATGAATTTCATCCTGGTGTGTAAACCCGATTCTCATAAGACATTGTATGAATGGGTGGCAGGACTGGCGGCCACCAACGAGGTGCAAACAACAAAGGGTATCTTGTGGGGTGCACCTCGGCCATGCTTACCGCCATGGCGTTCGCCTCCCCAATACGCATCATCCATCTGGATGATACCTTCCAATGGCTGCTGATCCTCTCGTTCCTTCATCACATGCATCAATTTGTGTTTCATACTCCAGGCAGAACCATAGCTCACATCGAGCTGGCGCATCAGTTCCAGTGCAGAAATGCCGTTTTTGGTCTGAGTAACCTCTCCCTGAGCTCAGCGTGCAACTGCATATAGGACACAAGTGCAAAAATAATAACGATCGCGGTGGTAAAGGTTCCTACCGCGGCCACCAGTCGCGTCTGTATGCTCGAAAACAATCCCATCGATCAGTAGTCCTTTACGTTGTCACGAGTAATCAGCACTGGCGGAACATCTATCACGGCAAATCTACGCTAACGCCTAACCCATTGATAGTGGGTTAGAGTTCTGAGTCATTTTCAGGTAGTCAAAGACTGCCCGTGTATTAAGCAGCAGTTTCT
>JAAELC010000619.1 GCA_024227135.1 Gammaproteobacteria bacterium
ATCCGAACGCGGCGTCAAGCCATTGAGGGAGTGCTGCGTAGCCAGTACCGAGCTTGCGATGGTATGGCGGAGCGGCACGGACTCAGGGCGTCCGGGGAAATAATCGGCTGTCGAAGATCGAGTGCGTTTTGGGGACTGGGATGTCCCAAAACGCATCACGAGATCGAAGACACACTTGATCGATTTGTGACCGCGCAGCGGGGTGAGGGGCTCGTAATGACGACTATTTGGTTTAAATTGAGTGTGCAATGGGAGACCTGGCCCCCATCTTTCTCTTGGCACGAGATCCCATCCCTGGGTCTCCCCTACACTGCCGGATCTTCTCTGACTGCCTCCATTGGCGGTAGAGATCTTAGCAAATGTTTCAACGACGGTCTGATTGGTTCGCTTACACCAATACGACGCTAAGTAATAGACCTAATCCTGCTCTTCAGCACCGCTCCCACAAGGCCCTCAGGCCTTGAAAATATCATCTAATGAGTCTGCTGATAACAGCCGCTCGCCCCATTGCAGCAAGGTCTCGGCATCGGCTGCATTGAGTCTCCTCATAACCTCGTCACTGGGCTCACCGAACTTTAGCGTCATCAGGCGGAGCAATACCCGGCATTCGCCGGCCTGGAGTCCCTCCTGACGACCTCTCTCAAGGCCCTCTTCAAGACCTCTCTCAAGACCTCTCTCAAGACCTCTCTCAAGGCCCTCTTCAAGCCCCTTCTCAAGACCTTCCTCGATTCCTTCTTTCTTCCATAACTGTGACAATCCGCCCATCTTACTCACCTCTTCAGCTCGACTTTGCCGATATGCTTCTGTCTCATCGTCATCCAGATCCGCATAAGCGTCTATAAAACCGATATATTTCGCCTGCCTCTCCAGGTTGGACTCCAGCTGCTCCAGTCCGGTCACTGCTCTATCATAGACCACCAGCTTCTGATCATTATCATAGCGCATATTCGGTAAATTCAACCTCGCCACAATATTGGCGCTGGAAAAGTAATCGAGCGCTTCCAGCTTCGCTAGATCGCAGAACAGATAGCGAAAACTCAGATAAGTCTGGTGATCACCACCCAGATGGAGTTCTTGTGCATACTCACCCGAATGCAGAAAGATGACAATCGGCACGACACGGTCCGTCTCCATCAGCTGAGACAGATCCAGACAGTAATGACCAAGTCGATGTACCGAAAAGCGTGCCGGGTTGGTCTCTTCCTCGACAACAAACAGCAGTGCCTCCCTGCGACCATCCGGCCATTCGACCAGCAACGGCACATCCAATTCTCGAAAACGCTCCCCTAAACGCGCCTGCAGCTGTTCCTGGCGAATCGGGGTGATCTCGGCCGTTGCTAATGAAGCTGATTCTGCGGGCGCAAAAAACGTCAGCGATTCCCTGGGATAATCAAGAATCAAGTTCTTGAAATTCTGATCGTGGTCCATCACTCCCTCATCTACTTGTTCTATTTACGTTCTATACTACTAACCAGGGATGAACTGTCAAGTTTTCAGAGGAAAACCGGGATCAGATCTGAATAGCATTTAATTTACTTAAGCTTAAAAGCCCCGTCATTGCGAGCGTAGCGCGGCCCCGTCATTGCGAGCGTAGCGCGGCCCCGTCATTGCGAGCGTAGCGCGGCAAT
>JAAELC010000620.1 GCA_024227135.1 Gammaproteobacteria bacterium
AAACCGTAGCTATTGCTACGCTTTACGCTCCAGAGCGGCGCTTACGAACACCAGCCCGCATGTCTCACCAGGGGGCGAGATGATCACGCCGAGATTTGGATTCACAAAGGATTTTGCGAGGGAGTGGAATAACCTTGTGTATTTCCGACTGAGCAAAATGCTCTGTGGATTCAAAGATCAAGTGAGGGCTCGTCCATCTGGTGAGACCTTCGGGCTCCGTCCTGCGCCTGCTCCCGTGATCCTGGTGAGAAATGCGGGCTAGCAGGCTATAAATGCCAGAGCAAATTTAATATTAGAAACAAGGAGCAGTAATGCCTCAAGAGCTCATCATACCTGGTACCCAGAGTCCTCTGGACTTGATGTTACTCCTGATTAATCTCGGTGTTGGAGTAATACTCGCCGTCATACTTCGCTGGCACTTTGCCCGGTATGGATCTACGCTGTCAAACCGTGAAGAATTCGCACAGGTCTTTCCGTTTGTATTGCTAACAACGATACTTATCATTACAGTCGTAAAGTCTTCCCTGGCGCTTTCCCTGGGTCTGGTTGGCGCGCTCTCAATCGTACGCTTCCGTACCCCGATCAAGGAGCCGGAGGAACTGGCCTACCTGTTTATTGCCATTGCCATGGGTCTGGGACTCGGCGCAAACCAGACGATTCCTACAGTTGTGGCCGGCCTGGTAATAATGGCTGTAATGGCCCT
>JAAELC010000621.1 GCA_024227135.1 Gammaproteobacteria bacterium
CCTCAAGGTGGTGGCCGACGCCGGCTATGCTGCCGTGGATGAATCCTCAGAAGGCTCCCCGGGCGGCGATGCCCTGGCACGCAAAGAGCGCTTCCGCTTTCTCTTCGCCCTCGGCCTGACCATACCCATCGTCGTGCTCATGTACACCATGCCCTTCGGACACGCGGGCACCAACTATCTCGTCTTTGGGCTGGCCACCCTGGTGCAGTTCGTCTCCGGCCGCACCTTCTACGAAGGAGCCTACTTCTCCCTCAAGAATCTCACGGCCAATATGGATGTGCTCATCGCCATGGGAATCTCGGCGGCCTATTTTTACAGCGTTTTCGCGCTTTTCTTTCTCGATCCTCACGCCCACACCTTCTTTGATTCGGCCGCCATGCTGGTCACCTTCATCATGGTGGGCAAGATGCTCGAAGCACGCGCCAAGGGGCGCACGGGCCAGGCTTTTTCCAAGTTGATATCCCTCCAGGCCGACCGCGCCCGCATGCTCACCGCGAGTGGTGAAGAGAAAAGTGTGGCGGCCTCACTTTTATCGTCACAATTCCCGGATCGTCTTACTTCGATCCGTTACTTCCTGTGTAAACAATAACACTAAATCATGCTGATCAGCTTACAGGATAAACTGATCAGTCGAATACAGACTCCCGTTCTGAACACATCAAACCTTCGTCTCGTTATTAGCGCGCTCATTCTTTGACTCGCTAAATTGGTGACCCCGACATTCCTCTAGACATTAATGAATGATAAGAGGATAAGAAGAACACAATGTCTTTGGGAGCTGAAGAAATCAAGTCGCTGGCTGAAGCTCTCAAAACCCTGCAACCGGAATCTGCCTCAGTAAACGCCGCATCAGTCAAACTTCCAGCCTTTTGGTCAGGTATTCCCGAAGTATGGTTTAAACAAGTAGAGTCAAATTTTACAACGCGGAGTGTAACTGCTCAGAAGACAAAATTTGACTAC
>JAAELC010000622.1 GCA_024227135.1 Gammaproteobacteria bacterium
ACATCCTCTTCCCGGCTGATCGAGGCCAGAATCGTGGCGAGTCTCTTTAGAACGTCGTCTCCGAAAAGATGACCCCTGGTGTCATTAATTTTCTTGAAATCATCCAGATCGATCATCAACAGGCTCAGGCTCTTGTTATACCTCACCGCCCTCTTGAGTTCCTTGTTGAAACAGACATCGAAGTAGCGCCGATTGAAAATACCGGTAAGCGAGTCCACCATAGCCAGCTTTTCGGCTTCCTTGAACACATGAATCTCGACCATGATCGGGCTGGAGATCACTTTGTTCAAGTTAACGAAATAATCAAAAATCGCCACACGCAACCCGACGTTGTGATTGAGGCTGCGGGCGAAATACTCATAGTTCCTGAAAATCTTCTCCCAGTGTTCCTCCGCCACCTCTTCTTCGAAAGAGGTATGCACAAACAGTTTCAGGAGTTCGGAGCAAAAATAGTGGCTATCCGGTGATTTCGACAGTTTCTCGACTGTTTCATGCAACGATGTTCCATGAAGATCCTGGTCTGACAGCAAATCCAGAACCCTCTTTTTTATGCTCAACTGCCGTTCGTTCATATAATCACACTCCAGATCAAGTCAATGCCCTAAAACCAGGGAGGGACCGGCCCTCCGGGGGACATGAAGTGTTACCCTCTTAATACAGCTGTCGATTTCAAGCATACTCAGACTACTTATTCGACCATGAGCCTGTCAGAATGAGGAGCCTAACCGGCTCCCAGACGGAGAGAATACTCTTTTGAAAGCTTCTTTTCCATGCAGCCTCCCCCACCGGGGTTAATCGACCAGGAAATGCGGAGGGGATATCCCAATATGCCAGGACAGTTACCCCGATGCCGAGGCAGAAACATCCATGCCTCCGGATGGAGCATTCCAGATGGTCCCGTTTGTCTGTTCCCTGATCTATAGTTTTAAAAAGAACAGTTGACCTCGACAAGTAAAGAGCACAATCGATGTTGGGTTATTCGTTTATACATGCTGTTCTCGTTCCTATCGATGGTTGCGTGCACCTCCAATCTTCCTCCAGGGAGCACAGTACCGCCGGTAGGACCTGCAGCTATTCTGAACAGAAAAACAACGCCTGGAGCCTCATTGGTCCCTGGATCAAACACTCTGCGGTCGACTTGTCATGCTGTCACCCACAAAATACCTATCGCTGATGGCATTCGAGTTGATGATCGTCCGCCAAACAGCCCGTTTGCAGCGATTTCCGCTGTGGCGAGGCCTTCACAGAGATATCACCGCCAGCGTAAGCCTGCATGAAACGGGGGAAGGATCACCCCTCACACTCAGCGTGGAATTCGAAACCCCTTATCTGCGGCGACCGGTGGCAATCGATGAATCTCAGATCGGCACCGGGGATGATGGCGGTGTTCTACAGCCCGGCGCCTTCCGTTTTTTCGACTGGCATTCGTGGAGCCACATTCCAGGCCGAATTACCTGGCACAACGAGCGCAGGGTGACGCTGCATGGCAATCCGATCATCTCGGCTGAGGGGTTCTCCTACCGCGTGAACAGACTGCCGCCCGGAGTCGAGAATATCGGACTTCGTATCGCGGAAGGAATCCCCGGTAGTATCAGATTCACGAGGGGTGACGATCTGGTCACCATGGGATTTGAACCCGGTTACTGGATGCTTGAGCCCAATGAAGAGGGCTACCGCATCGTCCCTATTCATGATAACGATCTGTTACTGCTCATCGTTTCCCTTTCAGAACTTGGTTCCAACGATGCAACCACCCACGGGAATGCACAATGCCGACTCAAGGAATGGCTGAGCAGTCACCAGGTTCATCGCTCCCCCGAACGTAGAATGCTCGATCTGCTGCGTTACGTCCGTGACTGGGGACCATTGGGTATGCCCTTGATGTATCAGGGCATCATCAATGTCCTGGAAAACCTGAGCGTAACCGATCGGGAGCGGGTCCTCTTCGAGTTCTATGCTGACCACTGGGGAATCAGGAGCAACAGGAACGGCCGGCTGCTCGCCGTGCGGCTGCTGGATCAAATGGGTACAAAATCAGCATCTGCGGCTCTCAGGGAACTACTGCGATATGCCCGGCATCGGGTCACCGACCCTGAGGAACTCAACATTATTCAACGGGCTGCCCGGGAACGGCCGGGGAAACATGATCCGGGCAATGGGGATTCCGGGACGGCCTCCCCCCACCCCACCAGATCAGTACAACCGCTCCACACCAATTAAAACCTGGAAAACGATACCTTGAATTACTATCTGAAATGCATTGAGGCGTTGTGGACGTCCAATCCCTGACTTTGCTGGGCTGGCTGGCGATCGGGGGGGTCTTCCTTTTCGCTGGCCTGGTCCATGGCACACTGGGCATGGGATTTCCCATGCTGGCCACTCCCCTGCTGGCGATCGCGATCGACATGCGCAGCGCTATCCTGCTCACCCTGCTGCCGACTATCACGGTAAACCTGATCAGCATACTACGGGGCGGCCGGTGGTCCGAGAGCATCGGACGACACTGGCCTCTGGCAGTGGTGATTCCCCTGGGTACAGCCATCGGTACCTGGCTGCTGATCATCGGTGACCCGGCACCATTCGGTCTGTTACTCGCGGCCATCATTCTGTTGCATCTGCTCGGAGACCGGGTGAATTCGCTCAGTTTCAGCTGGGTAACGACACATCCGGGAACCGGCTACCTGGTCTTCGGGTTTGCATCAGGGCTGGCATCCGGCACGGTCAACATCATGGTTCCCCTGCTCATCATATTTGCACTGCAGGTGGGCATGACCCCCCTGATTATGGTGCAGGTGTTCAACCTCTGTTTTCTCGTGGGCAAGGTGGTTCAAACCCTGGTCTTCAGCTATTCGGGTATCGTCTCATCAGCTCAACTGGTATCCACCCTCCCCTTTGCAGGTATTTCGGCCGTTGCATTGGTCATGGGCATGCTCATCAGGGAACGCGTCGATGCACGCACCTACCGTAACTGGCTCCATAAAGTGCTGGTCCTGATGGTGATCATACTGACAGCGCAGTTTATCTGGTGGATGATCGATTCCCCCTGAAATAAAGCTCGTTCCAACTGTTGTCTCCCCGTGTCAACTTGCCGGTCCGATCATTTCCACCCGGGTTCTCATATCAGCCACGGCTTCCGTGAATTCCGTCCGAATCCGCTTGACCAGGCACTCCACACTGGGAACGTCATTGACTGCGGTGCAGCCCTGCCCGGCAGACCAGATGGTTCTCCAGGCCGCCACCTCCTCATCGACCGGCTTCAACTGGCTCTTGCCCGTGACCGAACCATTTTGAGTGGGGTCCAGGTCAAAGCCGGCATGTTCGAGACTGGGTCTGAGAAAACTTGCCGGTACACCTGAAACAGCCGGTGTATGAACGATGTCGTCTGCGCCGCAATCCAGGATCATCTGCTTGTATTCGCTGGAAGCCTGGCTCTCCGTCGTATTGATAAAGCGGGTACCCATATAGGCCAGATCAGCCCCCATCTGCAGTGCAGAGGCGACGTCTCTTCCAGAACTGAGACAACCGGCCAGCAACAGTGTTTTGTTAAAAAACTGACGAATCTCCGCCACCAAGGCAAACGGGTTCAGCGTGCCAGCATGCCCGCCGGCACCGGCCGCCACCGCAATGATGCCATCCACACCCGCTGCCGCCGCCTTCCGGGCGTGCCTTTGATTAGTCACATCGTGAAACACCAGTCCCCCGTAGGAATGTACCGCGTCCACCACTTCAGTGGCAGCACCGAGGGAAGTGATGACCAGGGGCACACGATGTTCCACACAGACCGAGAGGTCGGCCTGGAGCCGTGGGTTGGTGTTGTGTACGATCAAATTGACACCTATCGGCGCCGCCACCCGGCCACTGGTCGCTTCAAATACCTGCAGCGCTGCCTCGATCTCGTCCAGCCATTCCGAAAACTCGGCGCTGGATCGTCTGTTCAGTGCCGGGAACGTACCCAGCACACCATTTTTGCAGCAGGCAACCACCAGTCCCGGGGTTGAAACGAGAAACATGGGTGCTGCCACCACAGGCAGTTGCAGTCGTTTTTCCAGCAATTCAGGTAAAGCCATATCGGTTACTCTCAAGCGGCCCGGCAGGTTAGGGCCGCGGAAAAAATGAATCATCCCATCCTGCTGGTCTCTCACCTCAGCTATCACTACCGGCATCCTGCCTCGCGTGAATCCAGTCCATCCATGGACGTCGTCTGCGTTGCAGATTC
>JAAELC010000623.1 GCA_024227135.1 Gammaproteobacteria bacterium
CCAGGTCCGGCTCAAAACCGAAATAGTTGGCAGAACCGGCCAGGTTCAGGCGGAAGCCAACCCGTACATAATCTATTGCCAGGACAACGCCATGGTCGTCACAGAGCTTGCGGACTTTCTGCCAGTATCCTTCGGCAGGAAGTTCGTTGGTAGTAAAAATAGGGTGGTGGTAGGGAGTGGCCATAAAACAGGCAATTTCACCCTTGTGTTCGTTGAAGGTCCGTTCCAGCTCGTCGAAATCGTTCCAACTGACAAACAGATTGTTGGCCGTATCCTCACAAGTAAGCCCCGCGTGTCCGGCAGCCTGGGTCCAGGGAGCCACACCGTGGTAACCGCCTTTCACCATCACCAGCTTGCTCCGCCCGGTGGCTGCCCGTGCGGTCATTACCGCGAGGCTGGTCACGTCG
Organism: Gammaproteobacteria bacterium; assembly: GCA_024227135.1. Lineage (GTDB taxonomy): Bacteria > Pseudomonadota > Gammaproteobacteria > Chromatiales > Chromatiaceae > JAHEHQ01. Next base: position 408 of record JAAELC010000623.1, read on the forward strand.
TTACCGTTTTTGGCAAAAAATGCCCAGTCGGCGCCTGCAATGGTATCCACCAGGGTTTCTGCCAGTTCTACCTGGGCGGCAGCGGGAAGTGGCATGCAGTTTCCGTCCTCCTTCTGGGCGTGGGCAGCAGCATCCACCGTCGGGTCGTTATAACCCAGGACATTCGGGCCGTAGGCGCACATGTAGTCGATGAAACGGTTGTCGTCGTAATCCCAGAAGTAGGATCCCCTGGCCCGCTTCGAATAGAAAGGGTAGGCGTCAACTGGGATAAACTGGGACAGCACCGGACCCATATGCCCCGGGATTCCGCCGGGTATCACTTGTGCGGCCCGGTCGAACAGGGCCCTGGTTTTCTCGTAGGTATTCAGTTTATTGGCTCCGGTCATGTTCTTGCTCGTCATATCCTGTCAGCTCAAGTATCCGGGAAGAAGTTGCAGGATGGGGTTCAACTTGTCCGCCATCGGAATGTATCCCCGTATACCGGCCCTGTTTTGGGC
>JAAELC010000624.1 GCA_024227135.1 Gammaproteobacteria bacterium
GCACTCCCTCAATGGCTTGACGCCGCGTTCGGATGCTCGCTTTGCTTCCCCTCTGGCGTGCTACGCACACGTCGGGTAGCAGTCTCGCCTCGCGGCTACCGGGGACTACGCGCCTTCGCTTCGCTCTCCATGGCGCGCAGCGGGGGTGTTTTCTTACAACAGATCATTTTCCACCAGCCTGTTATCCGGAGGCGTTTGGATTCTGCGCGTTTTCCCGATAGTATTACCTTGCATAGTACTGTAGAGGTCGACGCTATTTCCCTATTGACCAGGCAGCATTCTTGTTACCAATGCGATACTCACAACAACTGGTAAAAACGCTTATCTCAACATCAATCGATGGGAACCGAGAAACGGCGCCACTGCCTCCTTCCGGCCTGAAGCCACCGCACTCCAACAGGCTGCTGCCGGTGCTGTACCAACGACCCCATCGGCGCTCAGATTCCCACAATTACTGGTTGTTTCTGGCTTGCTGGGTCTACCCTGCCAGCCTGCCGGCAACCCACGCAGAAACAACATCAGGCGACGCACCCTCCACACTTTCGATAATTCTGTTCATCACCGGCTTGATCGGCCTGATCCTTATGGTCATCACAGCACTGACCAGGTGGAGCCATAAACAGGACAGCATCATCAACATGATGCCTTTCTGCATCAAATACTTGATGGAGACCCGCAACGAAGCAGAAAAATGCAAAGCAGCGAAGGCGCTGGGAAAGGTCAAAGACCCGGGGGCATTCCTCATTCTGTTCGATATCATCGGGGACCAGAACGCTGAACCCAATTTGCGAAAAACTGCACGAGAAGCCCTCGACAATCTCTCGGAAGTCTATACCCACTACCGGCTTGTAATCGATGAGCTTTCCGAAGCGGCTGAAGCGCAGGACCACCAGAAGAGTATCAATATCCTGATGGAAAACTTCGAGCACAAGGATACCACTTATGTGCAAAGTGCCTATGTCATCGCCAGAGAATATATGCGGCTGAGGAACTATGCCGACGCCAGGGAATGGCTGCAAACAGCCAGGCATCGCAACGACAGGCATGTGGTCTACGTGCATCAGATATCGAATCTCATCGATATCTGCAATGAAAAGCTTTTTTACGAGGGTGATGTTTTCTTCAAAACAAAAGACTACTACGACGCGCTGGAACGTTACGCCGTTGCATCCCACGACCTGGCTATATCAGATAAGGAGCATTTTGCATGCCACCTGCGCCTTGCCTGCGTATACTGCAAACTGATTCAGTTTGAAGATGCGTACCAGGAAACCCTCCTCGCACTGCAGGACCACCATAAGACCAGCAGTTCCCTGCACTTGAACGATTTACTGAAAAGGGAGCGCGGAGAAATCGGTGGGACAGCAGAAGCCGAAGAGAGACGGAGAAAAATCCGGAAAGATGTGGATGAATTCGTCACAGGAGTCATGAGTCGATTGATCTCGTGACTGAATCAGCTTGTGCCCAAAGATCCCTGTAAGGGCCTCGGAAATCATGTATCGTCCCATAATGCACAGGGCATCAGCTCAGATTCAAGGCGCAGATGAAAGCGTATATCATAGATTATGCAACTGAATCTGCAACGCAGACAACGTCCATGGATGGACTAGATTCACGCGAGGCAGGATGCCGGTAGTGATAGCTGAGGTGAGAGAGCAGCAGGATGGGATGATTCATTTTTTCCGCGACCCTAAGTCCCAACAGGCATACGCTGCGCCTGCCTGGACCCCGAGGGTCGCTAACCACACTCTCCTGCCAATGGGGAACTCATGACCCCTCCGGCTTGTCGAACAGCATTTGCCTGACGTTTTCCACGGCAACTCTTTCACAAGGCGCCTGAAATCCCCTGAAATCCCCATATGTCACAGAGTCCCGACAAAGAGTTGCACCGCCTGCGCCGTTCATTCGTCATTGCCGTCTCTTTTGCCTCAATCCTCTGGGTTATCGCACTGCTCGATTCAATCTTCAGCCTGGGACTGGTGAGACACGGCGTACTGCCACGAAGTCTCGATAACCTCGGCGGTATCCTCTGGGCACCCTTGATTCATGGCTCGTTGTCCCATATCTTCGCCAATACAGCACCTCTCATCGTACTGGGTACGGCACTGCTTTATGGGTATCCAAAATCTTCAAAAATAGCCTTTCCGGCCATCTATATCGGCACGGGAGTTGGTGTCTGGCTGTTTGCCCGCAGTGCTTACCACATTGGTGCCAGCGGCCTGAATTTCGGTATATTGGCTTTTGTGTTCACCATCGGGGTCCTGCGATGGGATAAACGTGCGATCACACTCTCCTTGATCGTCTTCTTTCTTTACGGCGGGATGATCTGGGGAGTACTTCCCAGTGCCCCGGGAGTATCATTTGAATCACATCTCTTTGGTGCCATAACAGGCGTCCTTCTGGCAGTCCTGTTGCGGAATCACGACCCCGCCCCGACCAGGAAACGATACAGCTGGGAGGGTGAAGAAGAGGAAACGGGTAACGATTGAAACTCCCTCCCTCCATCATGACAGTCAAGGCTACATCGTCTCTTTTTTCACTACCAGGCGGCACCCTCTTTCCTCGGCACCCCATCCACCCTGTGGACCCGGACAAGCTCATCCGAAACACCTACCAGGGCAAAATACCGTTCATCACCCGGAATGGGTATCCCATATTGGCTGTATCACTGGACATCTGTCCCACACCATTTCGCATCATGCCCGTATCGTACTGCATCAGATTGACGCTGTGACTCATGCGGTTGACGTCCTGCTGCATACGGGGAACCGCCCGTATATCCTTGGTCATGGTATGAATATCCTCAGACATGGGCACGATGGCCTTGGTCATTTTCCCCATATTTTCAGACATGGGCACCATGGCAGAAGTCATGACATAGACGTTTTCAGACATCGGCACCATGGCCTGGGACATGGTCTTCATGTCCACGGACATGGTGGACATATTACGCTGCATGCTGGACATGTCACTTTTCATGCTCTGCATGGAATGATTCATTTCGTCCATATCGTGCATCATGTCCAGAATCAGCATCGCCATCCAGACGCCAGCCATCACCGCAATCAAACCGATAACGAGTGCCCACTGGGTCTGAACTCTACTACGTCTTTCGATGTAATCGCTCAACAACTTGTCCCGGAACTGCATTTCCTGCAGAAGATCGCGCAAGGCGACCCGGGTGGTGATGGGTTGTGGAGAGGATGGGGATGCTTCTGATGGTGACATTTTCCGTTACTCCCTAGCGAAGCTTTGAACCAGTCCATCCTGGACTTTTCAAAGTACATCCTTGTACCGTCGAACCCCTGACTCTGTTCAGGGGCTCACCAACGGTCTGTGACGCGCTGATATGGACCATTGCCCCTGGATGGCAGGACACAATTCACAGGTACTGTCTACATGATATAACCCCGGCGGATGCCGGTCTATGAACACCATCCATTTCTAACGAAGAAGGGAGGGGAAATGGCCCGAAAGTTCTCCGTTACCCCACGAGTAATACCCTGACTCATACAGCAGGCCGGGGTAGTGCCGGTGCGGCAGAACTCTTATTCCCTGATTCCTATTTTCATTGTTTTCATGGTGGTTTTACAGGCCGTTTTTCTGTATAACTTCTTGAGTGGCCTGTCGATTCATCGGCACCGCCGGAAATGCGGACCGCACCCAACTTCACCGGTGCTGATTCAGATTTTAGTGAGACACCTCCGCTCCACTTCACTGGATATTTCGTAGTTTTCAAAAAACAAATTTACTTAATAACTCTAGACGTCATTTATAAGGACCTTACGTGAGCATCACATCAGTTGGTATCGTCGGCGCCGGAACCATGGGATCCGGTATTGCTATTAATGTAGCCCAGAGCGGCTTGTCAGTTTATCTGAGCGATCTTTCAGAAGAATCCCTCGACCGGGCAAAATCTTCCGCCACTAAATTCTTCAACCGGGCAGCGGACAAAGGGCGGATTTCCCAGGACCAGGCAGATGAAGCCCTGGGACGCATCACCACAGGAACTGACCTGAACCCTCTGGGCCAGTGCGACCTGGTTATCGAGGCGGTATTCGAAGACCTGGATATTAAACTGGAAACCTTCCGCAAACTCAGCGCTATTGCCCGCGACGATACGATACTGGCTACCAATACCAGCTGCCTCAAAGTCAGTGATATCGCAGAAGCCGTCAAAGATCCCGGCCTCTTCATCGGTACCCACTACTTCAGCCCGGCTCAGCTGAACCCGTTGGTAGAAGTGATCAAAGGTGAAAAAACCCGTGATGAGGTGGTCGAGAAAGTACTGGAATTCTGTAAAAAAACATCGAAGAAACCCCTTCTATGCCGGGATCAGAATGGCTTTGCGGTAAACCGTTTTTTTTGCCCTTACACCAACGAAGCCGTGCGGTGTGTCGATGAGGGTCTGGCATCTCCGGAACAGTTGGATACGATTGCCCAATCGGTACTCGGAACCGCTTTCGGTCCCTTTGCCGTGATGAACATCGTCAAACCTCAGGTCAACCTTCATGCCATCAGACATCTGGAACCTCTGGGCCCTTATTACCAGGCGGCCGATGGAATGATTCGTGTGGGGGATGCAGGGGAGAACTGGTCACTGGGCGAGGCGGAAGCAGCATCGCCGGAAACAACCAGAACCGTTGGGAACCGTCTCAGAGGCTCGGTATTCTTTACCATTTTGCAAGCGCTGGATGAGCAGGTAGCGGAGCCTGCTGCCTTCGATATGGGGGCACAGCAAGCCCTCAGGTTTGAACAACCACCCTGTCAAACCATGGATTCTCTGGGAAAAGAGGCGGTAGAGGAACTGGTTCGGCCGCTTTGCGAAATCTACAACACCCCCATGCCCCGCAGCCTGGACCGCGTAGGCGGGCTGGTCTTATGAAATCTATCTGACCGGGTTATACAGGAAACCTGCCCGGCGGCTGGGAATGCCGCCGATCATCAGCAAGGTTCACGTTGTCAAAGCATCGGAACACGACCCCTGACCGTTTGGAGGATCAAACCCAATGAGCCGCCGATTCAGATCGATTTTATCTGCCATATCACTGATCCTGCTGATACTCTCCGGAGCAGGCACTCAGGCAAGTACCACTCGGGGGAAAGTGACCGGCGGCCAGATGTCGGAGCACCCTCCCTGGTTCAAGGAGAGCTTTCTGGACATCGCAGAAGATGTGTCGGAGGCGGGTGAGAGCGATAAGCATGTGTTGCTGTTCCTCCACCTCAATGGTTGCCCCTATTGCCACAAGATGATCGAGGAAAACTTCAAACACGCCCCACACACCGGTTTTCTCCGGGAAAACTTTGACGTTATCGCCATCAACATCAAGGGGGACCGGGAGATTGCCTTCGACCAGAACACCCTGCTCACCGAAAAGCAACTGGCGGACCTGCTCAAAGTAAGGGCCACCCCCACGATCATTTTCCTGGACCCGGCGAATAAACCGGTGGCCCGGCTCAATGGCTACCGGTCGGTCAGCGCATTCAAGACAGCATTGAACTACGTTGCAGAGAAAGCCTATACACGGGTCAGCCTGACAGGCTATGCCCAGGAACAGCACCCGTCCTCTCAATACGTTTTCCGGGATCATCCGCAGATACAGAACATAGACAACCTGAAGAGCGTGGCCGATCGCCCGCTGGCGGTGATTTTCGAGGACAGCACCTGCGACGCCTGCAATGCACTGTACGAAGGCCACCTGAGCAACCCGGAAACCAACAACATTCTCAAGGACTTCACACTGGTCAGGCTGAATGCCCGCTCAGACAGCCCCATAACAGACGTGGAAGGTAATCCCACAACTCCCAGGGCCTACGCCCTGAAACTTGGATTGAGCTACCGGCCTGGTATCGTGCTGTTCGATCGAGGTCGGGAGATTACCCGAATCGACGGGCTGCTCTACACCTATCATTTCCAGGAACTGCTCCGCTACGTGGGAGAACGCCACTACGAGAAATACCCGGACAGTTTCTTCGACTACCTGAGAGTCAGAAGTGATGAGATACTCAGGAGCGGTAAAAACATCGATCTCTCATCCTGATACCATCCATTCACTCCTCACTCCGCCAGCTGAGGGCCTGGCGATAGAGGGCATTCTTCTTTTCACCGGTGAGACGGGCAGCGAGGGATGCTGCCTGTTTCAGGGGCAGCTCATCCACCAGGACACGCAGCACTCTCTCGGTTTCTGCTGACAACTGCCGGGCATCTTTGGGTGCACCCGCAACCAGAATGACAAACTCCCCCTTGCGCTGCACCGGTTCGGTCTCCAGCAGCTGGCAGATTGCCCCAAGATCAGAATGAAAGAGTGTTTCATAGCGTTTGGTCAGTTCCCGGGCCATGACCGCCGGACGCTGGGCACCCAGCACCTCCGCGAGATCCCTGCAACAATCCAGAACCCTGTGACTGGATTCGTAGAAAACCATGGTCCGTAATTCAGAATTCAGGGTTCCGAACTGCTCCCTGCGCGCAGATTGGGTTCTGGGGGGAAATCCCTCAAAGACAAACTTATCCGTGGGCAAACCGGATGCAGAAAGTGCACAGATCAGCGCACTGGCCCCCGGAACCGGAGTGACCCGAACCCCTCCGGCATGACACTCCCGGACCAGGGGAAAACCCGGATCGCTGATCAGCGGCGTACCCGCATCCGAGATCAAAGCCAGGGATTCCCCCCCCAGCAGACGCGCCACCAGCTGACCGGTCAACTGGCGTTCATTATGGTCATGCAGTGCCAGCATCGGGGTATCGATACCCAGATACTGCAGCAATGACCGGCTATGGCGGGTATCTTCGGCGGCAATCAGATCGACCCCCCGCAACACCTCTACAGCCCGGGAGGAGATATCTCCACGGTTACCTATGGGTGTGGCCACAACATACAGAACACTTTTCTCGATTGACACGAACATCCCCAGACAAGATACTCACTCCCGACTCATGGGCCGGAATCGCGGGCCCACCTGATATTTTCATCGTGCCTTCCTGAATGCCGCTATGCAAACATTTAACCGGGATATGCTGCTGAGCCTGCTGTTGATTCTTTTGATGGCAGGCTGCGCTCAGTCTCCAAAGATAAAATCCGTGCCTGAAACCTCCGCTGATCCTTTGGTGGCCCAGGCCAGAGCAATGGAATCCACCGGAGACTATCTGGCGGCAGCGGCCCTCTACGAATCGATAGCCGGATCCAAAACCGGCCTGGAAAGTCAGAATTTACTGCTTAGTGCGGCGGAGAACCGACTTCGGGCTCTGGATATCGAGGGTACCTCCAGGCTCCTGTCCAGCATCGGGACATTCGGTCTTCCTGAACCGGATTTCAGAAGACGGCTCCTGGCCGCGGAGCTGGCGCTGATAAAGAACCGTCCCGATGAAGCGCTCGACCTGCTCAGCGCACCGGTGCCAATGGACATGCCGGTGGAACTGCTGACGCGTTACCACCGGGCTCGGGCGAAAGCGTTCCGCCTGACGGGTAATCTGCTGGAAAGTGCCAGAGAACTGGGAGAACTCGACTTCCTGCTGATGAACGATTCTACCCGTATCGAAAACCAACTGGCGATTATTCAGACCTATGCTCCGCTGTCGGATACCGCACTGCAAGACCTCCAGCCCGTTCCCCCGGGTAACCAGGGCGGGTGGATGGAGTTGACCCGTATTTTCAAAAAGTACACCGGCAGCCAGGTGGACATCGTGCCGCTGATAGCCGCCTGGCGGCAACGCTTTCCCACCCACCCGGCCATGCCGCAACTACTGGACAGCTACTTCGACAGACTCAAAGCCCAGTACCGGAGCATCAATCAGGTGGCCGTGATGTTGCCCGACAGCGGACGCTATGCACGAGTGGCCGCTGCGATACGTGACGGAATACTCGCTGCTTACTACGACCAGGCTCAGGAAGAGCGTCCCCGCATGATTTTCTATGACAGCACCGACCCTGACCAGACATGGCCCATTTATCAGCAGGCCATCCAGGAGGGGGCAGACATCGTCATAGGTCCGCTGAACAAACAAAGTGTTGCCCAGTTTGCCCGTGCCGGCGAGATCGACATACCCGTGCTTTCCCTCAATCAGGTTCAACCGGAGGTACTGCCGCCCACCGACCTGTTCCAGTTCGGGCTCGCACCCGAAGACGAAGCCCGACAGGTCGCGGAGCGGGCCTGGCTGGACGGTCATACCACCGCCGTGGTGTTGATACCTGAAAACAATTGGGGTAATCGAATCCTGGAAGCTTTTCGGGAACACTGGGGCGCACTGGGAGGAATACTCCCGGAGCATCAGACCTACAATCCGGCAGAAAATGATTTTTCCACGCCGATCAAATCATTGCTCAACCTCGATGAAAGTGAGGCGCGACGCCAGGCACTGCAGGGAAAACTGGGCAAGAAACTCGAATTCGAGCCCCGGCGCCGACAGGATGCCGATTTTATCTTCCTCGCGGCCAAGGCCAGAATTGCGCGGCAGATAAGACCCCAGCTGCAGTTTCATCATGCGGCAGACCTTCCGGTCTATACCACCTCCCATGTGTACACTGGAAATCCATCGGCGGATCGCGACATCGACCTTGAAGGCGTCAAGTTCCCCGACATCCCCTGGATTCTGGTAGAGGAGGATGAGAGCATTCCCCTCTCCCGTCGTGCCCTGACCCGTACCCTCGGACTGGATCAGACACCCTTTTTGCGACTGTACGCCATGGGAATCGACAGTTATCTGCTGCTACCACACCTGGGACGATTGCAATCGAACCCGGGGGAAGCGCTCGAGGGCAAAACCGGTAATCTCTACATGGATCAGATCAATCAGATTCGACGCCAACTCGTCTGGGCGCAGATAACGGGGGGCATCCCTGACGTGATCGGGTTTACTCCCCGGCTGGATGATCCACTCACGACACCGGCAGAGCGTATTCAGGGTAGCTCATCATCCCCGGAGGCCACCTTGAAACAGATGCCCGAAGTCCAGGATCTGAGCGAAACGCCGGAGCCTGAGGAGGCAACGCAATAGTGCTGTCATGGCCGGCCGGGAAACGGGGGAAGTGCTCCGAAGATCAGGCCAGACGATATCTCGAAAAACAGGGTCTGAAGACACTGCAGTGTAACTTCCGTACCCGCCGGGGAGAAATCGACCTGATCATGCTGGATACCCAGACCCTGGTTTTTGTTGAAGTACGTTACCGAAAAGGTAACCGTTACGGGTCTGCCGCGGAGAGCGTGACAGCTCAAAAACAGCAACGATTAACCCTGGCGGCCCGACAGTTCCTGCTTGGGAAACCCAGGTTTAGCAACAGTGCCTGTCGCTTTGACGTCATTGCCCTGTCAGGGGAGGAACCGGTGGAGATAGAATGGATAAAAGACGCTTTTCAGCTGACCGGCTAGGAACTGGCCGACAGCAAGCCGGTTCTACCTGGGCGGTTACCTGCCAATGAACCTGACCGAAAGAGTCGAATACAACTTCAGCGCGAGCCTGCAGGCCGGCCGGGATGCTATTCCCCAACTCGCTTCACCCATCGTCAAAGGGGCCGGGCTGATGGTTGAGAGCCTGTTGCAGGGAGGGAAAATAATGAGCTGTGGCAACGGGGGATCGGCTGCCGCCGCCCAGTACTTCTCTTCCCTGATGTTGAACCGGTTTCAGCGAGAACGCCCCGGACTTCCGGCGATGACCATGACCGCGGATAATACGACGATGACGGCTATCGCGCTGGACTACGATTTCGATGAACTCTTCGCAAAACAGATACATGCCCTCGGTCAGAATACCGACCTGCTCCTGACCATCGGCATCGGAGATGATACGGACAACCTCATCGCCGCGGTGGAGGCAGCCCATGAAAGGGAGATGCGGATTGTCGCACTCACCGGTGGGCCCATGGGTCGCCTGGCCTCCAGAATGTACGAAAACGACATACAGCTCCGGGTCCCGGATAAGAATGGCAGCCGGATACTGGAAATACATTTCATGACGTTACACAGTATTTGCGATCTGATCGACCAGCAACTACTGGGAAACTGAACCACTCAGAAGGAAAGCACCTGATGAACTTCAAAGGCACTCCGATTCTGGCCGCCCTGCTGCTGGCAACCTTGCTTCAGGGGTGTGGCGCATTGATCGTGGGTGGTGCTGCAGCCGGCGCTTCGGTGATATACGACCGCCGTTCCAGCGAAATCATACTCGAAGATACAAAAAACGAACTGGCTCTGCTTGGTAAAGTGTCCGAAGACGAAGACCTGGCCAATCACAGCTCATTGTCGGTAACCAGCTATAACCGGGTTTTGCTCCTGACCGGTCAGGCGGAGACTGAAGCCTACCGGAAGCGGTACGAGACGATGGCCGGCGCGACCCCCTCGATGAAACGGCTGATAAATGAAGTGGCGATCGGCCCACCCTCAACCTTCCAGCAAACCACCCGGGACAGCTATATCACCTCCAAGGTCAAACTGGAATTTCTCGAAATCGAGATTGAAAGCTTCGATCCCACCAGAGTGAAGGTGGTGACCGAGCAGAACGTAGTCTATTTGATGGGCCTGGTCACCCGGGAGGAATCCGAGGCGGTGATCGAAAAGGCACGACATGTATCGGGCGTAAAACGAGTGGTGAAAATTTTTGAGTACATCTAAGCATTCATTATCCTCACTGTCTCACCGCATCCGACGGGAGCTGGTGGGGATCTTCGGGGACGAGGGGCTTCTGACAGACCCGGGCGACTGCTGGCCCTATGGTTACGACAACAGTCGGCGACACGCCTTACCCCAGGCTGTAATATTTGCCACCACCCACGAGCAGGTAAAGGATCTCCTGGCGCTGTGCAATCGGGAAAACCTTCTCCTGATACCCCGGGGAATGGGTACCGGCACGACAGGGGCGACGGTTCCCGATCGGGGAGGGATCATTCTCTCGCTGGAGCGGATGGACAGGATTGTGAAAATCGACCCGGCGAACCGGCTGGTGCGGGTTGAGCCGGGGGTTACCAACGGCAACCTGGGTACGGCACTGGCGGAACATGGGTTCTTCTGGCCCCCGGACCCGACCAGTGCCGCTGTATGCTCTATCGGTGGAAACCTGGCGTACAACTCGGCAGGACCCCGGGCCGTCAAATACGGTACACCACGGGAGAATACGCTGGGTCTGCGTGGGGTGACCGGGGCCGGGGAAGAGATCCGAACCGGGGTGGCCACCAGCAAAGGAGTGGTGGGTTACGACCTCACAAGGCTGATAATCGGGTCCGAGGGCACCCTGGCTGTCATCACAGAGGCCGTGCTCAAGCTGACACCGCTGCCGGAAGCCAAAGCCACCCTGCAGGCGACCTACCACGATGTGCATGCTGCCGCCCACGCTGTATCGGCCATCATGGCCCAGCCCGTGACACCCTGTGCTCTGGAGTTCATGGACGGTGCGGCACTGGGGATGGTCCGAAGCTACTCAGACCTGGAGCTGCCTGAATCGGTGGGTGCGCTGCTGATGATCGAAGTCGATGGCCCGCTCCACTGCCTGGAACAGTCGATCGCAGCGGTAGAACTGGCCGCCTCTGTAGAGGGCCTCATAGAGATCAGCTCAGCCAGTCAGGCAGAAGAGGTGGAACGTCTGTGGCGCACCCGGAAAGCACTCTCTCCCGCCCTGAGAAATGTTGCACCAAAAAAGATCAACGAAGACGTGGTGGTACCGGTATCCCGGATTCCCGCGCTCATTGACGGGCTGGAGAAGCTCTCTCAACGTACCGGAATCCGGATCGTCAATTTCGGCCATGCGGGAAACGGGAACATTCACGTCAACCTGCTGGTGGATCCCGACCAGCCCGGCGCAATGGAGAGGGCCTCGGAATGCCTGGAGGCCATGTTCGATCTGGTTCTGGAACTGGATGGCACCCTGTCGGGAGAACATGGGGTGGGTTTGGAGAAACGGGATTTCGTAGACCGGGAAATCGATCCGACAACGCTGCGCCTGATGATCGATATAAAGCACCGCTTCGACCCGAAGAACATCCTCAATCCGGGTAAGGGTCTTCCGGGCGCCCCCCCAACCGCCCCATGAGGCTGGAGGGGGCAGCCCCCTCTACTCCCATTAACCCGGCCCGGTGAACAGCGTCAACTACCGGGCATACTTGGGAAAATCGGGATTCAGCCAGCCGGGAGCCGCCAGTTTATCCGCCGGCGGCCTGAGCCGGGAAACATAGTCCATCACCCCGGAGATGTCTCTGGGGGAAAATCCCTTGATCTGTCTGACCATTTTTGGATCTGAATTGCGACGCCTCCCGTTCAGGATCCATTGAAACTGACGCATCAGATAGGGGTAGTTCTGACCTTGAATCAAGGGAATCTGATCGGTTTCGTCACCCTGCCCCTGATCTCCATGGCAATCCACGCAGTTTTCCCTGTATAGCCGCTCACCATGACCCAGGTCCATCCCTGGACCTACGGTGTTATTGGGATCCATCGGCAGCTGGGAAATATAGCTGACCACATCGGCAATTTCCTGAGCCCCCCCAAACAACTGGGGGGATGTGAAAGGCCTCATCGTGGGATTATCCCGGTTCCGTGCCCTGATATCCGCAAGCTGCTTGATGATCACCCCGCTGAGTTGCCCGGCTATCCCCGGATAACGACCATCCGCCGAGCCCCAGCCTTCGGGTCGATGGCATACCGTGCACAACGTATAGACCCGGCGGCCATTGTTGATATCAGGGGTCAGCTCCAGTGCCCTTTCCACCTCTCTGGCCGCCTCCAGATCCGGCTGGGCAAGCGCTAAGGTGCCCAGTCCCATGACCAGGGATCCCACAACGATATCCGAGAACAGCTTTCGACAATTCATCTTCCTGCCCGGCACCTCAGAGACTGCTCTCTGCAGCAGCGATCAGCTTGGCTGCCGTCAGGTCCTCGGGAAGGTGCTTGAACTTCTTCGCCAACCCGGGCCACAGCAGACTGTAGTACAGTTCACCACGCACCAGCGCGACATCGGCTGCCGGAATATCGTAAACCAGGGTACGTTCCTCGTAGGGTTTCAGGCGGGTGTCCTTGCCCAGTTTGGTGGCAGTGGGGGGTGATGCCGGTTTGCCTTCATCATCCGCCAGTGCGTACACCAGGTAAGCCTGAGGATCGCTCTTGGCAGGATGCCCCTTAGCGCTCTGCCAGACCAGGTTGCCTTCCCCGTCGTAGGCTGAAAGCAGCATATGAATATTACGAAACGGCGCGCCGGTAGGCAGGCTGTGGGGCTGCTGATTCTTCATGAAGACGGTCGCACGGATGTTGTCACCAATAGTCTCGGTGCTCAAATCGAAAACCACGGAGCGCTCCAACATGGCAGTGTCGTGCCCGCCACCCATACTGTGATCGGCAATACCGTTGTTCACCGGCATATGGCAGGACAGGCAGTTCACCTGGGAGTGGCTGACAGAGTATTCGTTACCGGTCTGGCACAGGGGAACCCCATGGGGATTGTTGCGCTGGTCGTGACACCCCATGCAGGCATCCGATGTCTTGAGTTGCCGTGGATTGCTCTCCATGGGAATCGCCGGGATCGTTTTACCCTCCATGGTCACGGGCTCTCCTAAATGGGGATTGGGCTTCTGCCCTTCGTCGGCGTCAGCGCCGAACAGGTCATCACCGGCAGTGAGTGCGGCCAGCCCACGATTCGAATGGCGTCCCGGTCCCTGAGCCTTGTCCGAAAGGTCATAGGCTTTCAGGCCCAGCTGGAGTTTTCCGTCGGCGCCCTGAATACCATTGTATTTTTTAAGGGTGTGGCAGGCTATGCAGTTGACGCCTTCCATATAGGCCGGTTTGGCATCCAGCTTGGTGGTCTTGTCCCGGGCGGCATTGGGGGCATGGCACTGCAGGCAGACAGGATACTTTCCGGAGGCTTTGTGTAAAACGCCTTCCTTGAGGGGATCACCCACCACCTTTTTGTAGAAGGTGGCGTGGATAGGATCTTTCAGCGCCGTGCTTTTGGCATGCATGGACCCCTTCCACTGCTTATAGACTTCCTTATGGCAAGCCTTGCAGGTATCCGATGAAATATGATGAATAGGCTCCGCAGATACCGAAAAAACGGTCCCGAACCACCCCAAACACAGCAATACAGCAAAGCTGACTCTGTCTAATCTATCCATTGAGAACCCCGGTTAGTTGTAGTGGATGTTGAGTGCATCCGAAATCTGATACAACGAGATTCCGAGGGCTCAAGATAACCGAGGAAAGATTAGAGTTCATTGATATATGACAATGGCAGGGCTCCTTGTTTACGCTGATACTATGGCGAGTATTCATTAAATTCGGGAAAGCGCCCATGCCGGTGATCAGCCGTCCATCGCCGGGCAAGCTTCAGCTCGCACGTCCCCTGGGCATCTGGATCACGGGAGTTACAGCGTCGATGAACTCGAGAAACTTCAGTAAACTGCACTACCTGGTCGCGGTTGTCTTCTGCCTTACACTATCCTTCGGCCAGACCCAGGCAGCCAAGGTGTCGCTGGATCCATCCAATTGGGGATCCGAGGCGGGGGCGTCCTGCCTGGATTGTCACCGCAAAGCCTCTCCGGGAATTGCCACCCAATGGCATGACAGTGCCCACGGTGCAGCGGGAGTCAACTGCCTGGACTGCCACCGGGCGGATCCCGCAGACGACGATGCCATGGAGCATGAGGGAGAGGTGATCGCGATCATTGTCTCGCCAAAGGACTGCGGCCACTGCCATAGCACCGAATTCAAACAACAGCAGGGCTCGGTACATACCGATACCCTGGCGCGCATGGAACATCTCATTCCCACACTCACCGGAACCAGGGGTAACAGCCCCGCCGTAAGCACCGGTTGCAGCCAATGCCATGGATCCAGAGTGGAAGTGCGGGGTGATGGCACACTGGCCCCGGATACCTGGCCCAACTCCGGTATCGGACGCATCAATCCGGATGGATCCAAGGGATCCTGCAGCGCCTGTCACAATCGGCACGGCTTCTCCAGAGCTGCAGCGAGGGAACCCGGAGGATGCACGGGTTGTCACAGCGGCGCTGACTCCCCGGACCGGGAAGTGTATGCAGCCTCCAGCCACGGTCGGCTGTTTGCATCCAACAAGGACCGGATGAACCTGGATAGTGATCAATGGGTGGCAGGACGTGACTACGCGGCAGCCCCCACCTGCGTCACCTGCCACATGGGCGCCGCCCCAGGTCTCAAAGGAACCCATGATGTGGGTTTACGGGAAGCCTGGGCACTGAATACGCCGGTTTCGGAAAAACAGTCCCTTATCGTTTTCAAGGACGGGGACAAACGGGAGTGGCCCGCGTCCCGGAACCCGCCCCGTCGTGGCGCCGATTTCCCCAAAGCTGACGGTACCATCGGTAAGATAAAAGCCGTAGCCAGCCCTAAAACCCGCCGCAAAATCATGACCCGAGTGTGCCTGGAATGCCATGGCAAAGGTTTCACCACTGCGGCAATGAGAAGCTTCGATGCCCTGGTCAAACAATACAACACCCAATACGGTGAGCCGGCCCGGGCGATCATGCAGGCCCTTTACGAAAAAAACCTGCTGACACCCCTGCCCTTTGATGAGAAGTTGGAAACCACCTACTGGGAGCTTTGGCATGACCATGGAACCCGGGCTCGACACGGTGCGGCCATGCAAAGTCCCAATGACACCTGGTGGGAGGGTATCCACCGGGTGAACCGGACATTTCATGACCACTTTCTACCCCAGGTTCGAGGGGTTGCCGGTGACGAAATAACCGAAGCTTTGATCCGGGAGCACCTGGGCCAGGACACAGAAACCGGGCAATCTTCGAGTACAGAGCCCTTCCTCGGCTATGGTGAAGGAAAAACCGGTCATGAGTAAGTCAGGGTTCTCCAGGCTAATCACCCGCCACGTGCTGTTTGCATTGATTGCCGGCAGTGTGGCGGGTATCGGATTCGTGCTGTTTTTGATCGAGTTTGACCACCTCAGTTCCACCGAGGCATTCTGCACCAGCTGCCACTCCATGGAACTGGTAGCCCAACCCTACCGGGAATCCACCCACTACCTTCCCGCATCCGGCGTACGGGCCAGTTGTGGCGACTGCCATGTCTCCGAAGGGGTGTTTGCGGCAAGCTGGGATCATTTCCTGGGTGCAAAAGACCTGTTCGCACAAGTATTCGGTCCGGATTACGACGATCCGGCAATCAACGCCCTGCACCTTCCGGAGGCTGCTTTCGCCGCTCGCCGCTGGTTCCGGAAAAAAGACTCAGCCACCTGCAAACGCTGCCATGTTCAGGAGGCGATCTCGGGCTCCCGCCCTGCCACACAGACTATTCACCGGGAAGAAACGGGAAACAAATCCTGTATCGACTGCCACTACAACCTGGTTCACCGCTTCGTCCCTGATGAAAAGACCTTTAAACGGGAGCGCTGGAATCAGATGATCGAACAGGAGTTCGGGATGGAACCTGGTTCTGCCGAATCACTGATGACACCTTGATTCTGGGAGCCGGTCGGCCCCATCCGCTTTCAGGGGGACACTCACCTCTGATCACTATGGGCCAACTCGCAACAGGCCACCAGAAAAACGGAGGGTGCCCGCTGCAAACCTGTTGTGACAGACCTGAAAAAGCCAGCCTGCCTTTCTGCGGTCAATCCACCTGCAACGTTACTGCATCAATGCTGACAAGGCTTGAGACCCGTGCTGACCCGGGGTATCAGCACCACCACCGCCAACAGCGACATCAGGATGAAACTGAACAGCATGGCCAAAAACCCCCCATAAGACAGCACGACGGGCACCAGGCCGGGAAACAGCCCCGGAAAGAGCGTCGGGACCTGCAACAGAATGCCCAGAAGGAAAGAAGCTGCCGAGATAACGACAGCGATACGTAATTTACTACAGCTGACAAACAACACTTCGGTATTCTCCAGATACTGCATGGATAGACCATATATTAGTATTTCACCTAATATTAATCAATAGCTATCAAATGTTGATAGCACCATTCGCAACACCAGTATCATCGGCTCCAGCTCCAACATCCTTAGCGACAGGCAATGATCGATACCTGCTACCCGTTGAAATCCAGGCAAGACGAAATACAATGAGCCCGGAGTACGCCTGTCTTTGCCACCCTGTACAACGACTCTATCGATTCCAATGAACCGGGAAAAACCTTTCCGCTATTATTCCGTACGTCGCCTCAATCCCTTCCATGGCGTCATTCAGGTGGCGGGGAATGAAGAGGCACGCGCCCTCGCCCTCAGTCCCGATGGATTGAACTGGGAGGTTCAAATCCGTGCCAGACAACCTGACATGTGGGGTGCAGAACCCAAAGGGGAACCGACCTATCAGTTTCTGCGCTTTAGAGCGACTGGTCGCAACAGAAGGCGGGCATACCGTTCTGCAGTGGTTCGAACGGGACGAAGAGGGAGGAGGCGTGGGCCTGCCGGTAAGAGGAATGGAACAGTTGTCATCCCGTCGACTTCCCAGAGAGTCGTTTCCGGAACTAATGTTGAGGGAACCTGGGACACACCGCTGAACCAAACCCTGGTTTCTAACTATCTGAACTGGTTGTCACCCCGACTTCTGACCTTGCAGCAGATCAGCGATGCAACCCGCCACCGCCTGGAGATTGCCGCCCGCTGCAATGCCCGGGAAGTGGCCCGGAACTGGACCCTGTACCCCAACAGACTGAACCATGCCGCCATTGAAGCATTGCGGGTGGAGGCCCGGTTGCGGCAGGCCAGTACCCCTGCGAAATGACCGCGATGAAAATCCGGGAGACTTGTTGGTGTCTGGGCAGCACCTCAGCAGCGTAACTGTGATGAAATCCCGGGAGACTCGCAACCAGCGTTGACTGGCATTATCATACGTCAGAACAGCCTATCACCAGGACACGGGAAAACAGATTCCTGTCTGGCCGACAGTAACTGATTTCACAGGGTGCGTCATCGAGCGTTGTCAGTGTCTCGCTGGAAGAGAATACCAAAAGCCCTCCCCGGGAATCGATTCGATCCAGGCAAACTTCGGAGTGAGTAACAGATATGCCCACCACAACCCCCCTCATTATCGGTCAGGCCAGCCAACCGGTTCCTTTACTGCCACGCATGGCCAACCGTCATGGATTGATCGCGGGTGCCACAGGTACGGGCAAAACAGTGACACTCCAATGCCTTGCCGAAGAATTCAGTTTACAAGGGGTTCCGGTATTTCTAGCTGACGTAAAAGGCGATCTTTCGGGTATTTCCCAGCCCGGAAAGGAACATCCCAGGATCAGGGAACGGGTCGATTCCATGGGGCTATCAGATTTTGAGTACCGGGGATTCCCTGTCACATTCTGGGACGTTTTCGGTGCTCAGGGTCACCCCGTACGTACCACCATTTCTGAGCTGGGGCCGCTCCTGCTATCCAGGCTCCTGAATCTCAACGAAACCCAACAGGGTGTACTCGCCCTGGTTTTCCGGGTTGCCGATGATAATGGCTGGTTGCTGCTGGACATCAAGGATCTGCGATCGATGCTTCGATACGTGGCTGAGAATGCCAGGGAGTTTCGCACGCTTTACGGAAACATCTCGGCCGCCAGCGTGGGTGCTATTCAGCGGCGCCTCATAACCCTGGAATCCCAGGGGGGTAAAAAACTGCTGGGTGAACCGGCACTTAACCTCGATGACCTGATGCAGACCGATAACCAGGGCCTGGGAATGATAAATATTCTGGCTGCAGACAAGCTGATGGAGGCTCCCGATCTCTACGGCACCTTTCTGCTCTGGATGATGTCCGAACTGTTTGAGAATCTTCCTGAAGTGGGAGATCGGGACAAACCCAGACTGGTGCTGTTTTTCGACGAAGCCCATCTCATGTTCGATGATACCCCCGAAGCGCTCCTGGATAAGATCGAACAGGTCGTGCGATTGATTCGTTCCAAAGGGGTCGGTGTCTATTTCGTCACCCAGAATCCACTGGATATCCCGGAAAACGTGCTGGGTCAGTTGGGCAATCGCGTCCAGCACGCGCTGCGCGCCTACACTCCAAAAGACCAGAAAGCGGTCAGGGCAGCCGCCCAGACGTTCCGGCCTAATCCAAAGCTCGATACGGTGGCCGCCATTACCGAAATGGGAGTTGGTGAGGCGCTGGTGTCCACTCTGGATGGAAAGGGACGACCAAGAATCGTGCAACGGGCCCTGATACGCCCCCCAAGGAGCCAGATAGGCCCCATAACCCGGAAACTCCGAAAGGAACTGATGGGAACATCCATAGTCGCCGGCATCTACGACAAACCGGTAGACAGGAAGTCGGCCTACGAAGTACTCAGTGCCAGAGCGGAACAGATGGCCCGGGAACATGAGGCACAGGAGGTGGAGAAAGCCCGGGAGAAGGAACTCAAAAAGGCCAGCCGTGGCCGGGGGGGGCGTCAGCGCCAGACGGTGATGGAGTCATTCTTCAAAAGCGCTGCCCGGGCAGTGGGCAGCCAGATCGGACGTCAGGTCATACGCGGGGTGCTCGGCTCCCTGCTCGGTGGAAAAAGGCGTTGAGATCAACCAGTCGTTAATCCTGTCAGGGAGCAATCAGTGCTTCCCTGAATCACATTAGACAACCAGCGGACAGATCACGTGAATTCGAAAATTTCATTCCGGGCGGCGCCAAGCTGTGCAGATGACAGCGAACCCTCTCTATTGACAGTGGTGCAGGCCAGATCACGCATTCTCGACAGTGTGACACCTGTCACTGAACGGCAACGACTATTCCTCCGTGATGCCCTCGATCGAGTTCTTGCCACCGAGATCGTCTCCCCGATCAATGTGCCGGGCCACACCAATTCTGCAATGGATGGTTACGCATTGTCCGGAAACGACCTCCCGGAATCCATACCGCGGGAGTATCGGGTCATCGGGACCGCCTACGCCGGAGCGCCCTGTGAAGGGATCTGTGAATCCGGGGAGTGCATCAGAATAATGACCGGCGCTCCGATGCCGGCGGGTACCGACACCGTCGTCATGCAGGAACAGACAAAGGCTTCCGGTGATGCGCAGGTAGTCATGCTGCCTGGTCAACGGCCCGGCCAGAACGTCCGCCAGGCAGGCGAGGATATCGCAGCGGGCAACCGGGTACTGGAACCGGGAAGGCGGCTCACGCCAGCCGATCTGGGCATACTCTCCTCACTGGGAATAGGCGAAGTCTCAGTATACCGTCGCCCCCGTGTGGCATTTTTCTCTACCGGCGATGAACTGCGCTCTATCGGAGAAACCCTCAACAAAGGAGATGTCTACGACAGTAACCGGTATAGCCTTTACGGCATGTTGAAGCGTCTCGATCTGGATGTATTCGACCTCGGTGTGATCCCGGATAAACCTGAAGCCCTGCGGGATGCATTTCAATCCGCCGCATCCATGGCCGATCTGGTGATCACTTCCGGCGGCGTTTCCGTGGGAGAGGCCGATTATGTCAAGGCAACGCTGGATGCACTGGGACAGATCGGGTTCTGGAAAATCTCCATGAAACCCGGGCGCCCCCTGGCTTATGGTAGCCTGGGGAAAGCGCTGTTTTTCGGTCTGCCCGGGAACCCGGTAGCGGTGATGGTGACTTTCATGCAGTTCGTTGAGCCCGCTATCCGGTATCTAGCCAGCGGACAGCGATGGCAACCACTGGTGATCAAGGCCCGTGCCACGGAGTCGATACGCAAACGTCCCGGGCGCTACGAGTTTCAAAGGGGCATCCTCAGCCACTCCTCCGATGGAACTCTCCTGATTTCGGGAACCGGGCAGCAAGGCTCGGGCATTCTCACTTCCATGAGCCGCGCCAACTGCTTCATCCTGCTGGATGAACAAAACGCCGGGGTCAGCGAAGGTGACCTGATCGACGTTCAACCCTTTTAGAAACCAGGTGACTGCTCACCCCCCCGGAGAATACCCCCCCATGGGTGGTCTGTGGAGGAAGTGTCTTTGGCTGGGATGCCGAAGCCAAGTCTACAGGGAGGGTTTTACGACGTCTTCCGGAGCAGATCCCCCATGGGGGGGTGTGTAGATACGAAACCAGAACCGGACCGGGGGTGATGCCCATAGCCCCTGATCCTCCAGGACTGGGTTTCTAGTTTTTGATCCCCACCCCCCGTTTCAACAGGCTGAGACTGTATAACGTCAGCCCTGTGATGAAAATCAGAATGATCAGTAGCGCCAGACCGATATGGATATCTGACACACCGAGCAGACCATAGCGAAACGCGTTGACCATGTAGAGAACCGGATTTGCCAGGGACACGTACTGCCAGAATTCAGGCAGCATCTGGATGGAGTAGAACACCCCGCCCAGGTAGGTGAGCGGGGTCAGAATAAACGTGGGAACGATGGAGATATCGTCGAAGCTGTTGGCATACACCGCATTGATGAAGCCACCCAGTGCGAACAGAATCGAGGTGAGCACGAACACCATCAGTGTCCAGCCGTAGTGATTTATACTGAGATCGGTAAAAAACAGGGATACCAGGGTTACCGCGATCCCCACCGCAACCCCTCGCGCCACCCCGCCCCCTACATAGCCCCCCAGGATGATCCAGTCCGGCACCGGGGATATCAGCAACTCTTCCACATGATGCTGGTACTTACTGCTGAAGAATGAAGACACCACGTTGGAATACGAACTGGTGATCACGGCCATCAGGATCAGTCCGGGTACGATGAAATCGATGTAAGCGTACCCGTCCATCTCACCAATGCGTTCCCCGATCAGGTTACCGAAAATAACGTAGTAGAGAACCGTCGTTATGACCGGAGGCAGGACGGTTTGCTTCCAGATCCGTCCGAAACGCAGTATTTCTTTGGTGATGATCGTTTGAAACGCGGTGCGATACCGATCTACTCGGGATAACTCTCTCATGCCGAATTCCGGTTGGCATCCATCATTTTGATAAAAATCTGTTCCAGCCGATTCTGTTTGTTTCGCATACTGACAACCTGAATACCGTTCCGGGTCAGTCCCTCGAACAGCTTGTTGATACCCAGATCATGACTCACTTCAACCTCCAGGGTCTGGCCATCCAGCCGCCGCATCACACAACCTTCCAACTCAGGTAACGACTCCGGCATCCCCCCGACATTCAACAGGAAAGATTCGGTGTGCAAGGCGTGTAACACCCGATCCATCCGATTATGTTCCACGATGCGTCCCTGGTTGATAATGGCGATATTACGGCACAGGCTCTCCGCTTCCTCAAGATAATGGGTGGTCAATATGATCGTAGTGCCCTGCTGGTTCAGGTTCGTCATGAAAGTCCACATGGAGCGGCGAATTTCGATATCCACCCCGGCCGTGGGTTCATCCAGAATCAGCAACCTCGGGCGGTGCACCAGTGCACGGGCGATCATCAGACGGCGTTTCATGCCCCCCGACAACTTTATCGCCATTTCTGACCGTTTTTCCCATAAATCCAGCTGTTTCAGGCTCTCTTCCGCGCGCCGCCAGGCCTCTTTTCTGGGAATTCCGTAGTAACCCGCCTGGTTGACAACGATCTCCCCCACCGGCTCCCACTGGTTGAAGTTAAATTCCTGGGGCACCAGACCGATACAGGACTTTACGGCTTCGGGGTCGAGGTCCAGATCGTGGCCGAATACCCGAACATGCCCCGACGACTTGTTTACCAGGGAAGTGATTATGCCGATTGCCGTTGATTTGCCTGCACCGTTGGGACCCAGCAGTGCGAAGAAGTCCCCTTCAGCAACGGTCAAATCGATACCCTTCAAGGCTTCGAAACCATTGCTGTAAATTTTCTGGAGGGTGTGGAGCGCGAGCGCGTTCATTTCGAGGAGTAATCAAGCCTGAGTAACCAGGGAGAATCATATCATCGATACCGGATTAAACCATCACCCCAGACAGAGCGCCGGTCAGCAAGGTGGATGTTTTCGGGAACCCGGTCCTTTGCAACTATGTCATATGACTGCTACAGACAAATTTATTCCCTGCCCCACCTTGCCCCCAGGCACTTTTCAGGTTGTAATCTGGCCTCGCACTCGAGGCACAATCAAGTACGCTATGGATACAGGAATCGATAAATTACCGGTCCCCTGAGAACGGATCTGCCACACAGAATTTGATCGCCGCCACAGAAATAATGTAGTGTCTGCCCCGAGGGTGCTGCTGTCCTGGCCGGTATTTCCGTTGCTGCGCTGACGCTCAGGGGAACGAAACGCTACTCGTCAGCGTGATCGAAAAACTCCTGGCTCGAGGTGAACAGCACCCCGGAAGCGCGTATTGACCCAGACGATCCATCGGAGGATGAGGATGAAGCGAGTTACCATTGTCGGCGCCGGTTTTGCTGCATTGACCGCAGTACAAAAGCTGCGTGCCGCCGATTCACTCATGGAAATCACCCTGGTTGCTCCAAAGCCGGTTTTTTCCTACCTTCCGGGTACTATCTGGATTCCCTCGGGATTGCGCCAACCCGAAGACCTTCAGATTCCGCTGGAGAATTTTTTCCACCGGATGAAGGTCAACTACCACAAGGGTTCGGCCACCGGCCTCAAAGACGGTGGCCGAACCCTGATCACCGACCGGGGAGAGATCCCAAACGATGGTCTGCTCATCGGCAGTGGTGGGTGTTACATCAAGAAACTGCCGGGGATCGAACATGTGCTCGTCCCCTGTGATGGGGTACCTGCGGCGGTAAAAATCCGGGATCGGCTGAAAAGACTGGAAAGCGGCACCATCGCCATCGGGTTTTCCGGCAACCCAAAGGAACCCTCCGCCATGCGGGGTGGCCCCATGTTCGAGTATCTGTTCGGAATCGACCAGCAGCTTCGCCTGGATGGACGACGCGACCGGATCAAGCTGGTTTTTTTCAATCCGGCCCCGGCCCCGGGAAACCGCCTTGGACCAAAGGCGGTGGCGGGGCTGATGCAGGAGATGAAAAAACGAAACATCGAAACCCACCTGGGTCACAAACTGAAAGGATTCACCGAAAAATCGGTGATTACCGAAGGGGGGGAGTTCGATGCCCACCTGATACTCTTCATGCCGGGCATCACCGGCAGCCCCTGGTTCGATGATACCGATTTACCTCGTTCTGAGGGCGGATTGGTGAAAGCAGACGCATTATGCCGAGTCGAAGGGTTGGAAAAGGTTTATGTGGCAGGGGATTCCGGTAGTTTTCCGGGACCTGACTGGATGCCTAAACAAGCCCATATGGCAGATCTTCAGGCAAAAGCAGCCGCGGAAAACCTGGTCGCTGAACTCAACGGCCAGGAACCGTCAAAAACATTCAAGGTGGAGCTTATCTGTATCGTGGACAGCCAGACGTCCGGTAGCCTGGTTGCACGAACCGCCAAACACAATATTGTGCTGCCCCAGATGAAGGCCTTCCACTGGATAAAACGGCTCTTCGAGTGGTGGTATCTGCGACAGTATCGGTAATAGCTACCGAAGTGGTATCTACTCCCCCCCATGGGCGATCCACTCCGGAAGACGTCGTAAGGGCCTCGGAAATTATGTATCGTCCCATAATGCGCAGGGTATCAGCTCAGATTCAAGGCGCAGATGAAAGC
>JAAELC010000625.1 GCA_024227135.1 Gammaproteobacteria bacterium
AAATTGATACGGGAAAGATGAGTGTGGATGAGGCCATAGGATTTCTCCTTGTTGAGCTCTCATCAACCCCAGGGCACGAGGAGTAAGAATGGCAGGGAATACATTTGGAGAAGTCTTCAGGGTAACTACCTGGGGTGAATCACATGGTACGGGGATAGGTGCTGTAATTGACGGCTGTCCTGCCGGAATTGTTGTAGATCCGCGGGATATAGAAAGGGAGATGGAACGGAGAAGACCGGGTAAAGGGGGGGCGTCCAGTCCCCGCAAAGAACCCGACAAGGTTGAGATTCTCTCGGGTGTGTTTACGCCGGAAGGTGAGAAGTTTCCAAGAACAACCGGCACTCCGATTTCTCTGGTAATTTATAATAAAGATGCTCATTCCAAGTCCTATGATCATCTCAAGGATATTTTCAGACCCGGTCATGGCGATATCACCTATCGGGCAAAATATGGTATAAGGGATCATAGGGGAGGTGGACGGGCGTCGGCAAGAGAAACTGCGGCGCGAGTTGCTGCAGGAGCAATAGCCGCGCAGCTTTTGAAAAGAAACGGTATCGAGGTTGTCGCGTATACCGCCGCCCTGGGCGGCGTTCATATAACGACTCGTGACCTGTCACTTATCCACACCAACAACTACTTTGCTCCCGATGCCGAGGCCGCAGATCTCATGGATAAACGCGTGCAGGAGGTTCGGAAACAGGGGGACACGCTTGGGGGAATTGTGGAAATTCGAGCTGCCTGTCCGGCGGGACTGGGAGAGCCGGTCTTCGATAAGCTTGAGGCGGAACTAGCCCATGCCCTGATGTCCATTGGAGCCGTCAAGGGTGTTGAGGTGGGGGCCGGATTTCAGGTTGCGGATATGCTTGGATCTGAAAACAATGATGCCATTGGTGTGGACGGGTTTCTCGGCAATAATGCCGGGGGGATTCTTGCAGGTATTTCCAATGGAGAGGAGCTCGTCATGCGGGTGGCTGTTAAACCAATACCTTCCATTGGCAGGGAGCAAAAAACCGTCAATCTGGCCAACGAAGAGGTGATGATAAAAGTGGGCGGTCGGCACGATATCTCGGCCATCCCGCGAGTTATTCCCGTTTGTGAAGCCATGGTGCGATTAACCCTGGCCGATCATCTCCTTCGGCAGCAGATCTGTCAATGTACAACAGAGGCATAGCACAACCATGTCCGTTATGAATGTACCGATAAAGAATATTTGGATGTTATCCCGTGAATACGGGGGCCTGGCTGGGGCAGGAGGCGTGAAGGACGTGGCCAAACAGCTCTCGTGTGCGCTGGCCCGCTGGACAGGGCGCAGGGTCAGTGTTGTTATGCCCCTCTACGGTTTCGTCGTGCCGAAAGCCTGTGGTTTCTCCCCTCTTATGGATCCCATACACCCGGAGAAGCAGGTCACCTACAACATTGATATGAACTATATCGGTGAGGAACGCCGGGAAAGGGTCTGGGTGTGGCATGCCAGGATAGAGAGGGTGAGGTTGTACCTGCTTGCAACCGACCGTTTCCAGGAGAAAGGGGATGTCTATACTTATACACAGGATGAGGAGTCGGGAGATCCGTGGAAAAAACAGGGTGAAGGGCATTACGATTACTTTGCCATGAACATCCTTCTGCAGAAGGCGGCGATTGAATTGATGATTCTACTGGGTGAGAAACCGGACATCATCCACTGTCACGATGCTCACACTGCAGTCCTTCCGGCTATAATCAATGAGAGCAGTTGGCTACGAAGTTATTTTCGTGAGACGGGTACGGTGGTAACCATCCATAACGCAGGGCGCGGGTATCATCAGGAGGTTTTGGAT
>JAAELC010000626.1 GCA_024227135.1 Gammaproteobacteria bacterium
AGTCCGCTCCGAACCTTGTCTAGGAGCTTGTCCAAGAATAGCAAAATCCGTGTTTTCGGCAAAATTTATTCTTTATTAATCAATGAGTTAAAAATCTCGTTTTGCCAAAAAACTGAGTTCTCGAACAAGCTCCTAGGGATCCCACGGAAACCCTGTATCCATCAATACAGGGTTACCAGGCAGTACTAGTACTGCCTGGTAACCCGCAAAACCTCTTCAATAGTCGTAATTCCGGCCATTGCCTTTTTGATACCATCTTCGGCCATCGACACCAGCCCCTGCTCCTTTGCCGTCCGGTACAATCCAGTGGAATCGATCCGTTTCAACACCAGATTTCGAATCTCATCCGATATCTGCAGAAACTCATAGATACCGATTCGCCCGGTGAAACCGGAACCGCCGCACTGGTCACAGCCCTTCGCTTTGTAAAGCGTAATATTACCCGTTTCCTCGAAACGCTGGAGTTTCATACGTTCTACCAGTTGGTCGGAGGCTTGAAACGGCTCACGGCATTTACGACACAGAGTGCGCACCAGACGCTGGCCGAGCACACCGTTAACCGTGGAGGTCAACAAGTAGTCCTCAACCCCCATATCCAACATGCGGGTGATGGCTCCAGCAGCATCATTGGTATGCAGCGTCGACAACACCAGGTGGCCGGTGAGTGCCGACTGTACCGCGATCTCCGCTGTTTCCAAATCCCGCATCTCCCCGATCATGATGATGTCCGGGTCCTGACGAACGATAGAACGTAATACATTGGAGAAGGTCAGGCCGATATCGGAATTCACCTGAATCTGGGTCACACCTTCCAACTGGTATTCCACCGGATCTTCCACCGTGATTATTTTCCGCTCCCGGGAATTCAGGTGCTTCAAGGCAGCATAAAGGGAAGTGGTCTTACCACTGCCCGTAGGACCGGTGACCAACATGATCCCGTGGCGTTCGGATATAGAGGTAATGAACTTATCCAGCGTCAACTTGTCGAAACCAAGCTGATCAAAATCCAGTTCCACAGCATTGTGCTCGAGTAATCGCAATACGACACTTTCACCGGAGAGGGTCGGCACCGTGGAAACCCGCATATCAATATCCTGATCGCGGATTCTGATCCGAATACGACCATCCTGTGCCAGTCGTCTCTCGGCGATATTCATGTGGGCCATGATTTTGATGCGGGAGACGATAGCGGCAGCGAGGCGCTTGGGGGTGGAATCAACTTCCCGCAACACGCCATCGACCCGGTAGCGTACGAACAGCTTGGTCTCGGAAGGTTCAATATGAATATCCGATGCCCGTTCTTCATAGGCACGGGTAAAAAGAGAGTTTACCAACCGAACGATGGGGGCTTCGCTGGCCAGATCCTTTAGACGCTCGATATCCTCTTCACTACCATCCAGACGCTCATCGCTGACATCGGCGACGATATTATCGATCTGACTCTGACCATCGCCGTAAAGCGATTCCAGCGTAGTCTCGATCTCCTTCTCCATGCCGATATACACTTCTACCGGCTTTCCCGACAACATACTCATCGCCTCGACGGCATACTGATCAAGGGGATCAGCCATAGCGAGCGCTATGCTTTCCGGTCCTTCCCGTAATGGTATGATTTTGGATTTTTTTAGAAAATTAGTGGATATCCTGCTATTGAACAGCGGCTCAGTCGGGTAATCGGCCTTCTCTGCGATGGGCACATCGAGCAGTTCCGATAAGGCTTTCATGCGCTCATCTTCCTTGATCATGCCCAGCTTGATCAGAATTTCGCCCAGCTTCTCATCCAGCTCATTCTGGGCTTTCAGCGCACGCGCCAGGCTGCTCTGGTCGAGAGCACCCAATTCTATGAGGATATCGCCTAATTTATTACTCAAGAGTACTCTTTAACCCGTAGTGGTTGATGGCAGGTTTATTCAAGGTCTGACAGTCCTGTGCCAGACTTTGTGCACCCATGATGTAACAAACAATCAGGGAACATACAGATATGGGTCGGAACAGCAGCAGAAAACCACTGTCCAGTCGCTCATTATCGCACTCTTTGATTAACACACGCTACTGGTTCACAGGTACTCCATCCATGTATGAGTGATGGAATACCCACCCTGATTAACCACCAGGCCCTCTATCTTTCGCTCAGCGCGAGACGAACCCCAAGGGCTATAAAGAGAGCCCCCAGTCCACGATCCAGCCACATTCCGAGCCGCTCACTGTTTTTCAACCCATTTGCCATTCGTGCGCCGACCATGACGAGCGGGGGTTCAATGAGCGCAGCAACAGCAATGATCAGGCTCCCATGGAGAAACAACTGAGCCCAGGCAGGCCCCGCCCCCTCAACGACAAACTGGGGTAGAAATGCCAGAAAAAAAATCGCAACTTTGGGGTTGAGGGCTGCCACCAGAATCCCTTGCCGGAAGATCTGCGAAATGACCAGATCCTGAGGTCCCCCTTTGTTGATGAAACCGCCCCCCTCGATCGAAGTGCAACGATACCCAGCCAGATCAGATAGGCTGCCCCTGCCCACTTGACCATCGAAAATGCCAATGCAGACGTGGCAAGAATCGCTGAAAGCCCAACAGCAGCCACCAGCACATGGGCAAATGCACCAGTCCAAATGCCAAACATCGCAGAAAAACCGGCTTTATACCCATGCTTAACGGTCTGCCCGAGAATGAACGCAATATCAGGTCCGGGAGACAGATTCAGTAAAACTGCAGCGGAGAAGAAAGCTGTCCAATGAACAACGGAATAGTCAAACATAATCATCATCCGGGGGGTTGTGATCCCAGGCCATGTATTGGCATGATCTGGATCAGAAACGGGGGACTCCCTCCATGAGACAGCGACCGGTTACCCATGATTCTCGATGCTCATGACAAGGCACGGTATCCAGACAATGGCAGGCTCAACCAGTCAAACGTTGCAACACAATCCATGATACTGACAAATTCACCTGGGCAACTTCCCCGCGGGATCCCTCAGCCAGAGCACATTCCATGAAAAGGAAAGAGCACCACCTGCACTCTGTGCCTTGGGGTGAAACGCCACCATGCCCCTGCATCCTTGGTACAACATTGCAGGGATCTATGAGTTCTCCAACTGGTTCAGCCGCTGAATATCTGATTCAGGGAGATCATCAATCGGGATAAGAAAAGACTTTTCCAAGTAATTGATGTGCTTGCAGAACCAGTCAATAAGAGACTTCTCTATCATGACATCCCCCTTGCCATAAGTATGCCGGTTCCACTCCTGCTTCTTAACCCCGGATACCCAGTACTGATCCCCTGACTCCAGATCGTAATAGTTCGCACCAATACCTGAGCCCTTAAGGGATTTAAGAAGCATATTATTGAAATATATAGATTTTTTGCTCTTGGAAAAGCGTACTCTGGCGATCCATGCAGGACCGTCGTCCGAATAACCAGACTTGAGTTCTATGTATCTTACGTTGTCGCTCATGATGTGACAGGGATGCTGAGTTTCCAGTTAATTACCGAGACGCACACATTGTGCTGTTGTTCAACACTGAAGCGGGGGTTCACCCCCCACCCCTGTGAAAATAGAGATCGAAGCGATCCAGAAAAACTTTACGCTCTTCGTGGTTTAGGCCCGAAAACCTGAACGCTACCGGTGTCCTTGGGAGTTTTATCATTCCAATACACCGCTCTGTCGTATCCGATAACCGGATCTCCACCTGACCGCTGGGATGTGGTATCAGTATTTTCGAGTGTTCCTTCTCGTAAACCAGTGGGTTGATCGCCGCCGGAAGGGTGCGCATGAACTCTTTATGGGTCAACCCCATCTCTCGGGTGAAAAACTCTGGAACAGTTTGCATGGTAAAATATTAGCCTGGTGAATGGTGCTAATCAGGGACAGTGCCAGTTCCTTGAGGGGACAGCCAGGTCTGACATTTTCAGGGAAATCAACCTCCCGCCACTGCAGGCCAGACGGCCAGTTCATCTCCTTCGTTCAGAGGTATATCTCTCTGACTCACCGGGATAAAAATGCCATTGATCAGCACCAGGTGGACCTCTGCCAACGGTACTCCATGTTCCTTCAGTAACATCAGGGGAGTTGTCTCCTTCGGTACCTCAATCGAAATCTCGTGGCCACTGGTGCCGGAAGGCAGGTGTTCGCCCAGGGATGCATAGAGTTTGAATTTCAGTTTCATGGTTCCAATTCCAGCGGTCAAGGCGCTTGAATACGCCGTCTACATAATCTTGTCGTTAGGATAGTGTACCTGGATTCAACTTTACAAAGCCATCAGGCTATAATTGCAACTTCAGATGATATGTACCCCAGCATTTGAATGGTTGGCCACCGTTGGTTTCAACCCGGATGATCGATTACCGGAACAAAATCCGGGTTTATAGCTCCCCTGCTGACCACCACACCGCTGTGTTACTTTTTATCCCGACGAACGACCTGCCTCACCCTTTGCAGTGCTGAAAAAATGAACTACAACCTTCGAGAACAGGTGTGCTCCCGGAATGGAATCTCTGACTGAAGCAAGCCTTCAGGCTATCTATCTTCTGGCAACAGGTGATAGAGCACTCTGGGCCATTATCGGCATATCCTTCAGTGTATCTTTACGGGCGATACTCATTGCTACCCCGTTTGCACTCGTCATCGCATTTCTTCTCACCTATCAGAAGTTTCCGGGACGGCGCCTGTTGATAGCACTGTTTAACACGGCATTGTCAATTCCTGCAGTGGTGGTGGGGCTGACCCTTTACATGGTCTTGTCGAGGGCGGGACCATTGGGGGATTTAAAGCTGCTGTTCACCCAGAATGCAATGATCATCGGTCAGATTATTCTCTGCTTTCCTATACTGGTCGCCATGGGACACTCAGCGCTTCAAGCCGGAGACCGGAGGGTATTCGAAACTGCGATCACTCTCGGCGCAAAACCCTGGCGCGCCATGTTTACTGTGATTCACGAGGCTAGATTCGGACTCACCGCGGCACTGGTTGCCGGTTTTGGAAGAATTATTGCTGAAGTGGGCAGTTCCATGATGGTGGGAGGTAACATCCTCAACCACACCCGTAATATACCAACAGCAATCGCTCTCGAAACCAGTCGAGGCTTTTTTGCCCAAGGCATTGCTTTGGGAATTGTATTACTACTGCTTGCACTGACACTCAACCTCCTGCTTGCCAGTATTCAGGGCAAAGGTGAGATCAAAGCATGACTCCCTGGTTGAGAGTGAAAGCTACCTGCTTTTCCCGTAACAAGCGGGAAATTCTGAAAAACATTTCGGTGGAGTTCAGCGAAGGTGAGCTGATTCTGCTGACCGGGCATAACGGATCTGGTAAGACCACCCTGTTGAGGATCATAGCGGGGTTGTTGAAACCGGATCAAGGGCTGTTCGAACTAAACGGCGGCCCTTGGAGTAACTGGCGATTCATTCGAAACAGCCTGCGCCAGAACACCTGTTATCTGCACCAGCAACCCTATCTGTTCGACTGCAGTGTATTTAACAATGTAGCCTATGGGCTGCGACGGCAGGGAGTGGGACAGCAGGAAATAACATCCCGTGTGACCGCCGCCCTGGAAGCGGCATCCCTGGATCATCTGCAACGTCGCCACAGCCGTGAGCTATCAGGAGGTGAACAACAGCGGGTAGCCATGGTCCGTGCCTGGGTTCTGACCCCGCGCCTGATGTTGCTGGACGAACCGGTGGCCAACATGGACAAGCAGGCCCGCCGATTGTGCCTGTCCCTGATCAATCAATTGTACAAAGACAAGGTCAGTGTGATTCTGACCAGTCACGACCCCCAACAGGGTGAACTGCAGCTCACTCGGCATCTTCACCTGTATCAAGGAAGCATGGAACCCAAACCCATTGATACCCTTGACAAACGGGATACCTGATCCCAGAGCGCCTGCTCTGTCTAAAGGTACATTGCAGAAACTGTTCCCCGATACAACTGTTCCAAGCTGAAAACCTCCCCCCCAGACTGTGGAGGCCCAATCAAGCCTCAGCCCGCTCAAGTTGTGGATATCTCCGCCGATCAAACTGGTATCTAACAATAGCAATTGTCGGTGGACCTGCGCCCGTCCACTGACGCCACTATCGCCAGTGCCTCGCTACGATATGAAAAGACAACTACAAGCCAACACCTTCAAACAAGAAACAAAACTGGTCGCCGTCGACAAACCACGCAGACTATTTACCCGCTCCGATACCGATCATCCGGTTACGGTGATTCATCAAGGCACCCGGCTTCCGGAATGCAGAATCCGAAACTACTCCGATGGCGGCCTGTTTCTTGAGTACCTGGGTCACGATCTGGAAATGATTGTGACTCCAATGGATCTGAAGAACGAACGACGCAATCAGGCATTGATACAGATTCCCCATGGCGATGATAAAGTGACCCCGCCATTCTCCCTGGTTACTCGTGTTGCTTATGTCACTTCTTCAGGTCTGGGAGTCGCTTTCCTGACCAAGCAGGACAAGATCCTGAAGTACCTGCAGACTATCGACCAGAGGGGGCCCCTGGCTATCGGCGGAGTAGATACGGGCACTGCCTCAAAATTGGCGGGCAGCCCCCCGGCCCGTGGAAAAATCATCAGGGAACTCCAGAGTATCAGCGAGCACTATCTTATTGAGGAACTGCCCCACTTCTTCTCCGGAATCAAGAGGGGCCTTCTCAAAACTGCGGGTGATACGGACCTGGAGTCGGACATGAACAAACTCATGTTCGGGGTTTCGACAATAATGAAAAATCAGGATGCGATACGGGACAAGATAATCGATCATATTCTTTCAGACCTGTCCCTGCAGTCCATCAATGCCAGAGACCAAAAACTGTTCTATGCACAGAAAGATGAAGCTGACCTGGAACTGGTGAACAAAGAAGAGTTCGAGGAATGGGTGGTAATCATAGGTATCACCCATACCGTTGAAGGTTGGTTATCATTCAATCTTCTACGTTTACACAAGGCGTTTTCCTGTCTGAGTAACGCACCAGTCGACAACGAAACGAACCCGCTTGCACCCTATTCCATACTCTGGCTACTCAATGACTTACTGGACAAACTGGGTCTTGAGTTCATCGTTAAGAAGGCGACTTTCCGGCTCTTCAGGGACACGCTTCTAACCTCTATCAACCACCTCTACGAAGAGTTGTTGAGCGTCCTGAGCAAACAGGGTATCTCGGATACCATAGACCCATCGAGTACTGACTCCGATCCCTCAGAAAAAGCCATCGACAGTAAAGAAAAAACATGGCGTACCAACCGGAAGATCAAACCATTCGACGCGCTCTCCTCACTGTTACTCTTCGATCAGAACGATCAGGATACTTTCTCAGTCGGCAGCAGAGCCTCTAACACGGAGGTGATTCACAGCCTGAAAGACCTACCAAGGGATTCCAGTCGTTCTCTTGTATCCCGGATAGAAGAACATCTTACAAAACTGAATCGACGGGGTGATCCCAAACGGGTGGGTCCGGAGATCCGTAAGACCATCGGTGCCGCCGAACGATTGATGGGGGAAGTACAGAATGACCAGCTGATCAACGATGATCTGCGCAATCTGGTAAAGGGGCTGGAATTGTCTCTG
>JAAELC010000627.1 GCA_024227135.1 Gammaproteobacteria bacterium
CCATCCAATCCAAACTGATGGGGAATATACCGGACGCACAGCTTTATAATGGTTTGGGCAATCAAATTGGGGTCGGTCTGTTCTATGAAGATGAAATCAGACAGGGGATCTCCCAGGGCAAATGGCGTCAGCGCCGGCAACTCTCCCTGGCGCACCTTGTGGGCATTGGCGACAATGGGGCTCTGGACAGCTTGACGAAAGACTTCCTGAAGCGCAAAGGTTTTCACCACCCGGGTTTGGATAAGGTCGGCCAACACCGTCCCGGGACCCACGGAAGGCAGTTGAAAAGCATCGCCCACCAGTATAAGCATGGCCTTATGGGGCAAAGCCTTGATCAGGTTCCCCATAAGAAGGGCATCTACCATGGAGGCCTCATCCACGATCAGCGCCTGGGTCTCCAGAGGATTGTCCTGGTCGCGTTCAAAATGCCCCTCGGCCAGGTTGAAACCCATAAGCTTGTGAAGGGTGGCAGCCGGACGGCCGGTGATCTCAGCCATCCGGCGGGCGGGGAGACCGGTGGGCGACGCCATGAGGTATTTGCGGCCCACGGCTTCAAAAACCGCGGCAATGGAGCGAATCAAGGTTGTCTTACCGGTACCCGGTCCGCCTGTAATGATCACCACCCGTTGCTCAAGCGTGCTTTGCAGCACAGCCAA
>JAAELC010000628.1 GCA_024227135.1 Gammaproteobacteria bacterium
ATGTTCATGCGTATTGCCTCATGACGAACCATATTCATTTTCTGGTCACGCCTGACAAGCCTGATTCGATTTCAAGGGCCATGCAGGTGGTCGGAAGTCGATACTGATACTACTTTAACCGGACCTATAGGCGTAGTGGCACAGTGTGGGAAGGTCGGCATAAATCCAGCCTGATTCAGAGCGAACGCTACCTGCTGACCTGTATGCACTATATCGAGCTGAATCCCTTGGTTGCCGACATGGTAGCCAAGCCCGAGCAATACAGATGGTCGAGTTATCTTGTGAACGCATGGGGCAGGGCAGGGAAAGCGGCCTGGTATTTCACCCAGAATATCTTAGTTTGGGGACAACGGATGAGTCGAGGTGCTATGCATACCGGGAATTGTTCAGATATCAGCTCTCGGAGCACGATATTCACCTGATTGAGAATGCGAGTGAATACAGCCATCCAGTGGGCGATGACAAGTTCCGGCAGCGGATCGAGGACAGGTATGGTATCTGCCTCGGTCAGGCGGTAAGGGGCAGGCCACGCAAGATGCCGATAACTGGTTAAATAATAATCCCTCCGTCACCTTTATTCCGGAAGCCGATTCCGTGAATATCGAGTGCTAGCCGGTAAGGTTTTTCACGCATCCTTTCGACCGCCTGTTCACCATACGTCTTGTAGATTCGGACTGCCCTTGCGGTCCCGACTCCATGGGACTGGAGAAAGACCATGATTTCCCGCACCACTTTCTGCTCGGCCCAAGCCTGAGTGACACGTTCCTTACGTTTGGGACCGATTCCTTCCAGTTCGAGCAACTTATCTGGTTCCTGCTCGATGACATCAAACACGGTTTCACCAAAGGCCCGAACCAGCTTTTTGGCAAAATGAGGGCCTATCCCCTTGACCATCCCCGAGCCGAGGTATTTTTCGATACCTTCCAGCGTACTCGGCGGGACAACCCGAAGATGTTGGGCCTTGAACTGCAGCCCATGTTGCCGATCATTGTTCCACAAACCCTCACATTCGACATACTCGCCTGCTGAGACAATAGCCGCACTTCCCACCACGGTAACGAGATCGCGCTGACCACGAACCTTGACACGCAAGACACAGAATCCACTCTCCTCGCTGTGGAAAGTTACTCGCTCGACCGACCCCTGTAGCCGTTCTATTGCTGCATCGGGGTGAGTCGTTTCGTTGGGGCTGCGCATCATCTGCTGCAATCCGGATCAGGTTTTACCGAGGCAGCACTTTTTGTACTTTTTACCACTGCCGCAAGGACAGGGATCATTTCGCCCCACTTTCTTACTTGTACCAAAAAATGAGGCATGCAGATGTGGGCGATCACTTCTACCGAGTCTGTCCAGCAATTCGTTGTATAGGCGGGCGAAGTGAGCTGTGAGCTGGGCAGCACTCATAACGTCAGTCAGGAAAAAACGCCAGCGTTCCTTCGACTCGAGAGCTTGATCGAGCAGCTGGAATGCATCTTCATTATCTCCCTGCACCGCCATAGTATCTGCTTTCTGGAGCACGCCCTCCACGGCGTTTGGTTCAAGTAGCAGTGCCTTTTCGACGTAGCCAAGACCATGATGTGGTCTGGAAAGAACTTGGTGATAACAAAAACCGAGTCGCAGCCAGTCTATAATATTGTTGGGATTATTGGCGACGGATTTCTTACAACGGTCGACGACCTCACCCACCGGTATCCGCTTTCCAAAGTAGGGCGCCTCCACTGTAATCAAAGTCTTGCTTTGATCTGCATGCTCTTTACCACGATCCGAGGCCATTTTCAGGAACTCGGCGGTAATCGCCAGATGCGCACTGGCAGTAAATTCAAAATCAACCCAACGACCGCAAGAGGCACAGGGTAACTCATCGGCAAGGAGCATATCGGCAGTTTTGCTGCTGGGATTGACCACAACCTGTCTGACCTTGTACTCATTAGTATCACCACACTCCGGACATTTGAGCTCAAGCATCAGGGCCTGATTGAACCATTTACCGTGCTGAAAATTGGCCAGACGTGCCTGCAGTTCTTTTTTTTCCTTTTCCACCCGCTCGGCAACCGAGTCAAGTTCAGGATGATTCACATCCAGCAGTCGGTCGAGCTGATAAAAGGCCTCGTCGAACAGCCGTTGTCGGTGGGGTAGCTGCTGCTCCAAAAGGACGAGCAGGCGACGCTCGGGCGCACTCAATGCAAGTCGGCACCAGTCCTCCGGATCATCCTGAAACAGTTCCTCATAACGATCTATTGCAAACGAAGCGGTCAGCTCACCACCCAAGACCTCGATCACCGACAGTCCGTATATCCGTTGCGAACGGTCAAGTGCGTCCCATTGTTGGATAAGATAGTCCCGTGCGGATTCTCCAATTCGGATAAGGGCTG
>JAAELC010000629.1 GCA_024227135.1 Gammaproteobacteria bacterium
CTTTTCCATTTTGACAGGATGCGTTCAACTTGCTGCTTAATGGCGTAAATGAAGAGCGGATCGATGCAACCGATCGCGGGTTGCAGTATGGCGATGGCGTTTTCGAGACAATAGCGGTAGTAAACGGGGAGCCTTGCCTGTGGCAACGGCACCTGAAGAGGCTTCGGCTGGGTTGTGAACGGTTGGGGTTTGCATGCCCCGACGGCTCGCTGTTACTCCATGAAGCCAGAAGTGAAATTGCTTCCCGTCTAACGGGTGTTCTGAAAATAGTTGTGACCCGTGGTGCGGGGGGCAGGGGGTATCGCCCTGGATCCCACGCCGATCCCAGCAGGATATTGAACTGTTCCGCGCGGCCCGAGTATCCCAAAGATGCAGCCCATGAGGGAGTAAGAGCGATATTGTGTTCGACAAGACTGGGCAGAAACCCGGCTCTGGGGGGGCTCAAGACACTCAATCGGCTCGAACAGGTTCTGGCTGCTTCCGAATGGAGCGATGAGGATATTGATGAAGGACTGATGTGTGACAGCGAAGGCCATCTCATCGAAGGAACCAGAAGCAATGTCTTCCTGGTTCGACAAGGAAACCTGGTGACACCAGACCTGTCGAATTGCGGGGTTGCCGGTGTTATGCGGGAACTGGTGATTGAACGGGCGGTCAGTAGAGGCGTGCGCGTATCGGTTCAGCCAATCAGTCTCGAAGAACTACGGGCAGCAGAAGGGGTTTTTTTGACCAATTCGATCATCGGTATCTGGCCGGTGGTTAGAATTCAAAACTGGGAATATGAATTAAAACACCAGAACGTTGATCTGATACGGGATATCATGGTTAGGGGATTTGAATTCTGATTTCGGTGCTGACCAATGATGAGTTCTGGCCTGGTGATGAGGATAGAGTTTCAGCGTCGTGCCCGACTGGATTGGGTCTCGGGTTTTCCGGGTCCGCTCCTTTGTTGCCTCGACCCAAACGGTAATTTAACAGCATGCTGCAAAAATTTTTTGGTCTGCTTTTCCTGACGGCAAGTATTTTTCTGGGATGGTTGATGCTGGATTTCAACCATTTTATCGATACCCCCCTGCAGATACCTGAAGGCGGTGAGGTTTATGATCTGAAGGCCGGCAGTACTATATCCAGTGTGGCGGCGGGGATGCATCAGAGGGGATATCTAAAACAACCCTGGTATTTGCGTCTGATAGCACGCTGGGATGGCACCGCAAACCAGATCAAAGCCGGAGAGTACCATCTATCCCACGGTCTCAAGCCCCGGGATCTGGTGGATGTTTTGATATCCGGAAAGGTCGTTTCCTACTCGTTGACCCTGGTAGAAGGCTGGGATTTCAAACAGTCCCTGCAGGCAATACGACAGCAGCCGGCGTTGAAACAGACCTTGGAGGGTAAAAACCCCGAGCAGATTATGGAAATGCTGGGATACCCGGATCAGCACCCGGAGGGACATTTTCTTCCTGATACTTATCAGTTTCCCCGTGGTACCACCGATCTGGCCTTTCTTAAGAGAGCCTATATCGCCATGCAGCACCTTTTGGAGAAGGAGTGGCCGAATCGTCAGCCAGGGCTGCCATTGAACTCTCCTTATGACGCGCTGATTCTGGCCTCCATTGTCGAGAAAGAAACAGGGGTTGCGAGAGAGCGGCCGGTTATAGCCGGTGTCTTTACCCGTCGACTGCACAAAGGGATGAAGTTGCAGACCGACCCCACGGTGATATATGCCATGGGCGAAGAGTACAAGGGTAATATTCGACGTCGTGACCTGAAACGTGACAGCCCTTACAATACCTATTTTTACAAAGGACTTACTCCCACGCCTATCAGCATGCCCGGAGCGGATGCGATCCGGGCGGTTTTGCATCCGGCTGAGGGGAGCGCGCTGTATTTCGTCTCCAAGGGTGATGGCAGCCACTATTTTTCTGCTACCTTGAAAGAGCATAATCGAGCCGTTCGCAAGTACCAGCTCAAGAAATAAGACACAGGAGATAAGGCATGGGTGCCGGTCCCGGAAGTTTCATAACGGTGGAAGGCATTGAAGGCGCCGGTAAGAGCAGTAACCTGCAGTTCGTCAGGGAACGGCTGGAAGCGGCAGGTAAAGAGGTATTGTTCACCCGTGAACCCGGAGGCACTCCGCTTGGAGAAGCAATCCGCCGATTGCTTCTGGATCACACCCACCAGGGTATGGTCGATGATGCTGAACTGCTGATGATATTCGCAGCGCGTGCCGAGCATCTCAACAGAAAGATAAAGCCCGCGCTGAAACAGGGAGCGTGGGTGTTGTGTGATCGGTTTACCGATGCGTCTTACGCCTATCAGGGTGGGGGGCGTGGCATCCAACCCCAACGGATTCAACGTCTGGAGCAGTGGGTTCAGGGGGATCTCAGGCCCGACCTCACCCTGCTGCTGGATTTACCCGTGGGTGAAGGGCTGGCAAGAGCGGGGAAGCGTTCCGAGCCCGATCGCTTCGAAGTGGAGAGCCAGCGTTTCTTTGATGCGGTCAGAAACACCTACCTGGACATTGCCGGGCAGGAGCCGGATCGTGTGAAGATTATTGATTCATCCCAGCCGCCCGAACAGGTCAGGGTACAGATTGATTCGGTTCTCAAACGTTTTTTATCCGGGTAGGTAGCTTTGCAAGAGATTATCGACCAGCGTTCAATGCTTCCCTGGCATGAGCAGGAATGGACACGGCTTATGAATGGCCGCCGAAGCGGAAAGCTCCATCACGCGCTGTTGATCAGGGGGGCGAAGGGCCTGGGTAAAGCCCGGTTCGCCCGTCTTCTGGCCGCGTCGCTTCTTTGCCGCAGCGCAGGCGAGGGGGGTATACCCTGCGGTCAGTGCAAGGAGTGCCTGCTGCTGAAAGCGGGCAACCATCCGGATTTTGTAGTTATCATGCCGGAAGAACCTGGAAAGGCCATCAAGATCGATACCATCAGGGAGTTTACCCGGGCAGAGTCGATGACCACTCAGTCGGGGGGCTACAAAGTCACTCTTATCGAACCCGCCGATGCCCTGAATATGGCCGCTGCCAACAGCTTGCTAAAAACCCTGGAAGAGCCGGTTTCCCAGACGCTCATCCTGTTGGTGACGTCGTTGCCCGGTCGCCTGCCGGCTACCATACGGAGTCGTTGCCGGCGGGTCGATATACCCCTTCCTGATCGGCATCAAGCCAGGCAGTGGCTTGCCAGTCAGAGCCCGGAGGCCGATCTTGATCTGCTTCTGGATCTGGCATCTGGTGCTCCTCTGCTTGCGCTGGATCTTGCAGATCCGGAAACACTGCAGCAACGGGCAGCCATGCTGGAAGAGTTTTTCGCGGTGCTGACCGGTAAACAGGATCCGTTGGTCGTAGCGGCACGCTGGGATAAGCAGGAGCCGGGGAGAGTGTTGTCCTGGTACAGCGGATGGATCATCGATATGGTTCGCCTGAAAATGGCACCAGATACCCAGTCGCTATTAAACCCGGATCAGAGGAAAACGTTGCAACTTTCTGGGAATTCGCTAGAATTCAAAAGGTTATACGAACTGTTGGATGGAGCGTACGAAGCCACCCGGAATCTGGGGGGGCAGCTTAACTCTCAAATGATGCTTGAGAGGCTGTTATTGATGCTTGCCGGTTATGGGAATCGCGCCTGATAGGATCGGTTCAAAACTCCCGAACTTTGCCGCAATAAGGTTAATAAGTTAATTCACCAAGGGTTGATCTCTATGGCTGCCTCAAAAATCTCACCCACGCGCCAGGGTATTCTCTCTTTGACTATCAAAGACAAGAATGCGCTTTATGCCGCGTATATGCAGTTCGTGAAAAATGGTGGTCTTTTCATCCCAACCAATAAGAAATACCGATTGGGCGATGAGGTGTTCATGTTGCTGACACTCATGGAGGAGACCGAGCGAATACCGGTGGCGGGAAAGATCATATGGGTGACACCCGTAGGGGCTGAAGGCAACCGGGCCGCAGGAATCGGGGTTCAGTTCAGTGACCAGGACGGTGGAATGGCCAGAAACAAGATTGAAACCTACCTCGCCGGGGCTCTCAACTCGGACAGGCCCACCCACACGATGTAACCGCTCCGCGAGCGGCACCTCCAGATACTTATTCAATTTGTTATGTTGATTGATTCACACTGTCATCTCGATCGACTGGGTCTTGAACCTTTTGAAAACAGTTTCGATAACCTGATGGAGCAGATTTTCAAGGCCGATATCTCTAACCTGCTTTGTGTTTCCATCGACCTGGAATCCTATCCCGCCATGCTGAAGCTGGTGCAGGATTACCCACAGATCGCCATCTCGGTCGGCGTCCATCCCAATGACCGGGATCGTAGAGAACCCCAGCCTGAAGAACTGGTGGAGTTGGCATCCCATCCCAGAAACTGCGCCATTGGTGAAACCGGCCTTGACTATTTCCGTAGTGAGGGGGATCTGGATTGGCAGCGGGATCGGTTTCGACGCCATATCCAGGCCGCTCGATCCTGTGGAAAGCCTCTGATTATTCATACCCGTGCCGCCAGGGAAGACACCATCGCGGTGATGAAAGAGGAAGAGGCCAGGGATGCCGGTGGCGTCATGCACTGTTTTACCGAAAACTGGGACATGGCCAGGCAGGCCCTGGATCTGGGGTTTTATATCTCCTTTTCCGGTATCATCACCTTCAAGAGTGCAGCGGATCTGCGAGAGGTGGTCCGGAAGGTACCTCAGGATCGTATCCTTATTGAAACAGATGCGCCCTATCTTGCACCGGTTCCCCACCGGGGCAAGCCTAATATTCCCCAGTATGTCGCTCATGTTGCGGACTGTGTCGCCGACCTCAACGGCGCCTCAAGAGAGAAGGTTGAGCAAATGACCGCTGAGAATTATTTTCGGTTGTTTGGCGGTTCAGCCCCCTGAAGGGGTCACAGAAAAAGCAGAAATCAGACGAAATTACCTCCATAACTTTATAATTTGTCATAGTTTAATTATCATATTTCGAAATCAGCAGTGTTCGGGGAGTGGTGAAGTGCGTATCTGCTTTCACCAGACTCCGGTCTTCAGCCTGAACACAGGGGCGGGCGGTTTTGAAAACGTTCTCTCCATGCCGCCCGACAGGTGGCGGTTCAGATTTACTCAGGCTGCCAGGCCCTGTTCTATGGATGGGGTTTCAACAACCAGGCGAACGGTGCGCCGGCACTGGTCGGCAGTATTGCTCGGGAATTAACTTAGGATGCAAATCGGAAGGCGACTGAGAGAAGGAGCTTTGCTGCTCCTGCTGGCTTTTACAGCGTATCTTTTTCTCTCCCTTGTCAGCTTTTCACCGGATGATCCGGGCTGGTCCTATACAGGTACCCGGGAGCAGGCCGTCAACGCGGGCGGGCCCATGGGGGCCTGGTTTGCGGACGTGTTCTTGAATCTGTTCGGTTTGCTGGCCTATCTGTTTCCTTTCATGGTCGGCTGGATCGGCTGGCTCTTTTTCAGAGACCGGTCTCCGGCAAAGGATGAGGTCAACGTGCACCTGGTGGCGCTG
The DNA here is from genome assembly GCA_024227135.1 of Gammaproteobacteria bacterium. GTDB lineage: Bacteria > Pseudomonadota > Gammaproteobacteria > Chromatiales > Chromatiaceae > JAHEHQ01. The sequence goes on from JAAELC010000629.1 coordinate 5,504, forward strand.
CGGTGGGTTGGCTTTTTCATTATTCTGGGAGCCGGGTGCGCACTGACATCCCTCCATGTGGGAGGTGATTCGGTAGCGCTTCCGGGAAGTGGGGGAGGTATTCTGGGCGCCTTCCTGGTGGAACGTCTGATATCCGTGTTCAGCTTCGTTGGAAGTTCGCTATTTCTTCTGGCGCTTCTACTGGCCGGTTTCACATTGTTCACAGGCATCTCCTGGTTATCCATCATCGACGGTATCGGTGACCTGTGTCTGCGGCTTTATCGACAGCTGGCAAGCAGGTTCGATCAGCTATCGGATGCCTGGGTGGCGCGCAACGCGAGAAAACAACGCAGTGTGGTCGTGACAGTCGAACAGAAAAAGCTGGAAAAACGAAAACCGCCAAAAATCGAGCCGGTGATTCAGGTGGTGAAAACAAGCCAGCGGGTGGAAAAAGAGCGTCAGACCCCTTTGTTCGAAGTCCCGGTAGAAGGGGACCTGCCTCCGCTCGCCCTGCTGGACCCTGCCAGTCATGGCAGCAGGGGCTACTCCAACGAATCCCTGGAGGCATTGTCCCGGCAGGTGGAACTTAAACTGCGTGACTTCAATGTGGAGGCATTGGTCGTCGCTGTCAGCCCGGGTCCCGTGATCACGCTGTTCGAACTGCAGCTGGCGCCGGGTACCAAAGCCAGCAAGATCACCAATCTGTCCAAAGACCTGGCCCGGGCACTTTCCACTACCAGTGTAAGGGTGGTGGAAGTGATTCCGGGAAAGTCGGTTATCGGGTTGGAAATACCCCATGAGAAGCGGGAAATGGTGTACTTGAGCGAAGTACTCCAGTCCGAAGTCTATGACGCCGCAAAATCACCCCTGACACTGGCCCTGGGCAAGGATATTTCAGGCAGTCCCTCCGTCGCCGATCTGGGCAAGATGCCCCACGTCCTGGTGGCCGGTACCACCGGCTCCGGTAAATCGGTAGCGATCAATGCCATGATACTGAGCTTGCTGTATAAGGCATCCGCCCAGGATGTTCGCCTGATCATGGTGGACCCGAAGATGCTGGAACTTTCGGTGTACGAGGGCATTCCCCACCTGTTGACTCCGGTAGTCACCGATATGAAGGAAGCGGCCAATGCTCTGCGCTGGTGTGTGGGTGAAATGGAGCGGCGTTATCGTCTGATGGCGGCGCTGGGAGTGCGAAATATCGCCGGTTGCAATAAAAAGATCAAGGATGCGGAAAAGAAAGGGGAGGGGATACCCGACCCGCTATTCAAACTTGATCCGTTGGTGGAGGATCAGGAGGTGCCGACACTGACGGCGTTGCCGTATATCGTCATCATTATCGATGAGCTGGCCGATATGATGATGGTGGTGGGTAAGAAAGTTGAGGAGTTGATTGCCCGTCTGGCTCAAAAGGCGCGGGCTTCAGGTGTTCATCTGATTCTGGCAACCCAGCGCCCTTCAGTGGATGTAATCACCGGCCTTATCAAAGCCAACATACCGACCCGGGTGGCTTTTCAGGTATCCTCGCGCATTGATTCACGGACCATCCTCGATCAAATGGGTGCAGAGCACCTTCTGGGTAACGGCGACATGCTCTACCTGCCACCGGGCAAAAGCATTCCGCAACGTATCCATGGTGCTTTTGTCGACGACAACGAAGTCCATCGGGTAGTGGCCCATCTGAAGAAAATGGGCAAGCCCGAATACATCGATGAAATCCTTCAGGAACCAACGGAGATGATTCCCGGTCTACCTGACGAAGGTCGGGGGAATGTAGAAGATTCAGATCCGCTCTACGACGACGCGGTGCGAATAGTAACAGAATCCCGCAGGGCTTCGATTTCCGGGGTTCAACGTCGACTGAAAATTGGCTATAACCGCGCCGCCCGTCTGATCGAGGAGATGGAGCGGACGGGCATAGTCACCCCCGCAGAGACCAACGGCAACAGAGAAGTATTGGCGCCACCACCGCCGGAGATATAGTTATGCCATCGATTCTACACCCGGGTTTGCTGCTGGTATTGCTGGCATTGTGCGGAAACCTCTGGGCAGCTGCAGGGCCTGAACAGATGAGGCGCTTCCTTCAAGAGGTCAAAGGTCTCGAAGCCCGCTTTGAACAGACGTTGCTCAACACTCAGAATCAGCAGGAAGTGAAGACGCGGGGCGCTTTCTATCTGAACCGGCCCAACCAGTTTCGATGGGATTATCTCGAACCTGAAAAACAGCAGTTGATTGCAGACGGTCGTCAGATCTGGCTTTACGATTCGGACCTGGATCAGGTGAGCGTTCAATCCCAGGACAGTGCTTTGAAGGGGACTCCGGCGATGCTGCTGATCAGTGGTGAGCAAAAAGTTGACGAAACTTTCAAAGTCTATGATCAGGGTTCGAGGGAATCGCTGGACTGGGTGAAACTGCTTCCCAGGGATGAGGAGAGCCAGTTCGTTCGTATACTGCTGGCTTTCGACGAAGGTGAGCTGCGTCGTATGGAAATGGTGGATAAGTTTGGCCAGATGACCCGTTTCAGGTTCTACGATGTGCACCTGAACCCGGAGTTCAGTAGTGATTTTTTCCATTTCGAACCCCCACTCAATGCGGATCTGTACAGCCGGTAGTCTGCCGTGAGCACGTCGGAGTCCGATCTCTTTGCCCAGCCCAGGTCCCAGGGTTTTCGTCCCCTGGCGGATCGGATGCGCCCCCGGGACCTTTCTGAGTTCATCGGGCAGGAGCATGTGGTCGGGGAGGGCAAACCCTTACGCTGTGCCATCGAGTCGGATCGCTATCACTCCATGATTTTCTGGGGACCGCCGGGAACGGGTAAAACCACCCTGGCAAGTTTGATCGCCCGTCATTCCGGTGCCCGGTTTCTCAGTCTGTCTGCTGTCCTGTCCGGGGTGAAAGATATTCGCAATGCTGTGGAAGAGGCACGGCAGGTACAGCAACTGGAAGGGCGGTCCACGGTACTTTTTATTGATGAAGTCCACCGCTTCAATAAATCTCAGCAGGATGCCTTTCTCCCCCACGTGGAAGACGGGACGCTGGTGTTTATCGGTGCGACTACGGAAAATCCCTCGTTCGAGCTGAACAATGCACTGCTTTCCCGAGCCCGTACCTATGTCCTGAGAAGTCTTCAGACGGTGGATCTGGAACGGGTCCTGCAACAGGCGCTCTCGGACTCTGAACGCGGGTTGGGAGAGCGTGGGCTTGCCCTGGATTCCGAGCCCCGAGAGGTGATTGCCCGGGCTGCCGATGGGGATGCCAGGCGAGCCTTGAATCTGTTGGAGCTGGCGGCGGACCTGTCTGAGGGCAATGAGATTTCCCTCAATGTGGTAGAGGAAGTGATTACCGGCAACCTGCGCCGTTTTGACAAGGGTGGCGACATCTTCTACGACCAGATATCCGCATTGCACAAGTCGGTTCGCGGTTCTTCCCCCGATGGGGCGCTCTACTGGTTCTGTCGTATGATCGATGGGGGGTGCGACCCCCTGTATATTGCCAGACGTGTCGTGCGAATGGCCTCTGAAGACATCGGTAACGCGGACCCCAGAGCCTTGTCCCTGGCCCTGGATGCCTGGGAAGTGCAGGAGCGGTTGGGCAGCCCGGAAGGCGAATTGAGCATCGCACAGGCCATTCTCTATCTGGCGTCCGCAGCCAAGAGCAATGCCGTCTACAACGCCTACAACAAGGCGCGTAAAGAGGCGGGAAACTCGGGTACTCTGGAGGTTCCGATACACCTGCGCAACGCCCCGACGCGACTGATGAAAGAACTGGGTCACGGCAAGGCTTACCGTTATGCTCACGACGAGCCGGATGCTTACGCCGCCGGGGAGACCTATTTTCCGGACGGCATGGCTGAACGAAGCTACTATCGACCGGTGGAACGAGGACTGGAAATCAAGATTCGGGAAAAACTGGAGTACCTTCGCAGACTGGATCAGAACGCTGAACAGAAAAAAAGATAGCCTGTAGTTACTCACGCCCCATGGGTGATCTGTTTCGGAAGACGTTATAAATACCTCCCTGTTGACTTGGTTCCGGCATCCCTGCCAAAGACACCCCCTCCACAGATCACCCGTGGGGGTCAGTCTCTGGGGGGTGAGCAGTTACGATAGCCTTTCAGATAGCTGACTCCTTCGGTGGGCATGGCCGGACACAGCTTTTCCATGTCGGCCGGGCTTTGAACTACACATCATTAGTCCGTGATGGCCTCAAAGTGTAAAATACGAATTTTCTAATCGCCGGGGACGCTTTTTCATTGACTCAGATTCTCTCCATCGCTGCAGGTGGTGCTATCGGTGCACTGCTGAGGTTCTGGGTGTCCACGGGCATCTACTCGCTCCTGGGGCGTGGTTTCCCCTGGGGCACGCTGGCCGTCAATGTGATCGGGTCTTTGTTGATGGGGTTTCTGTATGTGCTGTTTCTGGAGCGCATGACCGTGGAACCTGAAGTGAGAGCGGCAATCCTGATCGGTCTGCTGGGTTCCTTCACCACCTTCTCTACATTTTCTCTGGAAACACTGACGCTGATCGAACAGGCCGACTACCTGAAAGCGCTGCTTAATATTGCGGTCTCTGTATTCGTGTGCCTGTTCGCCGCCTGGGCCGGGCTGATTCTGGGGAGACAACTATGAATACCACCACGGTGACCATGGTACGGGTCTACCTGACCGAAGGTGAACACCAGCTGCAGCCTTTGATGAGTCTGCTCCATGATGAAGAGAAGGTATGCGGCGTCACCGCATTCCGGGGAATCGCAGGATTTGGGAAATCCGGGAAGATGCACTCATCTTCACTGATGGATCTCTCCCTGGATCTGCCCCTGGTACTGGAGTTTTTCGACCAACCCGAGAAAGTGGCCCGGGTTCTGGAACATATCAATACACTGGTGGAACCGGGCCATATCGTGACCTGGTCTGCCCAGGTTATAACAGGTAAATAGAAGATGCTTGACCCCCGTAGCTTGAGAAATGACCTCGACACTATCGCGCAGCAGTTGACAAGGCGCGGCATCGAACTGGACGTGCAGATGATCAACGACCTGGAGGGTCGGCGTAAAAGCCTGCAGATGGAAGCCCAGGATCTTCAAAGTCAAAGAAACAGCCGATCGAAGCAGATCGGAAAAGCCAAGGCTGCCGGGGAGGACATCAAGCCCCTGCTCGCGGAAGTGGCCGATTTCGGTGAGCGGATGAAACGGGCCGAAGAGGCGCTGTCACAAGTCCAGGAAGAACTCAGAGATGTTGCGCTGGGTATCCCCAACCTTCCCCATGCCTCCGTACCCGATGGAAACTCAGACCAGGACAATCGAGAGGAACGTCGCTGGGGCCAGCCACCGGTATTTGAATTTACCCCTGCCGATCATGTGGATCTTGGTGTCGGTGGGGGATGGGTTGATTTCGAGGCGGCGGTAAAACTGACTGGGTCCCGGTTCGTCACCCTTCAGGGCCTCCTGGCCGGGATGCAGCGTGCCCTTGCCCAGTTCATGCTCGATACCCATACCAGAGAGCACGGTTACACCGAGACTTACGTGCCGTTCATGGTCAATTCGGACAGCCTGCGGGGTACAGGACAGCTGCCCAAGTTTGAACAGGACCTGTTCAAACTGTCGGGGGAACTGGAGTACTATCTGATACCCACGGCGGAAGTGCCCGTGACCAATCTGGTCAGAGACCGTATCGTCGAAAATACGGAGATGCCACTGCGCTGGGTTGCCCAGACTCCCTGTTTTCGCAGTGAGGCCGGGTCTTACGGAAAAGACACCCGGGGCATGATTCGCCAGCACCAGTTCGAAAAAGTTGAAATGGTGCAGATCGTAAGACCGGAAGCGTCCTACCAGGCACTCGAGGAATTGACCTCCCACGCAGAGGCTATTCTTCAAAAACTGGGGTTGGCGTATCGGTTGGTGACCCTCTGCACCGGTGATCTGGGTTTCTCCGCCGCTAAGACCTATGATCTGGAAGTCTGGCTGCCGGGGCAGAACAGCTATCGGGAAATTTCTTCCTGCTCCAACTTTGAAGACTTTCAGGCACGCCGGTTACAGGCACGATGGAGAAATCCCGAGACCGGAAAGCCGGAACTCGTGCATACCCTCAACGGCTCGGGGCTTGCGGTTGGACGCACGCTGGTGGCGGTCATGGAAAACTATCAGCAGGAAGACGGCAGTATCCGGATTCCCGAAGTGCTGCAGCCTTACATGGGCGGGCTGGACGTCATTGCACCCTAGGTTTACTCCAGCAGGGGAGTGGTGTCACCCGGTACCAGGATGGAGGCCGGGAATGGATACTTCCCATTTTCGGTCAATCAGTACTCCTTCAATGGGGTGAAGGAGTACTGACAGTCAGACCATCATTATCAGCAGTATCACAAAACCCACCACCGCCAGAATCGGAAGCAGGGCGGATTGCCACTCCCCCGGTTCTGCCTTGCGGGTGTCTTTCATGATCTGTTTGGCCCGGGGCCACAGAAAAACTATCATCGCCCCGAGCAGCAGGGCTGAACCTATTTTCATCCAGTCCATCGTGTATAGACCTCACCGATAAAAAGAAAGCCCCGGATCGACCGGGGCTTGATCAACTCGTGAAAACCCGAAAGTATCAGTCGTCGCCGCCGAGCACCCCAAGTATCTGGAGCAGACTGACAAAAATGTTGTAAATGCTCAGATACAGGCTGATCGTCATGGTGATGTAGTTGGTTTCACCCCCGTGGATCATGCGGCTGGTGTCATACAGGATGAACCCGCTCATCAGCATGATTACGACTGCTGAAATAGCCAGGGAGAGAGCCGGCATATTCAGGAAGATGTTAGCCAGCGCCACCACGAGTACCATCAGCATACCTGCCACCAGGAAGCCACCCATGAAGCTGAAGTCTTTACGGCTGGTCAGGGCATACCCGGACAATCCCAGGAAAATCACGCCTGTGCCGCCGAAAGCGGTAGCCACGATCTGAGAGCCGTTAGGCAGGCTGAGGTAGTAGGACAGCAAGGGTCCCAGGCCAAATCCCATCAGTCCGGTGATGGCAAAGACCACCAGTAGGCCGCTGCTGGAGTTGGCGGTGCGGGGCAGCACCAGCCAGATCAGCAAGAATGCAGCGCCAATACTCAGCAGGTAGGTCATCGGTGGCATCTGCATAACCACCGATACCGCTGCCATCAGAGCACTGAACAACAGTGTGGCGGAAAGTAGAATATAGGTATTTTTCAATACCTTGTTAACGGAAACCGAACTCGTCGCCGGTCTGGCAACGGAATAATCCAACCTATTCATAGTATCTGCGTTCTCCTGTCACTCAACTTTAATTCATCCCAGTCATTTCAAAATATCAGACTGCGATGCGTGGTAATTGTTCCACAGCATAACTAATTGGGCGGAAACTTCAAGATTTCAAGTTTTGAGGTGAAAATCAGTGGAAAAGAGGGGGGGTATTCGGGTATTCTTCGCACCTTGGTTCCGGAGAGGTGGCTGAGCGGCCGAAAGCGGCGGTCTTGAAAACCGTTGAGGGTTTATCCCCTCCCAGGGTTCGAATCCCTGCCTCTCCGCCATATAAACTAGTAAAAAACTAATAAAACAATAAGTTAAAACTTTTTCAGTGTTAGCCGATCCCCCGTTAGGCCCCCCCCAGTTTGTAATTGCTTTAGCGAGCATCGCAATCTATAGACACAATTAGGAGCTTGTCCGAGAA
>JAAELC010000630.1 GCA_024227135.1 Gammaproteobacteria bacterium
AAGCACACCAGGATCCTTGAAAATCCGCACGAAAACGGGTGCACCATACTCGAGTCCCCTGTCCGAAAGCTCCTTTTTCAAGGTGGATTCCACGTTGGCAATGGATCTTTCTGCCCGGGGGCTGGTGGGAATACTCAGGGCCATCGCATCAAGGGACAAGGAACACAGGAATACCATCAGTATTGTTTTATTCATAATCGACTCAGCTGACTCACCGGATCGTTGTCGCAACGATGAGTGACCGATATCTGCCTCGTTTTCAGAGAGCTTCTGAACAGATTTTAATACAATAGGTTTGACCTCGGGAAGCGCTGAATAAGCCTATACTGAAGTAATGAGACCACCCTTGGGTGGTCTGTGGGGGTGAGCAGTTACAACTTGGTTGCGGAATGGTCGATGGCTCCGGTTGCTGCAGTTCAGGCCTGGGATAACATGCCGCCTCGATCCCAGGCGCCAGTCGCCATGACCTTGCTGATGTACTCACTGAATTCCGTTGCCGGTCGGCCGAGTGCATCCTCGACCCCTGTCGTCGGATTCGAGTTCCTCCCATCAAAAACCACGGTGAAAAGCTCCCGCATCAGCCATAACATTCCTTCAGGCGCTCCCTGATCCTCCAACCCCTGGATAAAGTCATCAATCGGAATCTGGGTATACTTGACGTCATAACCCACTGCCCTGGAAATCTCCGCGGCGCTTTGTGCGAAGGTCATCGCATGGGGACCGCTGACTTCAAACAACCGGTTGCGCAGTTCGGGACGGGTCAGCGCCGCGATGGCGACATCTGCAATATCGTCGATATCGATGAAGGGTTCAACGATCGCTCCTGCCGGCAGTATCAACTCGCCGTTCAAAATACCCTCGATCATAAAGCCCTCATTGAAGTTCTGCATGAACCAGCTGGAGCGGACGATATTCCAGTCAAGACGACTGGATTTCAGTACCGCTTCCGCACGCCTGGCGCCTGCTTCGCCTCGTCCTGACAGCAGAACAAGGTGCACCAGACCGATCTCTTCGGCCAGTGCAACAAAATCCCTGATGGTCTGCTCAGCGGTGGGTATGGCCAGATCGGGATAGAACGTCACGTAGGCTGATTCAGTGCCTTCCAGCGCAGCGCGCCAGGTGCTCTGCTCCTCCCAGTCGAATGGGGTTGATGTCGAGCGTGAAACGGCACGGGTGGCATAACCCAGCGCGTTCAGCCCATGGTCGACCCGTCGTCCGGTTTTAGCGTTTTTGCCGATGATCAGTATGGGTGAGTGTTGCATGGTTTCGATCTCCTGTCTGTTATCGGGATAAAGGGTAGATTTTGCTTACCGATGCTTCACATTCTGGATCAGACTACTTGGATTTTGTATCACATAATGTCTACTATTATTAACTTATCATCCAAATACGCGTAAATCGCCATGACCGATCCTCAAAAGGTATCTCCACGCATCGATCCGGAGCTGCCTCCGAGCAGCGATCCCCTCGGTGAGGTACTGCAGCTTCTGCAGCTGACCGGCGTCCTCTATTGCAGTGCCGAGTTGACCGCCCCCTGGGGTATCGAACTACCGGCGTTGTCAGGTGTCATGAACGTGGAAGTGGTGACGTCGGGCCACTGCTGGATCGAACTCGAAGGCCAGGCACCCGTCTTCATGCCGGAGGGTAGCCTGGTGCTGATTCCCCGTGGCAGCAGGCACAAACTCCGCGGAAATCCGGCAGACAAGACCACATGGCTGGAAGAGATTCCCATAGAACGGATCGGAGACCGGTTCGAAGTCATGCGCTTCGGTGGTGGCGGCCGATTGACCCGGATCACTTACTACGGGGTACGGTTCGATCCGTACCTGGCCGATCGGCTGATCAGGCTGTTGCCCGACATGCTGCATGTGCGCACCCATGGGGAGGATGGCGGCTGGCTCAACAGCACGATTCGTTTCATCGCCCAGGAAGCACAGCAGCGTTTGCCAGGCAGCGAAACCGTTATCACCCGGCTCGCCGATATCCTGGTCATCCAGGCGATTCGTACCTGGATCGAGAGCGTTCGGGAACAGGAACGGGGCTGGATCGCCGGGTTGCACGACCGTCAGATCGGCAAAGCGATGACACTGATGCATCGACATCCCGGGCACGATTGGCGCGTGGAGTCCCTGGCACGGGAGACCGGCATGTCGAGATCCGGCTTTTCGGCACGCTTCACTATGCTGGTGGGGGAATCGGTGCTGCAGTATCTCACCGGGCTGCGTATGCAGCTGGCACACCGGGAGCTACGCCAGAGCACCGATTCACTGGCTAAAATTGCTGAGCGGGTCGGCTACCATTCCGAGCCCGCCTTCAATCGAGCCTTCAAGCGGGTCATGGGTACGCCCCCCGGAGCGGTTCGCAGAGCCAGTCTTTCAATAGGGTCAGACTCGATTGATCTAAATAAGTAATCAATCGAGTCTGACCCTAATAGCACTTACTTAAGCTTAAAAGCCCCGTCATTGCGAGCCCCTCACCCCGCTGCGCGGTCACAAATCGATGAGGAACTGTAGGTTAAGTTCTTCAAGAGCGTAGCGTGGCAATC
>JAAELC010000631.1 GCA_024227135.1 Gammaproteobacteria bacterium
ATCAAGGCAAAGGCAATGTACTTCTGTTTCCGTTGAATCGTCAGTCAGTGCCCGGCATGGACCGATCTGTCCACTGCCGTGAACGACTGGGTGGACTACTCAAGTACTATCATCGCGAAGCCGCTTAAGGCGTACCATCATGCGGGGTGAAAGCGGGATAAATTTCACGGGGCTATATATATGCAGCACCATTGCCTTTATCATGCTGATTCTGAAACTCTGTGTTATTGATACTTGGTCGTGGTGGCGAGTGTTATTACCTATTGGTCTATTTTTCGGATTTGCTGTGACCCATATCGTGATCGCGTTCATCTATCTATCATTTGCCCATATCCCTGAAAGACCAGATGGGGACGAAGCCGAGATTCTCGAACCTCACACAATCAACGTCCATTACATCGCGGCCATGCTCTTCTTTGTCATCTTTGGCGACAACATGGTTCGCTGGATCGAGGGTAGCGAGACATCCTACTGGTTCTGGCTTTTCTCGGGCAAGGGTGAAGTGCTCACGATATTCGGATCTCTGAGTGTGCTCGCTCTGTTTGCTTACTGGTCAAGAATTGGGCGGGCGTTGAAAGCTTCGGATTGAGCCGTTGACACATAAGTCAGTTGAGCGAGATTAGTTATTTGACCATACGGCTATGGGCACCAAGCCCTCACGAACGGCTTATCGTTGTCCGTGGCAGAATCCCGTGGCTGAACGCTGGATCGGCAGCTGCCGGCGAGAGCTGCTTGAGCACGTTGTTGTCTTCGGGGAGCGCCATCTTGTCCGACTGATACGTTCCTACCTTGAGTACTATCATGGAGATCGCTCGCATCTTGGGTTAGGCAAGGATGCACCGAACCGTAGAGCCGTTATGCAGCGACCTTCGGTCACGGCCGAGGTCGTCGCGTTGCCCCGCGTCGGTGGACTTCATCACCGCTACGAGTGGCGCGTGGCCGCCTGACGTTATGTCGGCTCCATTGTCCGTTGATCGGATGAATAATGACGACCTACAGGCCTGCTAAAATATTACCATCGGGACGCTGCATGAGTATTTTGACTGGACCACCGCCTCTGTCCCTGCATGCTATGACGGAGAAACACGAAAAGGCTGAACGTGCTGAGATCATGCGGGAACAGGACTGCAGTGAACTGGAAGCGGTCTATGTCATCGCTGAGCGCATTGGGTCGGCGAGACGATAATCGACAGCCTGCTACGCAAGGGTGTCGAATAGCCAGATGGAGAGTCCCTCCTGAGTGAGGACCTTCAGCCGCTTGTCATTGGTCAGTATCCCGGTCGCCAGGTTGATGATGGCAGTGGCCCCATGAATGGCGTCCGGTGTTCGAAGGCCATAGTCGGCCCGCAGTCTGGCGGCCTCCCTACTGATCTCGGTGGTGAGGGTGATCACCTCCAGGTTCCGGAAGTTGATCAATCGATTGGTCAGACCGGCTGCAGCCTGTTGATCCCCGGAACGATAGAGCGGAACCAGCAGTTCAGCGAACACCAGATTGGCCATGACCCCCTGCAAGTCGCCGGACTCGATGCGGCCAAAGATCTTTTCCGCCTTCTTTGAGTAGCGCTGGTTTTCCTCCAGAAAATAGATAAGGGCAACGGTATCCAGCAGCACCCGGCTGCCTTTGGAAATCATTGATCCCATTCGTCCCGTGCCTCTTGTACTTCATCGGCGTAGCCCCGCCAGACCTCTGAACGGTAGGCGGCCAGCGCCTCGACGTCGGAGTGGGGGATCTTGCGTATCACCGCATGGTCTCCTTCTAACTCCACGACCAGCCGGTCACCCGGGTGGATGCCGAGCTTCCGTCGTATCTCCGCGGGCAGGACAAGCTGGGATTTTGAGCTGAGTGTTGCTGTGGACATGGCTATACCTCGGATGCTTTACCATATAGTAAAGCATGTATTTTCTACTTCTACAACCAGAAGAATCTGCGGGTCCCGAAAATAGGAGCCTGTTGATTCTGTAGCATATTTCAAGCGAGTCTTTGACCTCGTGAAAGATTTTCGGGCGTCCCAGCCCCAAAATCGACTCGGTCTTCGACAGCCTGTTTATGCCCCGGTCGTCCCGGTCACTGGCACTACGCGACAACATCGCAGGCTCGTTGCCGCTCCGTCGCCAGTTCCCGAAATGACTCAACGCCGTGTTCGGATGCCTACTTTGCTTGCCCTCTGGCGCAGGGCACGCCGGGCAAGCAGTGCGGCCTCACGGCTACCGGGGATTACCAGCCTTCGCTTCGCTCTCCA
>JAAELC010000632.1 GCA_024227135.1 Gammaproteobacteria bacterium
ACAAGGGAGATTGCCACGCTACGCTCGCAATGACGGTGCTTTTAAGCTTAGTTAAGTGCCATTCAGCTCTCACCCGAATGGCACTTGCTTAAGCCAAATAGCCGTCATTGCGAGGCACGAAGCAATCTCCAGAACTCCGGCACGACAAGGGAGATTGCCACGCTACGCTCGCCATGAAGGGGCTTTTGAGATAAAGTAAAGTGCCTTCGACTCCGAGCCCGCCAGCCGAATCTATCGCATAGATTGCCACTGCAGAATTAGCGGATAAACCCATCCCCCTCCACAACCCCTATCAGCAACAATATCCACACCCGGTTATTCGTAGTGGAGCATGAAATTTTGATATCCACAAATCCTGAAACCCTCGTCGTGACCGGCGGTGCCGGATTTATTGGCTCTGCGGTGGTACGCTACTTACTGACTGCTACAGATACCCGGATCGTTAACCTGGACAGCTTGACCTATGCGGGCAACCTGGAATCCCTGGCGGTGTGTGCCGACCACCCGAACTATGTGTTCGAGCAGGTGGATGTCTGCAACAGCCGGGAAGTCGGGCGGATCTTTTCACTATACCAGCCGGATGCCCTGTTGCACCTGGCAGCAGAATCCCACGTGGATCGCTCCATTGAGGGGCCCTCGGCTTTTATCCAAACCAACATCGTGGGTGTCTATAACCTGCTCGAGGCAGCACGTAGCCATTGGAACAGCCTCGAGGGGGAGGCCAGGGCCCGATTTCGTTTCCACCACGTCTCCACGGATGAAGTCTATGGCAGCCTGGGACCGGATGGCCTGTTCCGGGAGGAAGACCCCTATCGTCCCAACTCCCCCTATTCTGCAAGCAAGGCATCATCGGACCATTTGGTTAGAGCATGGCACGAAACCTACGGGCTACCGACCCTGATCACCAACTGCTCCAACAACTACGGGCCTTACCAGTTTCCGGAAAAGCTGATTCCACTTGTTATACTCAATGCCCTGGAAGGCAAAGCCCTGCCTATCTATGGTAAGGGTGACCAGGTCAGAGACTGGCTGTACGTGGATGACCACGTGCGTGCGCTCTGGCAGGTGCTCACCTGCGGCGCACCCGGTGAGACCTACAATATCGGCGGACACAACGAGAAGACTAATCTGGAAGTGGTGAAGACCTTGTGCGCCGTTTTGGACCGCCTCAGGCCCAGCAAACACGCTGGGATCAACCGCTACGAAGCGTTGATTACCCATGTTCAGGATCGGCCGGGCCATGACAAACGCTATGCTATCGATGCCGATAAGATAGAACAGTCACTGGGCTGGGTTCCGGATGAAACCTTCGAAACTGGTATGCAGAAGACGGTAGAGTGGTACCTTGACAATAGCGAGTGGTGCAGTCGTGTGCAGGACGGGAGTTACCAGAGGGAACGTCTGGGGTTGACGAACTGAACAA
>JAAELC010000633.1 GCA_024227135.1 Gammaproteobacteria bacterium
CGATCAGGTAGGCGGCCTTGGCATCGTGCAGGCTGGGGACACCATCATAGATTTCTTTGGCGTCGGACACTCGTTTGGCACTGACCTGGTACGTGCGGTAGCCCGCCAAGGCCAGCTGCCGCCTCAGCGTGTCGCCATAAATCCCCGTCGGCTCCATCGCCACCTCCAGCTGCTGACTCGACAAGGTGGTTAAATGCTTCAGCAGCTCGGGGGTCTCAACCGGATGCCTCCATTTAACCGTTATGTGCGCCTGACTCTCGGCATCCATCAGCATGGCGAACTGCTCTTCTTTGGCAACGTCGATCGCCAGGACTAATGCCTTTCCAGCCGTGTTTTGAATGGCCTTTCTCCAGTTAACCTGCTTGACATGTGTGGCTCGATAGATACGCTTGTTCATGACGGGAACACCTCCTTCGTTAATAGAAAACCGTAAGGCTCTATTATTTGAGGGTTCCCGTCACTTTTCGATTTATAGCTGACTACCGTTACCTTCTATCATTCGATCTTGATCCAACATTTGAAGATTAACAGTGGGGTCTGTTGATATGAGGGACCCGGATTACACTTCGTTTC
>JAAELC010000634.1 GCA_024227135.1 Gammaproteobacteria bacterium
GACACCTCCTAAGTCATTGTGTGGGGATCTCATATACTGATAAGTTCAGCATATCCCAACAGTGTTTTGAGGGTCCCCATCTCCTATCTTGTCTGTATTCTTTATAGCTGACTGTAGACTTGGCTATGGCATCCCTGCCAAAGACACTTTCTTCACAGACCACCCATGGGGTGCAATCTCTGGGGGGTGAGCAGTTACGATCATACTATCGAAGTTCAGCCGTTAGAGTTGGAGTATATTCTGTGACAAGGATCACTGTAGCCCGTGACCAAGCAAGGCAGGTGTGATTTCAATGGATTTTCAGTCCGGCATGTGCAGACCGAATCGTTTCTTTGTGTGCCTGATGGCAGGCTGAAGCAGAAAAGGGGGAGGGGGTTAGTCTGAGATGAGCCGCTATCGTCCCCCGCAACCCCCGAAATCCCCCTACATTACCGGGGAGGGATATCGAGCCCTGGAAAGCGAATCCAAAGCACTCTGGGTGAAACGGGCAGAAGTAACCCGGGCCCTGTCTGCGGCGGCAGCGGAGGGTGACCGTTCGGAAAATGCCGAGTACATCTATCGCAAAAAAGAGCTGCGGGATATCGATGGGCGTATCCGCTATCTGCAGAAGCGAATGCCGGACCTCCAGATCGTGGACTCTGTTCCGTCGGATACCGGAAGAATATTCTTTGGGGCCTGGGTGACTCTGGAGAATGAGAGGGGTGAGACTTTGACTTACCGTATCGTTGGTCCCGACGAGTTGGATCTGGCCCGCGGTTTTATCAGCATGGATGCGCCATTGGCCAGATGCTTGTTAAAACGCTCCATCGACGATGAGGTGGTGGTTCAGTCTCCTGGCGGGGAGAGACATTACTGGGTGGTTGAAATCGATTACTCGAAAAATCGTGAGTAGCAACTACTTAGGGCCTCGGAAATTATGTATCGTCCCATAATGCGCAGGGTATCAGCTCAGATTCAAGGCGCAGGTGAAAGCGCATCTCATTGATTATGTAACTGAATCTGCAATGCAGACGACGTCCATGGATGGGCTAGATTCACGCAAGGCAGGATGCCGGTGGTGATAGCTGAGGTGAGAGACCAGCAGGATGGGATGATTCATTTTTTCCGCGGCCCTTAAGTCGCTCTGACAGCATACCCGCGTCGCTGACACTGCCAGAATCCAGGTGCCGGTTACTCGTTCCCATCCCGGGCACTATTCGACAACCACCCACCGGTCGCCTGCAGGGGGGCCTGGTTGTCGATTCGACTAACCCAGGCAGCCAGGGCAAGCTGACTGCCTGCCGGTGCAGCAGGGGGGATGAAACCAGTCTCCCAGCGTCCATCTTCGGAGCGAATAATCCGGTGGGAAAGCACCGAGAAATCCTGGGGAAGCGTTTTACCATGGTTTTCTCCGGCACTGACGATCTCGGAAATACCGGTCCCGAGAACAGCCAGGTTGAGGCTTAAGGTCTCAGTGTCGGGTGTGGCGGACCGATAGGTTGCCTGGAGCGTGCCGTGCTGAATGTCCACGCTCAATCGACCCGTCTTGCCTTCATCCGATGGCATTGATTGCTTTCTGAACCACCCGCGCCACTCTTTACCGTTGACCACCAGTCCGGGCGTGTAGACCGATGAGATGTTTCCATCCCGCCGGTAGTGAGCCTGTCTCTTGGCGAACATGGGGTCGGCCAGTTTGTCTTTCCAACCGAGGTAGTCCCAATAGTCGACATGAAAAGCCACAGGAACAAGCTCTTTCCATAGCAGGGGGTGGTCCTTGAGATTTCCCATCCAGCGTTCGGCCGGTGGGCAACTGCTGCATCCCTGAGAAGTGAACAGTTCGATCAGGGTGACTCTGTGTTTTCCGCTGTCGAACGACATTTCATCTGCAGCGAGCAAGTATCCAGGCAAAGAAATGGCCACCAGTGCGAACAGCACTGGCAGGTAGCTTTTGCAGCAGGGGCTTGGTAACCACTTGGTAGTTTTCATGACTTTATACCATCCATCCGGTTCTCAGGTGTTGCTATTCAGCCACCGCACGATAGCGCTTTCTGGTTCGTGCTTTACCCATCCGTGTCTTGTAATGGAGCGGTGTGGTACAACAATCCCGTAAGTTGCTGCCAACCAGCAAACAGGTTTGTGTCCTCACTCTCCACTCAATTCAAGTCTAAGTCTAAGTCTGAGTAATCACGAATTCATCACGGGGATATCAATTGTTCCTAACAGGAAACTACTCACGCCCCATGGGTAGTCTATTCCGGAAGACGCCGTCAATACCTCATGGGGGGTAACCTCTGGGGGGGAGCAGTTACCCTGACAGTATCCATTGGGACTCTGCCCATCGGATTATTGCTCTAATTCTTGTTTTTCAGTCAATATTTTTTACAACTTGTTGGGAATTAACAAACTACTGCCATACTTCGATCGTTAACAGGATGATATTCCTCAGTTTTAGTAGTGTTGGCATGAGTTTCGCTTGAGACTACCAGAGCAACACGGGAGAGCAGTATGGTGCCAACCGATCGTAGAGCCAGATTGGAACGTCGACAGTCTTTGAATCCGTTTAATTTTCACAGTATAAGGGGCAGACGCCGGGAACGGCGCCGACAGGGTGTTACGGCCGCTGCGCAACGTACCGACACCTATGGTGCCGATCTTCTGTTTGTTGTGATTATGATTCTTTTTTTCTGTGCCGCAGATGCCCACAATACCTTGCTGTTGCTGAGTGATGGCGCCTCAGAGCTCAATCCCGTTATGGATTTGTTGATTCAGCACGATGTTCGTGTTTTTGTTTACTTGAAGCTCTTGCTTACCAGTCTGGGGCTGCTGGCCCTGGTCAGTTGTGAATATCAGACACTTTGGAAACGTTTCCGGGTCAATCATCTGCTGTATCTGATACTGGCAGGATATCTGGTGTTGATCGGATACCAGTCAGCGCTCATGCCATTGGATCTTCCAGGACTGGTGCTTCGCTAGGAGCCTGTCCGAGAATAGTGAGCATACTGTGGAAAAGCTGGATTTGGACAGATTTCCCGATCATTTTTGTTAAATATGCCCAATATTCGCCTCAAATGACCGAAAAATCTGACTCAAACCAGCCTTTCCTCGCTAAGGCCCCTATTCTCGGACAGGCTCCTAGGCTGGATATCACGGTACCAGGACGAGTCAGCTTTCCAGTATCCCGTCAGGTAGCGAATGTGGATTCCATACACTTTGCTGTCTAAGTGGTTCTGTTACGTTCGGGCCTGGAAAAGTATGGATCTTTCCCCTATCCCGGTCCATTTCCGGAAGGGGAAAACGACTGAATGGGGTCTCTCGATACGGTGTTTTCACCTCTATAGTAGAAAATAGCTCAAAAGTTAATATTAAAAGAACTTAATGCTGATAATGACCGTAAATGTGAGCATGAAAGCAAACATTACCTTCCTGGTATAGGGTATTATTACCCCAGTCGACAGATAGCGGTCTATCTTCCTGACCGGGGGCTACACTCTAACAAGGGGTGGGTGAGCGGATCAGGCGGTTTCCACAAAATGGAAACCGAAGCGTGACGTTAAAACAGGCGTCACTGGTAGGTGAGCGTTTCTGCAGATTGATTACCGGGCGTGCCGGCCGAGCCTATCCATCGGCCGGCACACCGGGTAAGACTCCCGTAGAGTTATTTTTGTTTCGGTACTTTCAGCTGCACTTCTGCCCGATTTACTTCAGACAACTGGATGTGAGCGGTCAGAGAACCGCGGTGCACTCTCTGTTTGACACTGATAATGTCTCCGGTGATTGATTCCAGCTGACCTTGCTTGGGTCTCTTTGCGCTGCGCGAGTAGAGTTTGACCTGCTTTCCGATATGTCTGTGCAGTTCCGAAACTCGGGTATCGACGAAGCGCAGATCATTGACAGTCCTGGTGCCGGATCCTGTCGTACCTTTTTGACCGGACGATTGGGTACCTGTCTGGGCGGAGAGCGGTTCTGAGTTTTTACTGAGAGATCTCAATCCGGAGATCCATGATGGACTTGCACCATCGGACGGAAGACTGATGCTCAGGTCTTTCACCGGTTTGTCGTTCAGGCTCATTTCGAGCCCCAGTTTCTGCAGCATCTCTTCCGGTTGATAGGTTGCCAGTTCGATAGGGTCGAATGGGATATTCGGATCGGCTGTCAACTGAATATCACCACCCTCGGCGACCAGCGTCCTGAGAGTCTCCTGGATCCCCGGTCCGGGTACAGCCCCCAGGTTGCTGGCAAACTGCTGCTCGCTCAGATCAAAAAGTGATTCCACGAAGTCCTCTGGCGATTTTCCCGCTTGCTCTGCGCAGTGGGCTAACATCCTCGTCGCATACTTAGGTTCCACCCGGTACTGAAGTTCGAATTTCCCCAGCTTGGGCAGACTGCCCATCATGACTGCACCGGGTCGGGGTAAATTGTTCAGATTCATTTCGATCGAGAAAGAAGAGATGTCATCCACCTGGGAATCGAGAAACACCTGGACATTGTCCTTTTTTCTGTCGAGGCTGTAACTGAATGTAACATCGGCAACCAGGGTACTCGTACCCAAGGCTTCCATGCCTCTGTTGTTGAGAATACCGCCCAGAGTGCAGGGCTCGGTTTGATAGGGGATACCGCTTTCAGTATCGTCCATGCCGGAGAATCCCAGCCCAGAACTGAAGTTCTGGTCGGCGGGTACTGAAACACCGAGTAGATTGACGGTGACATTATCGGGTTGATTCAAGCCACCGAAACCGGCGGCAAGCTGGTAAAGGAATTCAGGCCCCGAACCCCTTAACTCGACCGACTCTATCTGCATGGTTTCCCCACCTGAAAGGAACAGGAAATCGAGTTTTCTTACTGACAATGCTCCCTTCAGGTCAGAGCCGATGTCACCGTAGCTGATTTCCATAAAGGGCGCAGCGATTCTCACCATGTTGTCCAGTTCGCTTTTTACCTTGTAATAGATATACGCTTTGGTTAGCCCGTATCCCGCTGCGACGGCCACAAACAATACCAATACAAGGGTTTTAGCCTTCACCATTTCCTCCGTTATTTTGATCCAGACGCCTGCTCACCTGGTCTGGGAATAGCCGAAATCCGGGTAAAGCCCGGGTTCCAGGATTGCTCATTTTTTCGGCTGACAACCTATATTCTAAAGGAGTTTTTATCCTGAAGAAGCCCATACCCGGAAATTGGGGTTGATTGCTGTTGAGCAAGGCTAACACAATGTGGGATTTCACTAAGGGCTCGTGCAAAAATAAGTTCACATTTCTGAGCGTCGAGGCGCCCGGCTGACAAGGCGTGAGGAACGCGAATAGTGAACTATTCAAGCGACGAACAACGCAGGCAGACGGGATGGATCGGCGGTCATGAATGTGAAGTTATTTTGAAGCGAGCCCTAAGCCTCAAGTGGGAGCGGTGAATAGGCCTGTTCAACCCCGATACCGCCGTTTCCAAAGATGGGTCCGGGGGTGTTCGATGTGGTGTGGGAAGCCCTTTTCAAGGACGAGGAGGCAGAGGGCGGGGTCTGGCGTTTTCATCAACAGATACGTAGGTTATGGATGCTCTAGCGACCTGGTCCAACGTTCTTGGGTCTATTTCGCGCTCCGCGTAGACATCCACCTTGACCCGGATCGAGGTGTTTCCAACATGCTCGAGTTCTGAATAACAACTGACCAGGTCACCCACCAGGACCGGTTTGATGAATTGAAACTCGTGTACGGCCACCGTTGCCACCCGGCCCCGGGCGACTTGTACGGCGAGGATGGCGCCGGCGATATCCACTTGAGACATCAGCCAGCCACCAAAAATGTCCCCGGTCGGATTGGTGTCTGCGGGCATAGCCAGCACTCTGACGGTGAGTTGGCGCTCTCCTGGATTTCTTTCTTCGGTGGTGTGAGCGTTCATAGCTGTCTGCAGTTGCCCGTGGGTCTAGGTCAATGCCCGTCGTAAAGTGATTCTATCAGATCGCTGTAACGGGCGTAGATCTTCGCTCTGCGCAGTTTCATGGTGGGTGTCATGAACCCGGAGTCGATGTCCCATGGTTCCCGTACCAGCGCAATCTGACGAATCTTGGCATAGCCCGGAAAATCCCTTAATTGTTCATTGACCCTTTTTGCGAGAATCGATTTGACGCTTTCATCCTTGAAAATCCTTTCTTCATCCCAGTCCGGCCCGAGTTTCTGGATAAACCCTGTCAGTTCCTCGGCATTGAGTACCAGCAGTGCCACCAGATAGGGCCTGCCTTCACCCAGTATCAGAACCTGTTCGAAGAGCCCGTCGAGTGCGACCGCCATTTCCATGTCAGCAGGTGGAAGTTTTTCACCATTGGCGAGAACGATAATATCTTTGATTCTTCCGGTGATGAACACGTGATTATTTTCTATTTTGGCCTGATCACCGGTATGCAGCCACCCGTCTGGCTCAATGGTCTCTTTGGTCGCATCGGGTCTGTTCCAGTAACCCATCATCACACAGGGTCCCCGTGTCATCAGCTCATTCTGCTCTCCAACACGGACCTCCACACCCTGAATCGGTACCCCAACGCTTGTCGGGACATTGTCCTCCATTGAATTGGCGGCAATCACCGGGCTGGTCTCCGTCAGGCCATACCCTTGCTGAATGCTGATTCCCAGGCCGATAAACATGCGGGCGATTTCAGCTGAAAGTGGTGCGCCACCGCTGACCGCAAATCGCAGACGCCCCCCCAGTTTGCCCTGAACTTTCTTTGCTACCAGTTTTTCAAGCAGTGGCCATCCGAGCATGGCCGGAGACCAACCGGCGCGATGCTGCCCATGCTCAAACTTTTTGTAGCCCACATTGACGGCGGAATTGAAGAGTTTTCGGGAGACTCCGGGGCCTGCTTTGAGTTTCTCGTAAATCTTCCCGTAGACCCGCTCGAATATTCTCGGCACCGCGATCAGAATCGTGGGTCTTACCCTGACCAGATCTTCCGCCAATTGGGGCACTGAGCGGGCGTAGTAGACCTTTGAGCCCGCCAGGATGGGAAGGTAGTATCCTGCCATTCGCTCGAGCGCGTGGGATAGCGGCAGAAAAGAGAGCATCAAATCACCGGGGTAGACGTCGATTGCCTTGAGGCTGGCCCAGGCGTTCCATAGAAAATTGGTGTGGCTGAGCATAACCCCTTTGGGTTTACCGGTTGTCCCGGAAGTGTAGACAATGCTGGCCAGGCTGTCCGGTTCAACCGGGGGTTCCTGCACCGGGGTGAAAGTTTCAGGCAGCCAGTCGGAAACGGTTGTCACCGTCGGCCCAGCGGTCCCCGTCTGTACCTGATGCAGGGAAACGACACGGACCAGGGTAGACAACGGCTCATGAATTTCCTGCAGTCCCTGCCACTGCTCATCGCCCTCGATCAACAGGATCCTGGCACCGGCATCCTGAATGATGTAGTTGATATTCTGTGGCCGATCATTGGTGTAGATGGGAACGATGACCAGGCCCAGACCCAGGGCAGCCTGGTCCATAATCACCCAGTGCAGGCAATTTCGGAGCATGATCGCTACCCTATCTCCGGGCTTCAGCCCATCTTCAACCAGGGCCTGACGCCAGCGCAGGATCTCTGTGTTTACCTCTGCCCAGCTGTACTCCTTCCATCGGTCGGAATTCTCGTCGTACTGACCGTAAGCGATGGCGTCGGGTGTGCGCTTTACCCTTTCATTGAAGGCGCCAGGGAGGGATCCCGCCTGTTCCGGCGAGATGACGTCTGTTTTTTTCATTTTGTTTCCTCCAGGGCAGATTCTGCCAATTTATCACTCTATCGTGCATCGGTTTGGAAGCCCTGCCCAGTGCTGGTTGAACCATGATCCCCAGGCGGCCTCCATGATCCCGGTCTTCTCAACCCTGCTACTAATAGTATATCAGGCCAGGAGCCTTTCGGACTCAGGATGAATCTACTGGGTAACAGCCCTCTTTGCCAGATCTCACGATCGATTCCCACCCCCGGTTTGCGGTAAAACGCGACCCGTACCGATCCTCCAGATTGTGCAGGCGCTTTTGAACCTGCTCCCGGCCGGTCTGCCGGATGTAATGCAGTGGCCCTCCGGTAAAAGGGGCGAAGCCGATACCCAGCACCAACCCGGCATCCAGCAGGTCGCTATCCGTCACCACGTTTTCCTGCAGGCAGACCACCGATTCGTTGAGAAGCCTCAGCAACAGCCGCTCGGAGATGTCGGTTGCTTGGCCTGGTTGACGGGATGGGCTTCTCATCTTTGGGTGCTTGCCGGAATACTGGTAGAAGCCTCTTCCTGTTTTTCGACCCAGCTGACCGGCTGCTACTTTCAGTTGCAGGGGGGTGGGTATCTCTTTTCCGGGATCGCTCAGCAGGTGCTTTGCTACAGATAGACAGATATCCAGTCCGACCGTATCTGCCAGTTGCAGAGGTCCCATGGGCATCCCCAGGTCCAGTGCGGCCTGGTCAACACTTTCAACTGGCATGCCTTCGGATACCAGCAATACCGCTTCCATTAAACAGGGCATCAGTATCCGATTTACCAGAAACCCGGGGGCGCTGGACACCGGAAGAGGAAATCGGTCGATCAGATGGCAGAATGCCAGTGCCCGCTCGATCTGTTCTGCTCCAGTATCCGTTCCTCTGACGATCTCAATCAGTTGCATTTTCGCGACGGGGTTGAAGAAATGGAGTCCAATCAGTCGTTCCGGCTGCTCGAGGGACTCGCTTAGAATCTCCAGCGGAATGCTCGAGGTGTTGGTTGCCAGCAGCGTATGTCTGGCAAGCCGAGGTTCTATGTCCCTTTTTTCAGCAGCGAGGCTGCCAGGAATCGCAGAGGGAGACTGTTGATCAGCCCCCACGCTAACGGTATTCGTTTAGCGGAGGGAGGTTGAAGCACCTGCTGTCGTGCTGCTTCCATCGCCTGGCGCCGGGGAATAGTCCTGTCCAACAGTTTGAGCTTCAGAGCCGCCTGTGGATAGAGACTGCGCCCCGACAGCATCAATTCCATTGCTTTGACCGGTCCCACCTGTTCCAGGGATCGTACTGTGCCGTCGAAGCCAGGGAAAATGCCCAATCTGATCTCCGGAAAACCCAGCCGGGTATCTTCTCCCTCGATCCCGATCCGATAGTCACAGGCCAGAGCCATTTCCAGACCGCCTCCCACGCAGAACCCATGAATCAGTGCCAGCGTGGAGCATGCCAGATCTTCGAGTTGTTGAAAGATAGCCTGGGTCTGGTAGATATAACCCTCTACCTGCAACGGATCGGTAAGCCGGCTGAATGATTTTAAATCTGCACCTGCGATGAATCCTCCGGGCTTGTCCGAAAGAATAATCAGCCCCCGGGGCGGGTTTTCGGCAATGTTGTCGAGCCGCTGTTTGAGTTCTGCCAGTGTGTCCACGAGAGCGTATTGATGCTGCTGTCCATCCGGTTCCAGTCGCTGAGCCAATCGACCATGCCTGAATTGAACATCAGAGGATAGTGGCTCATGGACTCGGTCCCGCCGGCGAGGACCAGGTCTGACCTGCCGGTCAGGATATTCTGGGCGGCGCTGTCCAGTGCCTGCATCCCGGAGGCGCAGTTACGTTGCACCGTCCAGGCGGGGATATGGTCGCCACATCCGGTTCTGAGCGCAACCACCCGGGAAATATTGGCTTCCTCCGGTCCGGGAGCGGCGCAACCGAGAATCACTTCATCCAGTTCCGTCGGGTCAAAGTTCTGGCGTCCCAGCAGTACCCGACCGCACTGGATGGCGAGATCCGACGCTCGAAAAGGCCCGGGTTTGCCTTTAGCCCGTAAAAAGGGGGTTCTGGCTCCATCGATGATGAAAACAGGCCCACCGTTCACCTTCCTGTCCGGTTTCATAGTCTGCCTCCTTGCCCCGGTCTTTCAACCCCATAGGGTGAAGCCGGGGGAGTGGGGGGCTCCAGGTTACCCACCCGTCCTTGAGCTGAGTCTCCGGGCTCGAATGCATCGACCCGGATAACCTGCTGACGCAGTCGTTCCATATATTCCATGTCCTGGATTTCTCTGGCAGACAGCAATCCAGCGGACAACGCCTGTTCCAGCAGTTCTTCCAGAGTACCCCCCGACAGGAGTTCACTCTTCAACACCCCTCGTAACGTACCTTCTGTCTGAAATACCCGTTCAGCCTGTTCTAGGCCTCTTTCCAACTGACCGATTCGTTCCCCTGGGTTTCGAGTGATAAATATGCCTGCGGTCAATCGGTCCCTCACCTCCGATTCAGAAAGAAGTATACGGGCAACCCGATGATCCACCCGATCGCCGGGCATATGGCAGGGCAGACCGGTGGGAAATACGGACAATCGGAGAAAATGCGCCAGCAGGGGAGCTGGGAAATTACGAAACAGGGATCGAAACGCCTCCTGCATCCGGTACAGGCTCTCTTCACAGCACCATTGAACCAGGGGCAGATCCTGTTCCCGACTTCCCTGGTCATGGCAGTGTTAGAGCACGGCAGAAGTCAGATAGAGTTCGCTGAAAATGTCCCCCAGACGAGCCAACCGCTGCCCAGGGCAGCTTTCGATACACACTAAGGTCATCGATTCCGAGAAAGGGGTACTTTATGATGTCGAAATAGGGGGAATAGTCGAAATCCCGGGGTGTGAAGAGTTTGGGATTGCGTTTGTAGAATCTCAACGTTCCATCGTCGCGACGGTTGATGAAGGGAAGTATGGGATAGTCTACGGAGCTGAATACCTCCGCCAGCAGGCCGGAGCAGAGGGTTCGGGTGGATTCTCCGACCCTGTGCTGAAAAAGACTGGATCACCAGCGCCTCGGCAGGATACTCCATGGAAAGAAGAATCTGGCCAGATCGAGAAGTTGCCTGACGTCATAGGCATTTCCCAGGCGGTTGGCCGCATACTTCGAAAAACAGAAAATGCAGGCGTGATTATAATTACTATTTACTTTATATAAGTTTAATAACTTTATGTAATTTAATATATTAAAAATAATTGGATGATTTTCTCTAAGATGGGTAAAGCGCTCTTACGTTACCGCTTGGGATTTTTATTCATGGGGGTGTGGGCTTACAAGCTAACCGAAAACCCGGGATAGATGACCGTGCACTCTATCGCTTTGTCCTCCTGGAACGGCCTCCTTCACGGGGGGGGTTCCGGAAACGGGGCGCCTTCTGGAAACTACACACCTGGTCATTCCCACGCAGGCGGGCATTCAGCATCCTATGGGAATTCTCTTAAGGGGGGTGGTCAACTAGCGCCTCCAATCACTACATATTGGGTTGTAGCCAATCACATCAGATATGCCTGATACTACATGCTGTAGCGAGAGGTGATCAGAGTAGATCCCCCAGCGTTGACCAGGCCTTTTCCAGATCTTCGGGACGGGTGTGGAAATGGGGTGAGAACCGAATGCCGCCACCACGATAGGCGCAGATGACGCCTTTTGCCATCAAGCGGCGATACAGCGCTTTTTGATCGGTTCCTTCAACCCGGAAGGTGACGATACCCGATCGCCGGTGCTCGGTCTTGTCGGAGATTAGGGTGACTCTTTCAGGTGCTGCCTCGATCAATGCAATCAGAATATCAGTGTTTTCCCTGATACTCTCAAAAATCTTCTCAACACCGATTTCTCTTACGAGCCTCAGGCTGGCTTCCAGCCCATGGATGCCCAGCATATTCGGACTTCCACACTCGAATCTTGTACCGCTGTCGGAAGGGCACCATCCATCTTCATCATAGTTACCCGGATCTGCCACCATTCGCCAGCCAAACTGGTTGAGTTGCAATGCGCCCCGAATCTCCCGGCGAGAATAAAAGAGGGCGGCACCTTCCGGTCCCATCATCCATTTGTGCCCATCCGCCACGACAAAGTCGGCGCCGACTTGCTGTACATCAAACGGGATGGCACCGAGGCTTTGTATGGCGTCGACGCAAAACAGAACATCCCGGTTTCTGCAAAACTCACCGATTTTATCCAGCATCATTCGTTGACCGGCGGCATATTGAACCGAACTGACCGAGATCAGACGCGTCCTGTCATCGCAGGTATTGATGAGATCCGTCTCCGGGTCGGCAGATCCGGCAAGATCGACCAGCCGGGTTTCCACACCGAGTCGGCTCAATGATTCCCACACGATTCGGTTCGAAGGGAATTCCTGCTCGAAACAAACCAGATTATCACCCGGATTCCAGACGATACCGTAGGCAATGACCGAGAGTGCTTCCGAGGTGTTTTTCAGAATACTGATGTCTTTGCTGGAAGGTGCATTGATGAGCCAGGCTATCAGTTCCCGTAGGTGCTCCTCGGTCTTGAGCCATTCCGGGTAATTTGCCGCCCCGTACCGGGCATTCTCCATAGCAAACCGCTCAACGGCCCGGGCAGTCTGGATGGGCCACGGGGAGACAGCGGCGTGGTTGAGATAAGCGAGGGAATCGTCCAGCTTGAAGTAGTTATCGGTCATTTGGAGGAGTAATCCGTGTAGACTGGAGCGAAGGAAGAGTGAACCTGTTAACCGGGCATTACGACCTGGCCTGGTTGCCACGATGAAAAGTACACTGGCACTTCGCTTCATGCAAGATGATGACAAACTATACCCAATGCGCGGTTCTGGTACCTGTCTATCGTTGTCCGAAAGGGGAAGCGAAAATAGTGCTGATACTCAGAAGCGAGGGTCTCGTCCACGGAGGGCAGCTGGCTTTTCCCGGGGGCAAGCTGGAGCCGTCTGATGAGTCATTGCTGGCAACGGCACTGCGAGAGACTGAGGAAGAGACCGGATTGCTCCCGGCCTCAGTTGAAATCCTCGAAAGGCTTCCCGAACAGGAAACCCTTTCCACTGGTTTTATGATCACGCCCTTTCTGGCACGGATCGATCCCCCGCCTGCATGGCGCTACGAAGCGGGGGAGGTTGATAAAGTGTTGGATGTTCCGCTGGATCTGCTGGCGCGGCCAGGATCCCAGGGCCAGTCCTTAGAGACGCTGAGTTCCGGATCCGAGCCTCGCATGGTCACCTGGTACCAGGTCGATCATCACCGTTTGTGGGGAGCCAGTTACCGGATACTGTATCCTCTGCTTCCACGACTTCTCGCTGGCGAGTGGGAACTGTAGTGGTCTTGAGCAATCACTGTCCCATGGGCGGCGTATCTTTGTCTTTGGGTCAAGGTGAAAATCTACGTATTCGATTCCCATTTATCTTGTCAGGTTTTTTTACATTGCTGATCGATTGTTTTTCAATAACTTGAATAACTTTCTGAAATTTAGAGAGAAATAGAATTGGCACGTTCAATGCTTCAAGTTCCGAGGTATGTAATTGAACAGTTAGGTGCAGGCGCAAAGCGTTTGATCTGGTGGTAACGTCATTGTTTTAGGATTACAGTTATGTTGACTCGTGTATTTGTTGTCTATTGCAGGGGGACTCGATGCGTGACGCACATTTAAATCTATATGGAGATCGCCGCCGGGCCAAAAGGGACAGTGCATCTCTGAAAGTTTATTTGTCCGGTGAACTCTGGTCCCATCGCGGTACGACCCGGGATATCAGTCGCCGGGGTGTTTTCGTCAGCACCGATTGGGAAGGGTATGCGCTGGGCACCCGTGTAGATCTGACTTTCGTTCAGAAGAAGATGGAAGTGATCGAGCTTCGCCGCTACTCCGGCATCGTCGTCCGCCAGGCCAATGGAGGCATGGCATTGCAATTCTGCTGGACACCCCACGCCGAGCGAATTGCCAACACCAACCAATTGAACTAGTGATCTCCGGGAAGTTATGGCCGTTGTTCGATGCTAAACCTGACAGGGAATTACAGATCCTTCGGGTTGGTTGAATGCCTGTAGAAAAGCAACTGATACCCCTTGGTTCTCAGTCGATACGACCTTCCTCAATCCCATGGCAGGCCACCTGACTACCGTTGTCGGTCTGGAGCAGTGGTGGCTTTTCCACCTTGCAGCGATCGTTGGCATAGACACAGCGATTGTGAAAAAAGCAGCCGCTGGGCAGGTTAATGGGAGTGGGGACTTCGCCGGTGAGTTTGATGTGGCTCGGTCGCTCCCGGGTCAGTTTGGGTATGGCACTGATGAGTGCCCGGGTGTACGGGTGTCTGGGGGATTCGAACAGGGTCCGGGTTTCCGCCAGTTCGCACAGAGCACCCAGGTACATGACGGCAACCCGGTTGCCGAAGTGCTCGACCACAGAAAGGTCGTGGGTGATGAAAAGGTAGGTGAGCGAGCGTTGTTCCATGGCGTCCATCATCAGGTTGAGCACCTGGGCCTGGATCGAGACATCGAGGGCGGATATGGGCTCGTCGGCCACGATGAATTCGGGATCCACCATGAGTGCACGGGCGATGGAGATACGCTGACGCTGGCCACCGGAAAATTCGTGGGGAAAACGTTCGGTCCAGGAAGGATCAACCCCCACCGAATCCATGACTGTCCGTACTTTATCCCGCAATTCACCATTACCAATTCCAGGGTTATGGAAACGCATGGGTTCTTCCAGGGTTTGTTGTACGGTCATGCGCGGGTTGAGGGACGCATAGGGGTTCTGGAATATCATCTGCATTTTACGACGTACCGGTAGCAGACGATCCGGGGGCAGGTTGTCGATTCGCTGACCGTCGTACTCGATGCTGCCAGCGGTGGGCTGGAGCAGTCCCATAACCACCCGGGCGACGGTGGATTTCCCGCAACCGCTTTCTCCCACGACACAAAGCGCTTCTCCACGTTTTACATCGAGGTTGACACCGTTGATTGCCTTGACGCTCTCACGCTTTCGGACCAGACGCCCTCCCTGGAAATGCAGCTGTTCCAGAAACCCCTTGGTAAGGGGAAAGGATTTGCTCAGATTTTTGATGCTCACCAGGTCTCGGGTGGCTGATGGTTGCTCTGTCCCGCTCATTGTTGCTGCTCCTGACTGGCGACCCAATGGCAGGCGATCCGGATACCCTCCTGCCCCACGTAACCCGGTAGTTCGGTGCGGCATAACTCGGTCTGGTGCTCGCAGCGGGGATGAAAGGAACATCCTTTGGGGATGGCGTTCAGGGACGGCATGACGCCGGGAATCTGGTTGAGCCTCATGCCGGGATTCGTTCTTTCCGGCAGTGCGTCAATCAGACCGTGGGTGTAAGGATGCCTGGCATTCTCAATGATTTGACGGGTCGGGCCTTCCTCGACCACGCGACCGGCGTACATAACAATTGTTCTCTGGGTGACCTGGGAGACTACGCCCAGGTCATGGGTGATCAGCATCAGCGCCACGTCACTGGTTTCACATAACTCGACCAGCAGTTCCATGATTTCTGCCTGGATGGTTACGTCGAGTGCGGTCGTGGGCTCATCGGCAATGATGACCGACGGGTCGGTGAGCAGTGCGATGGCGATCACCACCCGCTGGCGCATTCCACCGGAGAGTTCGTGGGGATACTGATCGATGCGTTCATGGGGGGAGGGGATTTGTACCTGCCGAAGCTTCTCGATGGCGACCTCTCTGGCCTTCCCCTTGCTGAGATTCTGGTGGGTTTGCAGGCACTCGATCATCTGGGTTCCGATGGTCAGTACCGGATTGAGGGTCATCATCGGGTCCTGAAAGATCATATTGATCCGGTTGCCCCGAATAGTTCTGAGCTGCTGGGGCGACATTTTTGCCAGATTGGCCCCCTCGAAAATGATCTCACCTTTGGATATGTAGCCCGGGCGTCCGATCAGATTGAGGATGGCGAATGCGGCAACCGATTTACCCGCACCACTCTCACCTACGATTCCCAGTCTCTGCCCCTTGTCCAGGGAAAAACTGACGTCCCGTAACGCTGTCAACTCGTACTGGCGAATCGGGAACTTGACTTCAAGACCTCTGACTTCTAGTAGTGGCATGGGATTGACCTGGTTCAGTCCTTATAGAGTTTCGGGTTGAGGACGTCTCGCAGCCAGTCCCCCAGTAGATTGATGACCAGCACCAGCAGGATAAGGACCAGTGCGGGAAAGGTGGTAATCCACCAGGAACCACTCAGTATGTATTCAAATCCACTGTTGATCAGGGAGCCCAGGGAAGGCTTGTTGACCGGCATACCCAGTCCCAGAAAAGACAGCGCAGCCTCACTCATGATGGCATTTGCTACCTGCACCGTCGAGATAACCAGGATCGGGGAGAGGGTGTTGGGCAGGATATGACGGAACATGATGCGACCGGAACCCAGTCCGATCACCCGCACTGCATCCACGTACTCTTTCTTTTTCTCGGCCAGTACCGAGGCTCTGACCGTGCGTGCGTACTGGGGCCACTCGGCGATTCCGATCACCAGGATCAGCATGAATATCGCGAGATCATTGTAGAGTTCGGTGCCGAAGGATGCCTGGAAAATCGCCAGCACCACGATGGCTACCATCAGGGTGGAAAATGAAAGCTGAATATCGGCCAGCCGCATCAGAAAACTGTCGATCCGGCCTCCGAAATACCCTGCTGCCAGGCCCAGGGCAATGCCCAGAAACAACTGCAGCAGCACGGCGAACAGGCCAATGGTGATGGAAATGCGCGTGCCGTAGAGCATCGTACTCAACATATCCCGGCCCTGGGCATCGGTACCCAGGGAGAATCGGGGATCACCTTCTTCCTGCCAGGAGGGTGGAATGTCCGAGTCCATAATGTCGATCCCGGCAGGATCGTAAGGATCGAAGGGTGCGATCAGAGGCGCGAGGAAACTCAATGACACCAGCAGCATCAGTACGCTGAAGCTGGCAATGGCCACCTTGTCCCGGCGGAACCGGTAGAGAAAGGCGGATTCTTTAAATAGTTGCCAGTAACGGATCATGCCTGCCCCCCGGCGAGTCTGACGGTCGGGTTGACCAGGCCGTAGATGAGATCCACGATGGTATTGGTGATGACGAATATGAGACCTACAACAATCAGATAGGCGATGATCAGCGGTGTATCAACCCGGTTGACCGCCTCGAGAAACAGGAAGCCCATTCCCGGCCATTGGAACACGGTTTCGGTGAGAATGGTGTAGGCGATCATGGTACCGATCTGTACCCCCCCCACGGTAATCACCGGCAGCAGCGTGTTTTTCAGCGCATGAAGGAACCAGATACGGGTTCTGCTCAGACCCTTGGCCCAGGCAAACCGGATGTACTCCTGCTCCAGTACTTCCATCATTTCCGAGCGGACCAGACGAATGAACAGGGGAAGCATAATGGATGAGAGGGCTACGGATGGCAGAATCAGGTGCACCAGGCCATCCCGGGTCAGCAGGCCGGTTTCCCAGAAACCGACCATGGTGGTTTCGCCGCGACCATAGGAGGGCAGCCAGCCGAGACCGATTGCAAATAAATAGATCAGCATGATGGCGGTGAGAAACACGGGTATGGAAATGCCCACGATGCTTAACCCCATCATCAGTTTGGTCAACCAGCTGCGGGGATTGATGGCGCAGTAGACACCGACGGGTACCGAAAACAGCAGAATGATGAGCGTGGCCCCAAACACCAGTTCCATGGTAGCGGGAAATTTCTCCATGATGACTTCCAGAGCAGGGCGTTTAAAAAAGTAGGAGTTGCCCAGATCGCCGTGGACTGCCTTCTTGAGAAATCGCCAGTACTGGACCATGAAGGGGTCGTTGAGTCCCATTTCGTCCCGCAGTTCCTGGCGTTCAGCCTCTGAAACGGATTGGCCGACCAGTTCCCGCAGGGGATCACCCAGGTTGTCCTGAATGGAGAAGCTGATCAGGCTGATAATGAACATCACCACCAGAGCCTGACCCAGACGGCGAACAAGGAATGCGATCATGATTATATTTGTCGGTAGTCAGTAGATGTGAGTTGCCATGCAAATGCAGCTTCAGGCCAATGGGTTCCCCGTGTCATTTCCGTCCGGATTGACCCAGTGCAGTCTCAACCCCGTTCCTTGCTCGTCTGTCCCTGACCGTTGCCAGAAACAGGAGTGGGGTGGGGGTGCACAATGATTCAACCGGTAGAAAAGCTTGCAGGGTCATCAATGCAGAACGGGCGTGCGGTCTGTACCAACGAGCCCTGTCGCCCCGGTTCCTGATGCAGTCAAAAGTCGGGTTTTATCGGGTGCTGTGGTTTCTGCTCCCTCCCGGAGAAATGTCCGAAGACACACCCGAAGGGAGCAGTGGGACGAAGAGCCTGGATGAGTCCAGGATCAATCCATCACCAGGTCTCCAAGGTAAGGGAAGTTCATG
This sequence comes from Gammaproteobacteria bacterium, assembly GCA_024227135.1. Lineage (GTDB taxonomy): Bacteria > Pseudomonadota > Gammaproteobacteria > Chromatiales > Chromatiaceae > JAHEHQ01. The sequence continues at coordinate 18,105 of JAAELC010000634.1, forward strand.
ACGTTGACCACAGGTTCGATATGGACACCTTTACGAGCAGCCCAGGCCAGATTCTGCCAGTGCAGGGGTACGAACGCGGCCTCATCGTGAAGCATCTGCTCAACTTTTTGCAAAACGGCAGCACGTTTGCCCTCATCGGTCTCTTTCTGGGAGGAGAGGATGAGTGAATCGATCTCTTTGTTGCAGTAGTTGCCGCTGTTGTACTGACCGTATCCCGTTTCCTTGTCCGGACACATGCCGAGGA
>JAAELC010000635.1 GCA_024227135.1 Gammaproteobacteria bacterium
AGATTGCGGCCTATGAAATGATGGACCTCATCAACAACTCCCTCAATCTCTACAAAATTGAAAAGGGCACTTACCAATGTGAGCCACAACCCATTCCCCTGGCTGATATCGTTAGTCGCTGTATGGACGAAAGCCGGACACTGGCAGCCAATCTGGACATCGATTTTCGATTTAGTAAAGGAGATGGGGACTTTCAGGCCATGGGGGAGGAGCTACTGGTTTATTCGTTGGTTACCAACCTGTTGCGTAACGCTGTGGAGGCCTCCCCGAGAGGCGCCGTCATCGATATTGCATTACAAAGAGGCAGCAGTGCTGCAATGATCCTTATCCATAACGAGGGCGCAATTCCGCACAGGGTCAGAGAGTGTTTTTTTGAGAAATATGTAACCAGCGGTAAGAAACAGGGTACCGGGCTGGGTACCTATTCCGCCCGTTTAATGGCCGAAGTACAGCAGGGCAGTATCGAATTCGAGACATCTGATACCCATGGAACCACCCTGAAGGTGACATTACCCCGGGCATGAACCTGATACCGGGGGATGCGGCTACCCAGGCAATGACCTGTTCACCGAATACCGGAAAAATCCCCGCTTAAAACGATTATTCAGGGCTGGAACTCGGGTACGTCCTTGCGCATGTGAAACAGATAACCTTCATTGGCGCGTATGGGAAAGTCAATGCCGGCGGGCTGGTCTTCAACGAGGCTGGCTGACTGGAAGCGCCCGGTTGTGCTGTCCAGCCGCTGAATCGCCGATATAGCGGTTTTATCCTCGAGTGAGTCCATCAAACCGTGTGCCGTAAGACCCCGTGGCGGGCAGGGGATAGCTGCCAGATTCAACCCTGTACTCAGCTCCAGGGCGGCACACCCTCGATTGTATTCCAGGGAGGCGGATTTTGGTGATTTTACGTAAACCAGATACCCTTCATTGCCGGTGATATCGAAGTTTTCTCCCTGGGGGGCTCCCGAGGCGTCGTATTCGACGGTCTGATAGCTTCCCGTGACGCTGTCGAATCGTTGAATGCTTTCGATTTCCGAAGACTCTCCCAGAATTCGGATAAAGTCATACGCTTTGAGCCCGGCGCCGGGTGCAGTGTCGTAGCTGACCAGGTTCAAACCCGGGGACAGGGTGAGAGGGAATGTGGGGGGCGGAGGGGGCCAGAAACCGGGATCAATCGTAAAAGTTGAGGCTTGGGGCGTACTGGTTGCCGTGGGGAGTGAGACAGCATTCTCGGTTCCCGTTGCGGTGGTAGTCCCTGCCGCTGCAATCATGAGGCATGTGAATGTAGCGACTAAGCCTATCGTGGGCTTCTCAAGTATTTCCATATCTTGTTTTCTCCCACCACAGGGGGGTATTGTTGGGCATGAAAGGTATTTTTGTTCGTTATTATTCTTGCGTTGTTCAAGAAATAATTAACCACATTTCTTTCAGGTAATCAACCAGTGACTGAGTATCGGATACGGCACTCGGATTGTCCCCTGGAAAGACAGACGAACAATGTTCTTCCGATGTCGTCTGGGGCCGGTCATTTTAGGGCCACGGAAATTAATAAGTATCCAGAAATTGCGCTGGATGAACTGCGCAGCAGTGAATGGCTTGGGCAGG
>JAAELC010000636.1 GCA_024227135.1 Gammaproteobacteria bacterium
AGGGCCAGACCGCGTGTCGCCGCTTGTTCCAGGCAAGCAGCGGGTGAAATTATACCTTGTATTATAAGTAGCCACGTGTCAAACGGCAGCGCCGCGCTACTATTGGCCGACGCTGAGTTTCAAAACAACAGGTGCGCTGACGTAGGCGGGGATCGATTCCGGCTGCGCCAATCGCTGTTTGGTCCGTAATTTATGCAAATTTATTTGCAGGTGTGGCGGGAAAAGGGTTTGCCGCTCATTAATTAGTAGCGGGCTGACAGTCAGCTGTGTCGGACTATTTGTGCTTAATCTTTGTGTCTGTTGTAGTGATTCGAAATGCCACGTGCAGTTCCCAGAGGAGGTAGAGTACGGAGAGGTGGGAGGGGTCGAGGTAATAGGGTACCTTTGCCGCCAGCCGTAGGCGGTGAGGATGGAGCGGCCCAGCCTCCCCCCGCCCCCGTGCAGCAGCTTCCTCCAGCCGCGCAACCCGAGCCGCCAGCAGCGGCCCCAGCAGCGGAAGTCCCAGCTGAAGCCATTCCTGTTGGTGAACAGCAACCCGCGGAAGGTAGACCTGCAGCACGAGAGCAGGGGGATAGGATTCAGGAACAACAGCCGCCGACTTTGGCAGAACTGCAAATTCAGTTCCAACAGCTAGCACAACGATATGCTGACGCTGCTGTTAGAGAAAATCAACAGCCGCAAGTTCAACGCCCACGTCGAAGAGTGCAATCGGTGTACGCCAGGGCTGAGGGCCGCCAGGCGGCAGGTGTAGTGGTCCCGCCGGTTGCTGCTCCAGCCGCTGCAGTAGCTGCCCCACCAGCAGAGGTTAATGAGGAGCCACTAGTTGATGTTCAACCGGCTGCAGCAGCGGCTCCACCTCCAGTACAGCCGCAGCAAGCAGCGGACGCGAGACCGGCCCCACCGGCCCAGCCGGCGCAACTGCCTTTCATTCAACCGGATGAACCTGGGGATTTAGCCGGACCGGCGATTAGACAAGCAGTTGACAGGGTTCTACAGCCACAACCACATGTGTTAGATCCTGTAGGAGTAGAAAACAGGCGTCGTCAGCACCAGGACTTCGAGCCAGCCGTACCAGGAGGCGCTCGACCGGAAGAACCAGGCCAAGCTAAACGCCCAAGGCTCCCAGAAGGTCCTGAGGCCCCAGTACAAGCACCGGTAGGCGATGCGACAGAAGAGGAAATGGTGTTGGATAGAGGGGGCGTGTCGAAGGCTCTTCAAGAAATGCTAGGGGAAGAGTCTGTTAACCCAGGTGACAATCTTTGTTCATTTCTATTAGAAGGGGGTACGGTTGATTCCAAAACACGTACAAAAATTTGGCGGGGCGACTATGTCGAGCTAGGGTCACTCGTACCCAAAAACGAGCTAAATTCCAGGTTGCAAATGCAATATGTGCAAGGGGCGGGGTCCCAAATTTCGTTTACCCCCACCCGGGTTAAACAAGCATCAAACATCAATGAATGGGTACAGTGGTTCTGTACTTATGCTGCTATTTACACCGAAAGGTACCCTGGGTCTTCCCCCCAAATGTTTAGCTACATATGCAAGGTAATGGAGTTACAAAGGGAGGAGCCGAACACTTTTATTTGGCTTTATTATGACGAGCTCTTCCGTTACGCAAAATCAAAATGCATTGGCCTCAAGTGGCATGTCCTTCAGCAAGAGATTCTACGCAAAGCTAGAATCATGAATGATCGTTTCAAGAAATCTAATGCATCAAAACAAGCCAATACTCGCCCGTCAACTCCACAGGGTAAT
>JAAELC010000637.1 GCA_024227135.1 Gammaproteobacteria bacterium
TAAATTTTTATATATTTCAGTACAATAGCATCTAGCATACCGCTATTCCAGGGTAACAGTACGATAATCGCTTCTGGACGAGTACTATATCAGGCGCTGAAAAATGCCCGAACCGTGTCGGATATGCGTTGCGTGGGATCCCCATTTCCGGGATCCTTTTCAGGAGATCTCCCGCCAGTCATGGGATGCGCAGCGTTTCGATTCTGCCACGCTCAGGGGGCAAACTCTGTCTCAAGGGATAGAGATTTACCTTATCCGCTAAGCTTCATACAGGTCGCATCATGAGCCAGGAAATTTATGCTGCTGTAACCAAGGCAATTGGCAGACAGAAAAATGTTTCTCCTTCGGATATTCGTCCGGACACCACCCTGGAGCAGCTTGGGGTGTCATCTCTGGATGCAATCGCCATCGTTTATGAGATTGAGGAACTGTTCGATATCGAGGTGCCCAATGAAAAGCTGGATGCTCTCAAGACGGTGCAGGACATTCTTGATGGGATCACTGCGTTGACAGAAGCCAAAGGTTAGGTGCGTTGCAACCTGTCGTTGTAACAGGGCTGGGCGCGGTCACGGGAGTGGGTCTCAACGCGGTGGATTTCTGGGCCGCAGTCAGTAGCGGCCGATCCGGTGTTCGCCCGCTGACCGGTTTTTCCCCGGGGCAATTCAAGATTCCTGTTGCTGTCCAGGTTCAGGGATTCGAGTCACTGGGTCTGTTTACGGAAAACGAGTGGCCGGTGCTGGACCGTCACGCTCAGTTTGCGATCAAAGCCGCCCTTGAGGCAACTGATGATGCCGGTCTGAACCCGGCGCAGTTGACTGAGGCTGCCACCGTCATTGGCACAGGATGTGGTGGCAAGGAAACAGATGAGATAACTTATCACCGCCTCTACGAAGAAGGCAGAAGTCGAGTGCACCCACTGACGATTCCCCGTGGAATGCCTTCTGCAGCGGCGAGTCAGATCAGTATGCGCCTGGGTACCACCGGACCCGCCTTTATGGTTTCTAGTGCCTGTGCTTCTGCCAATCATGCGATTGCCCAGGCGGTCATGCTGATTCGATCGGAAGTCACCGACCTGGCAATTGCAGGAGGGGCGGACGCGCCTTTTTCTTATGGTTTACTCAAGGCATGGGACGCAATGCGGGTTGTTACAAGGGATACCTGCAGGCCGTTTTCGGTGGATCGTAGCGGGATGGTTCTGGGTGAGGGAGCTGGTGTGCTGGTTTTAGAGTCTCTGGAGCATGCCCGGTCGCGAGGAGCAAGAGTTTATGGGGAACTTGCCGGTATCGGTATGTCTGCAGATGCAGCACACATCGTCGATCCCTCTTCGGATGGCGCGGTGCGGGCGATGTCATCGGCGCTGAAGGATGCCCGGTTGGCTCCCCACGATGTGGACTATGTCAATGCTCATGGTACCGGAACACGCTCCAATGATATCTCGGAGACCCAGGCACTGAAGATGCTGTTTCGCAGTCATGCGCAAGCGCTTGCCATCTCATCGACGAAACCTGTACATGGTCACGCCCTTGGTGCTTCCGGTGCCATGGAACTGATAGCCACCCTGCTGGCGTTGAAGAGTGATCTGGCGCCGCCGACTATCAATTTCAGTCGCCCGGGGGAAGGGTGTGACCTGGACTATGTCCCAAATCAGGCCAGAGTGATGCGTATCGATGTGGCGCTTTCAAACTCCTTTGCTTTTGGCGGGTTGAATGCGGTGCTGGCCATTCGGTCGGTTTGAGCCGGGGATGGCATGTTGTCGGTAGATTGATTTCGGCGGTCAATGGCCACCTGGTTTTTGAAACAGGAAATGTCCCACACCCATCACGGTACCGTCGAGAGGTGTAAAACAGCACTTACTCAGGGAAAAATGATTGCTCCAGTGTTTTACCCCCTGCAATGTCAGTACTTCGGGATAGAGACTGTCAATGTTATTCCAGAAGTTGCAGTGCCACTCGTCTAATGTGCGGTAGTAATTGATCCCATTGTTAAACCAACTCCTTTTCAGTACCAGGAATTCAGATTGCGCTGCGATGGTTGCAAAAGGCCAGATACGCCCCCCCGGGTAGTACTCTCCTGTCAACGTCTGCCGGGAATCCAGAAAACGGGGAATGACGATATTGGATGTGATCAGGTGCTGAAAGTGCTTTCCCCCCGGTTTCAGCAGGCTTGCAATTTTGCCGAACGCGGCGCGCAAGTTGTTTACATGTTCGAAGGTCCCAATGGAGAATACGATATCAAACGTCCCCGTATCGGATCCGAGGGCATCTGTTTCACCAAAGTCCCCCGCTATGAGCCGGAGGTTGGCGTGGTGGAGCGGATCTGATCTGTCCTTGATCCGTTCTCTTACATAATCGGCTTGAACGCTACTTGGGGTGATGCAGACAATCTCAACATCGGGGTAGTTTTCAATCAACCAGGTTTCCAAGGCGCCGAAACCACAGCCAATTGAGAATATCCTTTCGTTTCCATTGATCCCTGTGCGTCCGCATATCAGTTTGAATTTTGCCTGCTGAGCCTGGACTAAGGTGCGGACGCTGTTTAATGCCAGAGTGGGGCTATGCCCGTAACAAGCCATGGTGTAGGCCATGTATCGACGGTCCAGAAACCCTTTGAACAGTTCCAGGGGTTCGTCGTAGTGGGTTTTCATCAACGCTGTCGTGTTCGCCCACATGGCGCCTGCGTCCGTTGAAACACCGCAGTCGTCGAAGGACACTGGTGTGTCGATCAGACGCTGATATTCTCTGGTCAGATATCGGGCGATCCGTTGCTCGAAAAGCTTGAGTTCCGGGGACCTGTGTGGATGAATGCCCCTGCTGACCAGCTTTTTTAAGTTCACTGACATGGTCTGATCACCGTATGAGCTGTATCACTGCACAATACTCCAGCCGGCTGCACTGGGTTGGTTTTCAGTTTTATTGCGAAGCAGAGTGCTTGTGTCCGCCACCGGGAGGATGGATTACCCGTTGTCAGTTTTACCGGAATACCAAGTGGTCAGGTTGCTGCAGTACTCGTCCGACGCACTGTCAACAGGTGCGAGGTAGAAGATCCCGGGTCCTCGCAGGAGATCTCTAAACAGCACTATCTCGACATGAGGTTGTCTCGTTCAGACAGATAGCGCCGCAGTGCTTTGTGAGAGGACTGATTGCAGGTTTTGATTTTCCTGGCTAATTGAAAACCGCTTTGTGAAAAATCTTCCTGGGAAATTCTGGTGGCCTGGATTCCCAGCTGATAAAGCGCCAGTGTGCCGAGGCTGCCGGCACTGTCTTTAATCGCATGGCCGATATCCTTGAAGTCACTCCATTCAAAATTGATAGCCGCTCTCTCCATGTCCTCCAGCAATCTTTCGTTATCCTGTTTGAAATTGTCGATGAGCTCCTTGAGGAATTCCTGTCCATTGCCAAGTTCCTCAAGATCCTCGAGCCGGTGCACATCCAGTGCGAGCCCGTCGATTACCACTGTTTTCGGATGGGGCAGTATCGGGGTAACACCGCTCTTGCTTTTTTCCCTGAGCAGCCTGTCAATGGTATCGAGCAGCATTCCCGGTTTGATCGGTTTTTGCAGTGAGGCTCCAATTCCGGCTTCCCTGCACTCCTGACTGGTCATCGGGGAAGCGCTGTCCAGTAGCAGGACAAAGGGTGTCAGGGGTTGTTCCGTTCTGGTGAATCGATACAGTTTGAAAGCCTCGAATCCAGATACCTCGGGTAGGTACGAGGAAACGATGGCGATGTCGAATTGATGGCTATCCAGTGCATCCAGTACCCGGGCACCGCTCTCAACACTGAAAATACGGTGTCCGGCCTGTTTGAGTGTGGTCTGGATGCGTCGATAGTCGATGGGGTTCTGCTCGGCGAGAAGTATACTGAGGGGCTGCAGCGGCTTTCTACCGGTATAGTGGTCAATGAGATTGACCACTTCAGGGGTATCCCGGTTCGTTCTTCCGATATCGTGGATAGCGTTATACAACAATGTCTTATCAACCGGGCGGGTGAGCAGTTTAGTATATCCGGCCCTTTTGAGTTGCTCTGGAAGGATATCAGGAAACAATTGACCGACATGAATGAGCTGGAGTTGTTGCAATGCCCAATCAGACCTCAGGGACAGCGCGAACTGCCTGGGATTCATATCGAAACGGCCCTGATCCACTATTACCACATGGAAAGGTCGATTGCTTTGCTGGGCCGCGATGAGTGCGGCAAATGCTCTGGGGGTGTTACTGCAGAGCATTGTCTCGGTACTCCAGGAGTCAAGGTAGCGCTTTATCCCGAGTCGGTCGCTCTGATCATTGCTGAGAAGCAGAATTTTCTTGCCTGCCGCATCCTGTTGGTCTGCCACCTGCCACTCTTCATCACTGGGTTTCTCATCGATGCTCGGATCCGAAATGACGGGGGCCGCAGGCATTTCGGTTTGACGATTCAGTTTTACCAGGATCAGGAACAGAATGGCCAGCGCGGCGAGGATCAGCAGCAGTAAAAGGTCATTGACAGGGGGAGCTGCAAATTGCCCAGCGGGAAGCATCATGCCCGCTGTGATCAATGTAACGGCAAGAAGGGTTCGCACAATCCGTTTCCAAAGGGGTAATGAGTGGGGGGGTTGTGTGTTCTTGAGGCCTTCCATCAGATGGTTTTGATGGTTTACAGGTTAATGATGTCAGCTTTGTCTGAGAATTGGTTCTTGATATTCAGTATTGAATCCAATTGACTGAAAAAGGCATCTGTACAGTCCGGGTCGAAGTGTTCTCCGCGCTGCTGACGCATGTAGTCCAGCGTTCGGTCCAATGACCAGGCCTTTTTGTAAGGGCGTTCGGACTGCAGCGCATCAAAAACGTCTGCCACGGTAGCTACCTTGGCCTCGATAGGGATATCTGCCCCGCTAAGGCCGTTTGGATAACCCTTGCCATTGAATCGTTCGTGATGCCGAAGTGCGATGATGGCGCCTGACTTCAGATAATAAGACGGGCTGTCCTTGAGGATTTCGTAACCAATCATACTGTGGCGCTGCATGGTTTGGAATTCCAGGGGGTTCAATTTACCGCCCTTCAGCAGAATCTGATCCGGTATGCCGATTTTACCGATGTCATGCATCGGTGCCGCATGCCGAATGACTTCACATTCGTGTTTGCTCAGTCCGAGTTCGCAGGCAATCAGCTGTGAGTACTCGGCCATCCTCGCAATATGGTTTCCTGTTTCCTCGTCCCGGTATTCCCCCGCTCTTGCAAGCCGTTTCAGGGTTTCCTTTTCCCGAAGTTCCACCTCATTGGTCTTGTTGAAAACCTCCTGTTCGAGCCAGTAGGCGCGATCCCGAATGATGCCTTGCTGTTTCCGCAACTGGAGTAGATTCCTGCAGCGTGCGCGACACTCGTAGTGGTCAATCGGTTTTGTCAGGAAGTCAGTGGCACCGGCTTCCAGCGCCTTGTACCGGATAGACTTGTCGTCGACGCAGGTGATGATGACCACCGGTACATCGCAGCATGAAGGGATCTGCCGCAACCAATGGGTAAATTCCACGCCATCCATGTGGGGCATCTTGTAGTCCGTGATCACCAGGTCGTGAGGGTTCTCTTTGGCCCAGCGTAGCGCTATCACCGGATCACTGAACGATTCAACATTGATATCCTGATCGATGGAACGAACGAGTTCCTCCAGGATCATCCGGCTGATCGATTGGTCATCTAGAACTAGTACGGTTGACACGTTAACCTCGTCTCGAGGTGTAGCCTCTGATGTTTCGGATCGAAAAGGCCCACAAACCCATCGCCTTGACGACGAGATTCATGCCTGATACTGAATCCTAAACAATTCGAGCGTAGAATTACAGCAGATTCTACCTCTTTTTTAATTGATTTTTCTGAATTTTTTTACTTATTCACAGGAACAGAGATCTGTTGCTCGCCTCCAGGAAGCAGCGACGAAAAGCGGTGTAATCCTCAGCGACGGGGTATTGGGGGAACTCATCAATGACATTTTGGGGAGGGTTGAACAGAATGCCGCTGTCCGCTTCAGCCAGCATGCTGGTATCGTTGTAGGAGTCGCCGGCGGCAATAACTCTGAACTGGAGACCTTTGAAGGCCTTTACGCATTGTCTTTTCGGGTCTTTCTGACGAATATGGTAGTCGGTCACAAAACCTTTGCTGTCAGTGCTGAGCCGATGGCAGAGCAGGGTCGGGTGTCCCAGTTGTTCCATCAACGGGGCCGCAAACTCGTAAAAAGTATCCGATAGAATCACCACTTGAAAACGGTTGCGAAGCCAGTTCAGAAAGTCTGCGGCTCCCGGCAGCGGTCCCATGCCGGCAATGACCTCCTGGATGTCAGGGAGCCCGAGCTGGTGCTGTTCGAGCAGACGCAGGCGCTGCTGCATGAGCACATCGTAGTCTGGTATATCCCGGGTTGTGGCCTTTAACTCACTGATTCCGGTCCGTTTGGCAAAATTTATCCAGATTTCAGGAATCAGAACTCCCTCGAGATCCAGGCAGGCAATTTCCACTGTTATACCCCTCCAGGCGACCTATGTAGCGTCCTACAATCCTGGGTTGCAGGTCTATACCCGTCCCCGATTGAATTACCAGGCACGCGGACCAGATAAAACATTGGTGAATCTGCGAGCCGTAACCGTTAACCTTACATCACTTTGTTTTCAGTCACCACAGGTAAAGGATCTCAAGTATGACGGTTTTCGATGTGTTTAATGGCGATGCCGATGGGCTTTGTGCCCTGCATCAAATGCGACTGGCCGAACCGAGAGAAACTACTCTCGTCACTGGTGTGAAGCGGGACGTTGCACTGCTGAAATCCGTATCGGCAGGTGATGGTGATCAGGTCTATGTATTCGATATATCCCTGGATAAAAATCTTGCGCCCTTGAAAGCGATGTTGGATAAGGGTGTAAAGGTCACCTATTTCGACCATCACTATCCCGGAGATATTCCCTCCAGCAGCCTGTTGGAGATCCATATCGAGCTGCTTCCAGACAAAGGAACCAGTCTGCTGGTGGACGAGTACCTGAACGAGCGTTTTCGTGCCTGGGCGGTTGTTGGGACTTTCGGGGACAACTTCGATATCGCGGCCCGGCGCGCTGCGCAACCTCTGGGCCTGAGAGAGGATCAAATCGGTATCCTGCGCAATCTCGGTATCTATCTCAATTACAACGGCTATGGCGCCAGGGTTGAAGACCTGCATATTCCGCCGGTTCAGCTTTTTCGGTCAATGCAATCTTATGAGGACCCCCTGGAGTTCGTTGCCAATGACCCGGCCTTCGGTCTGCTGGAGAACGGTTACAGGGAAGATATGGTGAGGGTCACCTCTATTGAGCCCGCCCTGAAAACTGATACTCATGGTGTCTACTGCCTGCCTGCGGCACCCTGGGCGCGCCGGGTTGGTGGTGTCTTTGCCAATCAACTCGCCCAGTCGGCACCGGATCGAGCCCATGCGTTGCTCACGCAATTGCCGGATGATGGTTTTCTGGTCAGCGTACGGGCACCCCTGTCCCATCCCGAAGGCGCGGATCAGCTGTGCCGACAGTTTCCCACTGGTGGAGGACGCAAAGCGGCGGCTGGTATTAATCGACTCGAGCCGGATCTCTACGATGATTTTCTCAAACGGTTTACAGCGGCATTCTGATAGCTATGGGTTGGGAAGCATGGTTCAGCCTTGGGGTGGTGTGTCTTTGCTTTGCACTATTGGCTTTCACCTGGGTGGCACCGGACGTCATTATGGTCGCAGGGCTGACTTTACTGCTGATTTCCGGAATTCTAGAGCCTTTTGAAGCACTGGCAGGTTTTTCCAATGAGGGGATGCTGACTGTAGCAGCGCTCTACGTGGTGGTCAGCGGACTAACTGAAACAGGGGCGGTCAGCTGGATTGTTCAGTCCATTCTGGGAAAGCCCCGTTCCACTGTCCATGCCCAGTCCAGATTGATGTTCCCGGTCGCTTTGTTGAGCGCCTTTCTGAACAATACACCAGTGGTGGCTATCTTTATTCCAGCAGTCTGGGACTGGTCAAGACGACACCGACTTGTGTTGTCCCGCCTCATGATTCCTTTGAGTTTTGCCAGCATTGCCGGTGGTACCTGTACGCTTGTTGGAAGCAGCACCAATCTCGTGGTAAACGGGATGCTCAATCAGACTTTGGACCAGGGTCTCAGCATGTTCGAACTAGCGTGGCTGGGTTTACCCGTGGTGGCGACAGTCATTATCTATCTACTGTTGGTGGGATCCTGGTTACTGCCCGACCGAAAGCCCGCATTGAATCGCTATGATGGAATGCGCCGCTACAGTGTTGAAATGCTGGTAGAGCCAGGGAGTCCTTTAGCAGATAAGAGCATCGAAGAGGCGGGGCTGAGGCAGCTACCGGGGCTCTTTCTGGTGGAAATCGAGCGTGAGGGCGAAGTCATCCCCGCTGTACCACCTTACGCACGTTTGCGCGCCGGCGACCGGCTGGTGTTTGTTGGTATCGTGGAGTCAGTGCTCGACCTGCAGAAGATACGTGGATTGACTCCCGCTACGGATCAACTGTTCAAGCTGGGTGGGGCCAGGAGGGATCGTTGCTTTGTCGAAGCGGTGGTATCTGACAGTTGTCCCCTGGTCGGTTATTCGGTGCGAAAGGGTCGCTTTCGTACCCGCTATAACGCGGTGATCATCGCGCTAGGGCGCAGCGGTAAGAGAGTCGAGAGTAAAATCGGCGATATCATTCTGCGTACTGGTGACACACTGCTTCTGGAGAGCAAGCATTCATTCGTGGAGCAGCAGCGAAATTCCCAGGACTTTTTTCTCGTCAGTGCCTTGGGGGATTCCCATCCCTTGCACCATGAAGGTGCATTGAGGTCACTTTGTATCGTGGGGCTCATGGTGGTTTCCGTCGCTACGGGATGGCTTGGAATGCTCGAAGCAGCGCTGGTAGCGTCTGGCCTGATGATTGCCGCGGGATGCACCAGCAGTCAGGTGGCCAGGCGGGCACCTGACTGGCAGATCCTGGTGGTTATTGCAGCCTCATTCGGTATCGGAGTGGCGCTGGATAAAACGGGGGCGGCCCAGTTTATTGCGGGAAATCTGATCACTATGGCACAGGGCGATCCCTGGTTGACGCTCGGCCTGGTATTCCTGGTAACCGCACTGTTTACCGCTCTGGCGACCAACAACGTTGCGGCTGTACTGGTATTCCCCATTGCAGTCTCTGCGGCGGAGACTATGCAGGTCAGCGTGATACCTTTCGCAGTCACAATCATGATTGCGGCATCCGCTAGTTTTGCCACTCCAATCGGCTATCAGACAAATCTCATGGTGTACAACGCCGGTGGTTACAGGTTCGGAGATTTCGTTCGCATAGGCCTGCCCCTGACGTTTCTGGTAGGAGCGATTACGGTGATTCTGGCGCCCCTGGTGTGGGAGTTTCGTTGATTTTTCGTGGAACCGGTTCACCGGCTGAACCCTGAAATGACCCAAACAGATAGTTTTTACTCTATCCCACAGCTCACGATATCAAACGCTCGGCCGAGTCGGTGGTGGGACCTTCACTTGAGAGGATGATGTTCGAATAGAAATTCAAACTGTTTGGCGTATCATTCACCGGGGAAGCGATTCATTACCTCAATAGCGCAGCAGAGTACCGGCGGGTCCGGATCTACACAGGAGTTGACCATGAACCCGGAAAAAGTAGCTTTTGGCTTCTTCATCGTATTGGCATTGACACTCAATTTCGGATTTTTTCTCGGGGAGCTGGACAATCCTGATCATCACCATGTCTACGAGTTGTTCGCCGCGGTAGTGGTGAATGTAATCGCTACTATTCTCAAATTCGGAGATCGCACCCAGATGGGGGCCGTGCTCCTGGCAACCAGCCTGGTGGCTGTGCTCCAGTTGTTTGCGGCTGCGCTGGTCTGGGGGGTGGCAGAGCATATCAGCGGCACCGGGCTGACACCCGCGATAACCTCCAGTATCGTTTCCTTGTCTGGTGGGGCGATGCTCGCCAACGTGGTTTCGGTGGTACTGCTGGTTATAGAGACAGTGATGCTGAGACGCTGACCAGCGGGCGGACCGGTTTCAATGGATAATATCTTTTTCCTGATATTCCGGCGCATGCGCTGGCCGTTGATTACGCTGGTCTCTGCGTATTCCATCGCTGTACTCGGTCTGGTCCTGATTCCCGGGCAGGATGCAGCGGGAGAGCCCTGGCGCATGGATTTTTTTCATGCCTTCTATTTCGTCAGCTTTATGTCCACTACCATCGGATTCGGGGAGATTCCCTACGAGTTTACCGAAGGTCAGCGACTGTGGGTGACCTTCTCGCTCTACATGACGGTGGTGGTATGGGTCTATGCCATCGGTAACATCCTGGCTCTGGTGCAGGATCATACTTTTCAGCACGCGGTGAACGAGCTGTTTTTTGCCCGCCGTATCAGACGGCAGCGGGAACCGTTTTATCTGGTATGTGGTTACGGCCAGACTGGGACCGCCCTGGTTCAGGCACTCACCGACAGAGATCAGAATGTGGTGGCTGTCGACATTGATGCCCAACGGGTCAATATGCTCAAACTTCAGAATCTGCGCCAGTACGTGCCGGCGCTGCACGGCGACGCAGCCAGACCGGTGCATCTGCTGGAGGCGGGGTTGAAACACCGGAAATGCAAGGGTGTGGTAGCACTGACCAATGTCAACGAAGTCAATTTGAAAATTGCGATTGCCGCCAAGTTGTTGCACCCGGATATCAAGGTTATCTGTCGCGCTGATTCTCACGATGTGGAGGACAACATGGCCTCTTTCGGCACCGATCATATTGTCGATCCCTATGATAAGTTTGCACGGCATCTGTCGACGGCGTTACAGAATCCGGGTCTTCATCTGCTCCATGAATGGCTCACCGGTATGCGTCACCAGAAGTTGGAAGATCCTATCTATCCGCCACTGGACGGTGGGTGGATCGTCTGTGGCTTTGGTCGGTTTGGTGGGGCCATTTACCACCGTCTCCTCGACGAGAACATAGAGACTGTAGTTATCGAAGCGGAACCCGAGGAAACCGGTGCCCCGGAAGGGACTGTGAAAGGGCGTGGTACCGAAGCCGTGACCCTGGAGGAAGCGGGGATCCGAACCGCAGCAGGTCTGGTAGCAGGCACGCGAAATGATGCTAATAATCTGTCGATTATCATGACCGCCCGACAGCTTAATTCGGACCTGTTTGTGATTGCCAGGCAGAATCACCTGGATAATACCGAGATATTCAATGCGGTGAATGCGGATATCGTGATGCATCCAAGCTCGGTGATTGCCAACAGAATCCGGGTGCTGCTGGGAACGCCGCTGCTCTACGAATTTATGAGTCTTGCACTCTATGAAGACGATCAATGGGCCTGTGAGCTGATCAGCCGGATTATCGCCTTCGTACAAGATGAAGTTCCAGAGGTTTGGGAAGTGGAGATCAACGAAGAGCAGGCGCTGGCAGTAACTGAAGCCCTGGAGGCCGGCAATGCCATCGAACTGGGGGATTTACTTCGGGATCACCGTGAGCGTGATCAGATACTGCCTTGTATTCCGTTGTTGAAGTTGAGCAAGGGTACCCGGGTGACACTGCCTGCTGATGATTGCAGGTTGAAGGTGGGTGATAAGTTGTTGATGTGCGGCAGGTTGTCTGCACGTGACCGAATGGAATGGACGCTTCAAAACGACAATGCGCTTTGCTATGTATTGACCGGTCAGGTACGCGCCCAGGGCTGGGTATGGCGGTTGTTTCGGCGCGATGAAACCCGTTGAATGGCCGTGTTCGGCCTCCACGGATGGCAAATTGTTATATCAGCGGAGGCTTTAGCCCTGAATGTCACAGGAGCAGGGGGCACCGATTCGCCTGATCTCAGGGGGCGGGAAGGATCGAATAAGAAAAATTTTGGGCATGAGCAAATTGATGTGATAATTAGTCGCCTAACAGAGATATGCCGGAGGGGTAATGCACGAACTGCTCGAAAAGTTGCACGAGGATCATAAAAATCTGGACAAGGTCTTGTCCCTTCTTTCCAGTCAACTGGACCATTTTTGTGCTGGCCGGGAGTCCAACTTTGATCTGAAAATCGAGTTGCTGGAGTATCTCGAGACCTATGCGGACCAGGGACATCATCCCTTTGAGGATCGTATCTACGAAGTCGGTATCAAACGTCTGGACGATCAGTCCCATGTTTTGGAGCGGTTGCTGAGCCAGCATGGGAAACTGACGGCTGCCACCCACAAATTCCGGATGTCACTGGAGAGCATTCTCCATGACGGTGTCATGTCTCGTGCGGAGCTTGAGACCCAGGGTAGAGAATTTGTTGCGTTACAGCGGCTGCATCTCAATCTGGAAGAAAGCGAAGTCTTCCCGTTGCTGGATGCGCGGCTGACCAAAGAGGACTGGGCTGAGATTGAAGCCAATTTGCCCAGTCACGATGACCCCGTGTTTGAAAAGCCGGACCAAGTCCGTTTCAGTAATCTGGTCTACTATCTGACCAAAGCCGAGCAGGAAGAAGATAACGATTGATCTGAAAGTGGGCTTTTCTGACGCACCCACCCGGTGCGTTGAAAAGCACTCGTCCCGTCCGTTCTTCGGATTTCTGGAGCCGCTTCAGTCTGCACCCCCTCATCGCCCGTGGTGCCTGTGCCCTCAATCCAACGGCACCCCTTAGTCGGAAAACCCTGCAATAACCCATCGAAAGCGGCACCACACCAGGTCGGTGCAGCTCAGTCCGGGATCCTCCATCCGATCCCCTGATCGTCAAACTTCCGCCTGTCATCCGAAGCTGAGTCAGTAACCTCCCATTGTCGGGTTCAGAATCCCGCCAGCAAGCTCTCCCCTGGGAATCTGAACGAGTTGGTATGGTTCCAGATCGCAATATTGTTGCCTGAGGGAACCCTTAATCCAGCAGTGCTACGTTGAGGGGATTCTCGTGACGATGGCCAGGTCAGGCATCTGGAATTCTTAACTTTTGGTAATGTTCAGGAAAGCCTCTGGTAATGAGCCGTTGCTTAGAGTACGGGTATACCCATGACGGGTTTACTGTACACGCCGTCGTCAGGCGTGCACTTACCCAAAGCTATCCAGATGACAGGAGTGAGATCATGAATGGTTCTAACACAGGGACTCAAGCGCCAATCGGCAGACAACAATTACGCTACGGTCGCAAGCGATTTATAACCGGTGTGATTGCCGGTGCTGTGGCAGTGGCCATGGGAGGGGTTGTGCTTGGCCCCACAAATCAGGCGATGGCCACCCTCTCTTCACCCATTACGTTCCAGGGGTCGACCTCTGTCAGTATGCCTAACTTCGCAGATATCGCTGAAAGGGTGACACCGGCTGTTGTCAACGTCACCGTGGCATCCAGTGGTGGAAATGCTGTGCCACGCAGCGAGAAGCAGGAGGACTTCCCGCAGGATGGTCCTTTTGGTGAGTTTTTTCGACGATATTTCGACGAAAAGTCCCAACGATCTCCAGGCTTTGGTGAATCCCCTGGCCGGGTGGGACATGGATCCGGGTTCATTGTCGACCCCGAAGGTTACATCGTGACCAATCACCATGTGGTGGCGGGAGCTGAGGAAGTCGAGGTGCGGTTGCACAATGGAGCCCGGTACAGCGCAAAAGTGAAGGGAGCCGATCCAAAGACAGATCTGGCACTGTTGAAAATAGCAGGGAAAAAGCCCTTTCCTTTTGTGGAGCTTGGTGGTTCCGATGAAGCCAGGGTTGGTGACTGGGTGCTGGCTGTGGGTAATCCATTCGGGCTTGGGGGGTCGGTGAGCGCCGGGATCATATCTG
Organism: Gammaproteobacteria bacterium; assembly: GCA_024227135.1. Classification (GTDB taxonomy): domain Bacteria; phylum Pseudomonadota; class Gammaproteobacteria; order Chromatiales; family Chromatiaceae; genus JAHEHQ01. Next base: position 13,755 of record JAAELC010000637.1, read on the forward strand.
CCCGGGGAAGAGATATACAATCCGGCCCTTATGACGACTATCTGCAGATCGACGCGCCGATAAATCGGGGGAATTCCGGCGGCCCCTTGTTCAACCCTGCGGGGCGTGTGATTGGCGTCAATACGGCTATTTACTCCCCCAGTGGTGGTAGTGTGGGTATTGGTTTTGCCATCCCCTCTTCCACGGTGAAAGGTGTTATTGCTGCGCTCAAGGAGCATGGCAGGGTGGAACGTGGCTGGTTAGGTGTCCAGATTCAGTCGGTAACTGACGACATTGCCACTGCATTGGGTCGTGAGAATCAGCAGGGAGCACTGGTGGCGGAAGTGATGGAAAAAAGTCCGGCTGCCAAGGCCGGGTTGAAGGTGGGTGATTTGATCCTGGCAGTGGATGGTCGTCCGGTTAACGTGATGAAAGATCTACCAAAAATGATTGCTGACACCCGGCCGGAAGCCCGGGTTGACTTGTCGGTGCAGCGAAAAGGCTCCAGGCAGAGTATCGACATGATTATTGGTGCGATGCCTTCTGATCAGACAGTGTCCGCAGTCGAGAATGCAGGGGGTAAGGGTACAGAGCCTCGCCTAGGATTGTATCTGGCACCGCTTACTCCCGACACGTTGAAGGAGCAGAATCTCCATAAGGATACCCGTGGTGTTCTGATTGCGCGGGTGGAAAAGGGAAGTGCAGCGGAGAAAGCGGGTATTCGCCCGGGAAGCTTGATCACCATGGTGGGTCAACAAGAGGTAAGCAGTCCCGCTGAAGCTGTAAGCCGGGTAAGGAAAGCGTTGCAGGACGGTGATCGGATGCTGTTGCTGCGCGTCCTGAAAGACGGTAGATCCATGTTCGTGGCAGTAGAGCTGACCGCATAGGATCGGTGGTTTTGAAGCAGACCCGCTCAGAAGTGAATTGCCGAAAAACCAAGGCACTGCTTTTTACTGGTGATTACTACTGAGATTGTAGAGAGCCCATGGCATTGAAGGGGTTCTCTGCGGTCTCAGGTTTACAGTCACCCAGACGAAGGGCACTTCCGAATCGGAAAATTGTCTGATCGGTATCGAAATGCGCATACTCCTGATCGAAGACGACAGCCATGTCGTCAGTTACCTGAAGAAAGCCCTCAATGAGACAGGGGCTGTAGTGGACTGTTCCCAGGATGGTAAGGAGGGTCTGCTCATGGCAGCCAGCGCGGAGTACGATGCCCTCATCGTGGATCGTATGCTGCCAAATCTGGATGGACTGGGGATAGTGCGCACGCTGCGCGCCTCCGGCGATCATACGCCGGTGCTCATTCTAAGCGCACTAGGTGAAGTTGATGACCGGGTCGAAGGGCTTCGTGCAGGGGGTGATGACTATCTGGTCAAGCCCTTTGCATTTGCAGAACTGCATGCCCGGCTCGAAGCCCTGTTGCGCCGAGGTGCCGTTGATGCGCCTGAGACACAGCTGCAGGTTGCCGACCTGGAGATGGACCTGCTGGCCCGCAAAGTCAGCCGCAGGGGCAAAGAGATTCAGCTGCAGCCACGGGAATTCCGGCTGTTGGAATACCTGATGCGTCACGCCGGACAGGTGGTTACACGAACCATGTTGCTGGAAAACGTATGGGACTACCATTTCGATCCCCAGACCAACGTGATCGATGTTCATATCAGCCGGCTGCGTGGAAAAATCGATCGGGATTATGATCTGACTCTTTTGCGTACATTGCGTGGATCCGGATACATGATCAGTGACAGCAACTAGCGGGTGGCACTTCCACCCTCCCTGGCGGTCGGCCGATTTGTAGCTCCTGCAAAAACGGCACTTCCGCCATCCCTGGCGGTCGGCCGATTTGTAGCTCCTGCAAAAACGGCACTTCCGCCATCCCTGGCGGTCGCCACAGGGAGATGAAGGGGGGGAAGTGAGACGAACAGGGGAATCCTGGTTGAGTAAGAGGTGATCGTGAGTAGGGGACAAGCAGACACTGATGCTCCAAAGCCGGCCATTGTTCGACAGGTTCCCAGACTGTTGCGCAGCTCTACCTTTCGCCTGGCGTTGCTTTATACGGCCCTTTCTATGGCATCAGTGGTGGTTTTGTTTGGATTCATTTACTGGGCAACCGCCGGGCTCATGGACCGCCAGATAGACGAAACCATCGAGGCGGAGATTCGGGGGCTGGCGGAGCAGTACCGGCGCCGGGGTCTGGAAGGACTTTCGGCCACCATCGTGGATCGGGTGTCCCGTGATCCGAACGGCGCTGCCGTCTATCTGCTCACAGACGATGAATACACGCCTATCGTGGGTAATCTCAGTCACTGGCCCGAGGCACCGAGCACTGTGGATGGGTGGACGGATTTTCGATTGCGGGACTGGGGACGGGATAAGTCGGAAGAGCACCTGGCACGAGCCCGTACTTTTCTGTTGCGAGGGGGGTTGCACCTCCTGGTCGGACGGGACGTGCGAGAGCTGGAGGCCATGCGGCGCCTCATCCTGAATGCCCTGGCATGGGGGCTGGCGATAACCATCGGTCTTGCATTGGGTATCGGCTTGATGATGAGTGTCGGTGTGATGCGCCGGATAGAGGCATTCAACCAGACCGGGCGAGAGATCATGGAGGGGGATTTATCCCGGCGTGTTCCCACAAACGGTAACGGCGATGATTTTGATCAGCTGGCCGGCAACCTGAACCAGATGCTGGAGAGAATCGAAGGATTGATGACAGCAGTGAGGCAGGTTTCTGACAATATCGCCCATGATTTGCGTACTCCTCTTGCTCGATTGCAGAACCGACTGGAAATCGCCCGCACGGAAGGGCCTGCCCAGGCGCGTCTTGCCGTTGAACAGGCGAACGAAGAGGTTGCCGGGTTGTTGACTACTTTCAATACCCTGCTGCGCATTGCCCGAATAGAGTCCAGGGATCGCCGCAGTGCCTTCGGATCACTGGATCTGGTGCAGTTGGCGGTGGATGTGGGAGAACTCTATGAGCCTCTGACCGCGGAAAAGAACCAGCAGCTGGTCGTCGAGGCGACAGGGAGTCTGCTGGTCAGCGGGGACCGGGACATGCTGTTCCAGGTTCTGGTCAATCTGATGGACAACGCCGTCAAGTATACCCCTGAAGGGGGGCGGGTGGGATTGTACGTCTCGATGCCAGAGGGTATTCCAACCGCTGTTGTTTCGGATTCCGGGCCCGGTATACCAGCGACTCTTCGAGAACGGGTCTTCCAACGCTTTTTCCGTGCCGACAGCAGTCGCACCACTCAGGGTAACGGGCTGGGATTGAGCCTGGTAAGAGCGGTGATGGAACTTCATAGTGCCACCATTCTGCTCCAGGACAACAGTCCCGGGCTGCGGATTGTCGTGAGGTTTGATGGCAAGACGGGTAAGGGTGAGGATGGCTCTGGTATTCGGGAGTAAAACTTTCAGGGTCTGCCGTCGTGCCAGCAGGTTGCACGCGGAGTACAATGGTCCAGGAAAGTGAGGATTGGCGAGAGCGGTAATCTGTCCGGGTTTCTCAATCGATTGCTTTTAATGGAATCCGGGATCTGTCTCAATCGATGGATATACCTGCCACGATTGCGCTATCCCCTGCTACGGATCCCCAAGTCCAGCAGGCTCCCGGACACCGGCCCGGTCAAGGTTTACTGGCGGATGTTGGATGGTCTTTGAACTGAAGCCGGCTGTCTTCCTGCCCCGCATCTGTCGGTTTGGGAGAAAGCTTCCTGTGTGGTTTGTCTCAGAGGACAAAGCTGGAAGCTGCAAGACACTGCGAGGGCAGTCCGCGTTAACAGGAGAGTCTGAATATGCACCCGTCGCCACTCTGGCAACCGACTGCCCGGCAGATTGCTGATACTCATCTCAGCATCTTCATGAAAGAAGCCTCCCGTTGCGCGGGCAGGCCTTTTGAGACCTACGATGAATTGTGGAAGTGGTCGGTTGAGGATATTCCGGCCTTCTGGTCCCTGGTCTGGGACTATTGCGGGATTATCGGGCACAAAGGGGAATCAATCGTTGAGCATCTCGATCAAATGCCCGGTGCGCGGTGGTTCCCCGGGGGTAGTCTGAATTTCGCCGAGAACCTGCTGCGGCGCAGGGATGATACTGATGCGTTGGTATTCTGGGGCGAAGAGCATGTTCGGCGACGTATCAGTCATGCTGAACTCTATCGACTGGTCTCCCGTTGTCGCCAGGCGCTGATCGAGGCAGGCGTCAAGAAAGGAGACCGGGTGGCAGGCTATCTGCCCAATATGCCGGAGGCGGTGATCGCCATGCTGGCAGCGACTTCCCTGGGTGCAATATGGTCATCCGCTTCTCCGGATTTTGGTGTGGAAGGGGTTTTAGACCGGTTCGGTCAGATCGCACCCAAAGTCCTCTTTTGCGTGGACGGGTACCATTATAACGGTCGTATCATCGACTGCATGCCGAAAAACAGGGAGGTCTCCTCGCGGCTCGAGAGTCTGGAGCGTACGGTTGTCGTACACTATGCCGGGTGTGACGGTCTGGGTCCCGATATCCCCGGGTCCATATCCTGGGATGGTTTTCTCGATGGGTTTCCGGTAATGGAAATCGAGTTTCAAAGATACCCCTTCGCCCACCCCCTGTTCATCATGTTTTCCTCGGGAACAACGGGTATTCCCAAGTGTATCCTGCATTCTGCCGGTGGTACCCTGATCCAGCATCTCAAGGAGCACCAGTTACACGGGGATATCAGGTCGGGAGATCGGTTATTCTACTTCACCACCTGCGGCTGGATGATGTGGAACTGGCTGGCTTCCGGCCTGGCTTCCGGAGCTACCCTGCTGTTGTATGATGGCAGTCCTTTTGCAGCCGGTAAGCAGGTACTGTTCGATCTGGCCGATGCAGAAAAAATGACCCAGTTCGGAACCTCGGCAAAATTTATCGAGGCCTGTGGTAAATTCCAGCTCGATCCCCGCTCCACCCACCGGCTAACCGAACTTCGCAGCCTGTTTTCCACCGGCAGTCCGCTGGCACCGGATGGATTCCGATACGTTTACCAACACCTCAAGCCGGACCTTCTGCTGGCGTCGATTTCCGGGGGGACCGATATCGTTTCCTGTTTCGCTCTGGGATGTCCCGGTCTGCCAGTCTGGGCTGGCGAGTTACAGTGCCGTGGATTGGGTATGGCGGTGGATGTCTATGATGACGACGGTCAGCCGGTTCGAGGTGAAAAAGGGGAATTGGTCTGTACCCGGCCTTTTCCGCCGATGCCCATCGGTTTCTGGAATGACCCGGAAGACAAGCGCTATCACGAGGCCTACTTCGATCGTTTTCCCGGTATATGGTGCCATGGTGATTTTGTTGAGCTGACCGGGCACAATGGGATGATCATCTATGGCCGCTCGGATGCCACCCTGAATCCCGGGGGTGTGCGCATCGGTACGGCGGAGATATACCGCCAGGTCGAGAAGATCGACGAGGTCATGGAATCCATTGTCGTCGGTCAGGAATGGGAGAATGACGTTCGTGTGGTGCTTTTTGTCAAACTGCGCGACGGGCTGAGTCTCGATGAGGTGATGATCGATCGTATCCGGCAGCAGATCCGCAGCAAGACCAGTCCCCGCCACGTACCTGCCAAGGTGCTGCAGGTGGCTGATATCCCGCGTACGAAAAGCGGCAAGATCGTCGAACTGGCTGTGCGTGAAGTGATTCATGGCCGCCCGGTAAAGAACAAGGAGAGTCTGGCGAATCCGGAGGCGCTGTCGGGATTCAGCGGTCTGTCGGACCTGGTTAACTGATTGATACCCCCTCAATAACCACCTTATCGCGGGCTTACTGGTTGACGTGTCCGGTAATCAGGAACAGGATGATGCCCCATTATCGACCACTGAAATCGGACAGGTCACCGGGAGTGGGATGATGCGCTTGGGCCTGCCCGGAGACACCTGGTATTTTAATAGCAGTTACAATAATTCGGATGGCCATCAGCCAGGACCTTTTTCAATCGCCTGGGTGATTCATCCAGGTTAGCCCTTCGACTCAGGAGTATTCCCATTGAGTACCTTATCACTCATGAATTCGGCCCCGTTTTTTCCGGGTACCACCGCCAGGATTTTTAACACACGCACCATTTTGCCGAGGGGAGCTTACGTTGAGTAGTTCAGATTCCCAGTCGATTGATCCTGCAGCAGGTGGTTCCGCCGTGGACGCGGCAGGGCAATTGCTTTCCATCATCCGGACGCTTGCAACCGAGCTGCATCCCGGCAGTTCCCAGCAGCTCAGGGTAACCATGGACAGTGCACTGGATCGGGAGCTGGGATTCGACAGCCTCTCCCGGGTCGAGTTGATCCTTCGGATAGAGCGTGCCTTTGCTGTCAGTTTGTCCGAACAGCTGCTGGCCCATGCTGAGACACCAAGGGATCTCTATGAAGCAGTTCAGGCTGCAGGTCCGTCGTCGGCTAAGATATCCCCCGTCCAGGAAATAAGTCCGGTGACGCAGGAGGTGGTGGAAGGGTGGCCCGATAAGGCGGAGACCCTGGTTGACGCTCTGGACTGGCATCTGGCAGCTCACCCCGACCGTGTTCATGTATATCTTTACGGGGAGGGGGATAGTCCCGAGGAGATCACCTACGGGGATCTGGCAGCGGGTGCTCATGCAATTGCTGCCGGTTTGCAGTCCAAAGGGCTTTCTCCCGGCAATACTGTCGCTATCATGCTACCCACCGGCAAAGATTATCTGAACAGTTTTTTCGGTATCCTCCTGGCCGGAGGCATCCCTGTTCCTATCTACCCACCGGCCCGCCCCTCCCAATTGGAGGATCACCTCAATCGGCATGCCCGGATTCTCGAAAACGCCAGGACGACATTGCTGATTACGATGTCGGAAGCCCGGGTAGTGGCAAACCTGTTGCGAGCTCAGGTCGAGACACTGGCAGAGGTGGTCACCTTCGAGGAGCTGACGATTGACGCCAGATCGTTCAGGCCCGTACCGGCAGAATCGGGGGATATTGCATTCCTGCAGTACACATCCGGCAGCACGGGCCAGCCAAAGGGGGTGGTACTGACCCATGGAAACCTGCTGGCCAATATCCGCGCCATGGGAGAGGCGATACAGGTGGATTCCAGGGATGTCTTCGTCAGCTGGCTACCCCTCTATCACGACATGGGATTGATCGGTGCCTGGTTGGGGAGCCTCTACTTTGCCATGCCGATGGTGCTCATGTCGCCGCTTTCCTTCCTGGCCCACCCCAGTCGTTGGCTCTGGAGTATCCATCACCATCGTGCCACGCTCTCTGCCGCCCCCAATTTTGCATACGAGCTCTGTCTGACCAAAATACTGGATGAGGATATTGAAGGTCTGGATCTGAAAAGCTGGCGGCTGGCCTTCAACGGCGCGGAACCGGTGAGCCCCAACACACTGAAGAAGTTCAGCGCTCGATTCGGGCCTTTCGGTTTCCGGCAGAACAGCCCCGCACCCGTCTATGGACTGGCGGAGGCTGCAGTAGGGTTGGCATTTCCACCGGTGGGGAGAGAACCCCTGATAGAAAGGGTTCAACGGGACTCGTTGCTTTCCCGGGGAGAGGCCCGGCTTGCTGGCGTGTCAGACACCGATGCGCTGGAATTTGTTGCTTGCGGCCAACCGCTACCCGGTTATCAGCTTCGGGTGGTTGATCCGGCAGGCAGGGAATTACCGGAACGTAGGGAGGGGCGGGTCCAGTTCCAGGGACCATCTGCCACGTCCGGTTATTTCCAGAATCCCGAAGCCACACAGATTCTGCTCGAGGGCGATTGGTTGAACACGGGGGATCTGGGTTATATCGCCGCTGGGGATCTGTATCTCACCAGTCGGGTCAAAGATCTGATTATTCGGGGCGGGCGCAATATTTATCCTTATGAGGTGGAAGAAGCCACGGGTGAACTGCCAGGCATTCGAAAAGGCTGTGTTGCCATGTTTGGCAGTTTGGATCCGGCATCCGGGACCGAACGGGTGGTGGTGGTTGCCGAGACCCGGGAAACCGATGCTGCATCGCTGGAGGGGTTAAGGGAGAAGATTCGGTCCCTGGCGGTCGATCTTCTGGGTATGCCACCCGATGAAGTGGTGCTGGCGCCCCCCTACACGGTGCTGAAGACTTCCAGCGGCAAGATTCGACGCACTGCTGTAAAAGCACTCTACGAAAATGGTGAGATCGGTCGACAGGCCAGGGCGGTATGGTTGCAGTTCACCCGGCTGATGTTGAGTTCTCTCGGGCCTCGCCTGAAGCGCCTGAATCGTTACCTGATGGATCGGGGTTATGCCCTCTATGCCCATGCCTTGTTCTGGTTGCTGGCACCCCTGGTCTGGTTATCCGTGGTCATTTCACCGGAGGGTAAAAGTGCCTGGCGCCTGATGAGGGGAGGGGCGCGGCTGCTGTTTCGTCTTGCCGGTATACCCTTTGAAGTGGAAGGGCTGGAGCAGCTTCCCCAGGATGGCTCGATAGTGCTGGTGGCAAATCATGCCAGCTATCTGGACGGGGTGGCACTGGTGGCCGCGTTACCGGTTCAGTTCGGCTTTGTAGCCAAGCAGGAATTGGAACAGCAATTTGTTTCCCGGCAGTTTCTTTCTAAAATCGGCGCGGTTTTCGTAGAGCGATTCGACAGAAAGCGAGGAGTCGAGGATGCTCGACGCATCACCTGGATGCTTCATCAGGGTGAATCGATGCTGTACTTTCCTGAGGGCACTTTCAGGAGGGCCCCCGGTCTGTTGCCATTTCACATGGGAGCTTTTTCCGCCGCTGCGGAAGCGAAGGTTCCCGTGGTGCCGGTGACTATCCGGGGAATGCGTTCTATTCTGCGTGACCAAGAGTGGTTTCCACGCCGGGGAAAGGTGCGCATCACCGTGGAACAGGCCATTGCAGCTGACAATACGGAATGGAGTGGCGCGGTCAAACTGCGGGATGGAGTCCGCGAATCGATCCTCAAACACCTGGGTGAGCCCGACGTGGCAGGGGAACGTTCATTGGTGTAACACCCTCGTGGCCTGTGAGCATTGGAAGCATCCAGCTTATCGGCCGGTGAACGCACCTTCAGTGCGACATTGAAGGTGCGTTGTTAGGGCCGCGGAAAAAATGAATCATCCCATCCTGCTGGTCTCTCACCTCAGCTATCACTACCGGCATCCTGCCTCGCGTGAATCCAGTCCATCCATGGACGTCGTCCGCGTTGCAGATTCAGTTGCATAATCTATGATATGCGCTTTCATCTGCGCCTTGAATCTGAGCTGATACCCTGCGCATTATGGGACGATACATAATTTCCGAGACCCTTACTGGGTCGAGTGCATAGCAACCGTTGGTTCGAGCCAGCTGTTGATTCAATGGCCCGGACTGCTATCGCCGCCCGCCACCGGGGTAGAAACGATAGACTTCGGGTATCTGTTCAGGAGCGTTGAAATTCACTTCCAGATCACGAAGAACCCCATCGAGAATGCTGTAGATCCAGCCGTGTACCGTCAAGTCCTGTCCCCGCTTCCAGGCATCCTGAACGATGGTGGTGTGGCAGACATTGGCAACCTGTTCCACCACGTTGAATTCGCAGAGCAGGTCGATTCGTTCTTCTTCGTCCACACAGGAAGAGAATTGTTCCTGATTGCGATAGTAAATGTTCTTTATGTTTCTTAACCAGTTGTCGATCAACCCATAACTGCTGTTTTGAATCGCTGCGGCAACGCCCCCACACCCGTAATGGCCACAGACGATGATGTGACGGACTTTCAACACTTCCACCGCGTAGTGAATGACAGAAAGGCAATTGAGGTCGGTGTGGATAACCAGGTTGGCCACGTTACGATGGACGAAAATATCTCCAGGTAACAAATCCACGATTTCGTTAGCGGGAACCCGGCTGTCCGAGCAACCTATCCAGAGGTATTCAGGTGATTGCTGCTTCGCCAGTTTCTTAAAAAACTGGGGATCTTCGGACTTGATTCGTTTGGCCCATTCGATGTTTCTGTCGAATAGCTGTTTTACTGAGGACATAGCGCGTATCTCCATACTGATTCGGTTGATCGGCGCAGGCTCGAAAATCCTATCCACTATCAGGGCGGCGGGGATATTTATTCACAGGGCGGATGATCAGGCGACTGATGGTTTCTTCAGTACCCTGGCCGGTTTGGAAATGCGTTTGCTTCCGTTGGCCAGTACTCATTCAGTGTGATATGGGCAGGTTCGGATCCCCGTGGTGCCTCACAGCAACGCCGCGGCTGCCGGAAATCAACGGGATGCCTCCGGATGGGTTTGTCAGCGCCCATTGGTAATGCTGCCTCTCCTTTCAAGGGAGGAACAAGCATCGTTTTTGAGGCACTCCATGCCATGAGTACTGACAGACTCACTAAACCTGTCACTATCACATTGTAGGAGTATTAGGCGGGTACCTGAGAATCTCTGGGAGTTGGGCGGACATCTGACTGTCCAAGGGGAATTCCCCGACTAATTGCCACTCAACCGCCGTGCATGCTCCCGCTCCAGCTGTGTGATGATTTTGCCGATTTTACGCTGAGAGTATCGATCGATCTGATCAAAGTAACCCCCAACCCGCGTATTGTGACGTTTTTCGTTGATTTTGCAATGCCGGATGATCAGTGAAAAAGGGATTCGTCCTTGATCTGGCGGCTGGATAATACAGTTAGACAGGGTCGTATCTGCACTCAGGTTCTTCTCCCCTTCGAGAATAATGCCAATACCTTCCAATGATAAATCAGTGACATATCCTGTCAGTAGTTCCTCCGAGTCGCCATCACTTTTAGCTTGGAAAGGGGCATGACAACCGGTGAGAGCGATTCTGAAGTACTGTCTTCGTTGCATGTAATAGACAGATTCCGGCAACCGGACTTTATAGAGGGCTACGCCGTCCTCTTTGCTGGATTCGACTAAACTGACCTTGAATCGGAGCGCAACCCCTTCCAGCTTACTGGTAAGGGTCATCTGACGCCGACTGAGCAGTTGTTTGTGACCGGCGGCGGGAGTGAGTTCGTCCAGAGTGACTGTATCACTGTTTTTCTGGATCCCCAGCAGTGCCGTGGTGTAGTGGGATCTGCCGCCAGGAATCTCCACATCGAACAGAAGCCTGGCTCTGTGGGCCTGGGTGAGCAGCTGGATGATCTGCTCTCTGTTTCGTACCTGGTACCCAGAATTCCTTTTCGATGAGGGTTGCTGGGGACTCTGAATGGCCTCTTGTAGTGCCTTAAACATGAAAGTCTGGGAGCTAGGTTATGAGTGGTTAATCGGATCAGACCATTGCCAGTGTCTGGGATTGTTGATTGGAATACGTATCACCAGCCGGACCGTAAGTCAGGTTGTCCCGGGTTCTGCCGGTAAGTAGATGCAGGGCTTGCTGAACCTGGCGTTGTTCGTGAGCTACAATACTACCGTTGATTTCATTGCTCTCCCGAAGGTTCAACACCAGTTCCTTCAGCTCCCTCCAGTTTTCGTGAACCCTGTCATCATCGTCGATAGCCCCCAGCATCCCTTCGATACACTGGCTCCCGGAAGCAGTTTCATGCTGGGACAGGTGGCGGTTCCGCTCCGAAGACAGGCGTTGCAGCTGCTTCATCTGTTCCAGCTTCCGCTCGGAGACAGTGTTGATTTTCTGCGCATCTCCGTGAACCAGTTCATGATGCTCCAGGGTCAGAGTTTCCAAAAGCGCGCGTGCAGTGTCCACCTCCGCAGAGATTATCATAGCGAGGGTGGACCGAGTTGACTCCGGAGGTGGCATGGTGCTCAATTCTGTAGCTCAAGCATGGCGAGGGCTTTTTCCTGTTCCAGCATGTTGCCCGCTGCCTGGGTGGGTTCAAACTCGAGGCCAGTGGTGGCCATTGTCCGCTGGACATCTGAGACCTTGTCGGCATCGACTACCGGCATCGCCCTCGCCTGCTCTGTGAGAGCCTGCATCTGGCTGGCGGAGGAGGTCATACTGAATTTGTCCTTTCCGGAAATCGAACCACTTGCTTCAGCAACCCGTTCGGAACCCGGTTCTTTTGCTGATGCGACCTTGCTGTTGTCACTGGCACTCTGAATCTGACCGTTCAGCGAACTACCTATTTCGATGCTCATCATTATTACCTACCTTTAAACGGAATCTCTTCTACCCGATTAGCGACTACCTTTTTTCAAACTTTAGCGTTTATTCGGTCTAGTGGGTTACAGGGGTAGGCAGACATGCTGTCAATAGGCTTGGTACAAAGGGACAAATTCTATAACATTGTGAAATATTTAAATTATTTTTGGGGGGTGGTCAACTGACGCCTCCAATCACTACATATTGGGTTATCACCTCACAGCGCCACCTTGACGATACCCGGAGCCATGACGGTTGCTTCGATCCGGCGGTTCGAACTAATGTTCCTCACCAAAATCCGCTCACCCGTCGTACCATTGCCCAGTGCTTTACCTTCCATTCGTACACTGATGCCACCTATCTGTCCCAGAATGGTGACCTGAGCGCCACGACTGATGACCTCTGAGAAACTCAGCAGATTTGGTGTCAGGATACTGTCAGGCCTGATGGATCGCTTCAGAGCCTTCCCCACCACTTGTCGGGGTTGCTCCAGATAGCCTCGACGCAGGCGGGTGATGTCCATCTGTTTCAACTTTATATCCGCGGAACTGAGGACAGCTCCTCTGGACAGGCTGCGGGTTGCTACCAGTACCTTTTTGAATAGCTTGACGTTAACAGGGACATAGATGGACCAGGGCTGCTGGTCGGTACAGCGGACACCCACGGTCAGTTTGGATCTCAATCGGGTTGAATCTGACGAGAAAGTTTCCAGTGGTGTATCACACTTGCCAAGGCGTAACCGCTTGTCCAGGTCTGATACTCTAAGCTCCAGGGTATGATCGACTCCGGCATGAATGTCCAGCGCATGGGAGCGTGCGGCAGCGCGGATACTCTCATGGGATTGAAATGGAGATCCCCATGCAGGAGGCAGAAGGAAAAAGCAGCACAACACAAAATTGATTAGTCGAATCGGCATGAATACGCCCCGTTTAGGTCAAACCGGCAAAAAGTTGCCGGATTATTACTGGATTCAGTTACCTCAAAGGTATTTCAATCTTTCGAAGCAAAACCCATACCATGGTTGTCATGGGTAATGACTGACCGAATTGAGCAACTTCCTCGGACCAAGGGCCGTGGAAAAAACTAAAAATCCAGTCTTGCCGGTCTTCTGGCCCGGATTCAGCGTTGTGAATAGCGTTGCGAAAACCGATGTGAAAAGGGTTGCCTTGCAAAGGTATACGCCCCTTGCCACACCTTGAATCCGAACCGGAACACAGCACAATTTCCCGATGCTTGGTTACTGCTCGCCCCCCAGAGATTACCCTGCATGGGCGGTCTGTGGAGGAAGTGTCTTTGGCAGGGATGCCAAAGCCAAGCCTGCAGGGAGGGTTTTACGGCGTCTTCTGCAACAGATTGCCCGCGGGGGGGAGTAGTTACGATACTTGTTAATTAGCGAGGCCCTAAAGCTATGGTGCAGGCAGTCGCTAACGGGCAAGTGGTGGCAAATAATGGTAAGTGGCGAAAAACTGGAGAGCCAATATGGCGGGGATTTTGGAGGGTGTCGATCAAAGAACTCAGGCAACGGGACACAATCGTCTTGAGTTGCTTCTGTTTCGACTATCGAGTAGTCAAAGGTTTGGAATCAATGTGTTCAAGGTCAAGGAAATTATTCACTGCCCCGATCTGATACAGGTCCCTGGGTCTCACCCTGCGGTCAGAGGGATCACCAATATCAGAGGTAGAACCATCAGCGTTATCGATCTCTCCATGGCAATCGGCGGGGTTTCTCTGATGAGCGGCAGTGATAACTTTACAATAATAACCGAATTTAACCGTAAAATTCAGGGGTTTCTGGTTGGATCTGTGGATAGGATAACCCAGAAATATTGGAACGAGGTTCTTTCACCCCCTAAGGGTCCCACCGAAGACAGTTATATGACCGCTGTTACGGATGTCGATGGTGAACTGGTTCAGATTATCGATGTCGAGAAGGTATTGATGGAAATACTTGGCAGCACAGATGATGTTTCCGAGAGTGTTGTCGATGAACAGAATGTGGTGATGCATACTCGGCAGGTGATGGTGGTTGATGATTCGTCGGTAGCGCGTGCCCAGGTGAAGCGGGTACTGGATCAGCTGGGCGTAGAGTGTATACTCTGCAGGAACGGAGAGCAGGCGCTTGAGCAATTGCGTACCTGGCTCAAGGAGGGAGTGGTTTTGAAGGATCGTCTGGCTATGGTGATATCAGATGTGGAAATGCCCACAATGGATGGATACACCTTCACGGCTGAGATTCGCAGAGATCCAGCGCTGGCAGAGATCCATGTCGTGCTCCACACCTCCATGAGTGGCACTTTCAATCAGAGCATGGTCGAGCGGGTCAATGCCGATCAATTCCTCGCGAAGTATGAGCCCAATGAACTGGCGAAACTGGTTCTGGAACGGCTCAATACTGACCAATCCGATTCTGTGGCAGCCTGATACTCATCCGAGCCTAATAGATCATGCAGACGAGCGTATCAAGCGAGTTGACTCTCTCAGGGGGGGATTTCAAAAAATTCCAGGCATTCCTTGAGGATGCCTGTGGCATCGTGCTGGGCGCAGGTAAGGAGTACCTGGTTACCAGCCGGCTGAGTGGGTTGATGCGAATGTATGACATCAACAGCGTTGGGGAATTGATGATCCATCTGCAAACAGGCAGAAATCCCAGATTACGCACCAGCATCATCGATGCCATGACCACCAATGAGACATTCTGGTTCAGGGATGCGGCGCATTTCAGGCTGCTTGAAGACCGGGTGCTGCCGGCTTTTGCCGCCACAGGAAAGCTTCGTATCAGAATATGGTCGGCTGCCTGTTCCTTCGGACAGGAGCCCTACAACCTCAGCATGGTTATCGAGGATACCAAGGTACGGAGCCCGTCAGGGCAGATCCCCCGGGTGGAAATTATCGCTACTGATATCTCTACTATGGCGTTGGAAGAGGCCCGTAAAGGTGTCTACAGCGGAATGGCGGCATCCCGTGGACTCGATTCCGGCAAACGAAACCGCCATTTCACGGTCCGGGGGGATGGCATCGAAGTCAAGCCGGAGATCAAAAAACGGGTCAGTTTCAGGGAACTCAATCTAACCAAGGGTTACGAACTGCTCGGCCGGTTTGATGTCATTTTCTGTCGCAACGTGCTGATCTACTTTTCCGGTAACCAGAAGCAGGACATATTGAAACGGATGGCCCGTATCCTTAATCCGGGGGGATATCTGTTTCTCGGTTCCACCGAGTCCCTTGCCGGCCACACCGATCAATTCGAGATGGTCAGCGAATCGGGTGGTATAGGATACCGACTGAAATCCTGACTGTTATCTTCAAGGGTAACTACTCACCCCGCACGGGCAATCTGTTGCGGAAGA